>NZ_JAYFES010000102.1:0-114331 GCF_055795045.1 Pseudanabaena sp. PCC 9330 | reverse complement strand
TGAGATGACGCAAATTTCAGCGTCTCATGTCACCTCACCTTTTCCCCTCGCGTCACGACGTTTCAAGCCTTTCACCCACTTGTGTCAGGCAGTCAGGCTCAGCACCTTAATCAGAGCAAAAGCCATGGGTGACCTTATGGAGGGCCGTATTGCAGGAGCATTGAGGCAGCCAGGGTCTGTCGTCGTTGGTTCACGGCAATAGCTCATAGTGATAGCCGCCTCATCTGGGGGGCAAACAGGTCGTCGCCTGCGTCAATGCTGTGGGATATTGCTACCAGATTTTACAGTCAGACCTTGATGGTCGATCGGTTATATGAATGTACTTTCGATCAAATTCGGAGTCTAACTTAAGTTAGAGTCAGCCTTCTACTCCGCGATGGCATGGTTACTCTATCAATTTGCACTGTAAAAAATTTGACTTGCTATAGGCGACAGCTTGAAGGCGACCACCTATATTGAATTTGTGCAAACAGCCCTGCAAATAAATCGAGCAAGTAAATTGCATTTTTATTTCATTCTGCAATTCTTCATTCACCAATCGCTCAAATAGGATAGTTCAATGTCTAATACTCAAAAAATCGGTCTAGAAGGCCTGCTTCGTCCAGAAGATAGCATCTTGGTACTGATTGACCACCAGCCTTATCAGTTCACTAACCTGAACAGCCATGAACCCACGATGATCATTAACAATGTTATTGGTCTTGCCAAATCGGCAAAAGTGTTTAATGTGCCAACAATCTTGACCACAGTAATCGAAGAAAGAGGGGGATATATTATTCAGGGATTACAGGATGTTTTTCCTGATCAAAAACCGATCAACCGCACTTTTATCAATACCTGGGAAGATCCAAACGTTACAGATGTAGTGAAGAAAAGTGGTCGCAAGCAACTTATACTTGCTGCGCTTTGGACCGAGATCTGTCTCGCAATGCCAGCAATTCAGGCCCTGGGTGAAGGTTATGACGTATTCATCGTTACCGATGCCTCGGGGGGTGTTACTGCGGAAGCCCATGACATGGCGGTTCGCCGCATGGTTCAGGCAGGTGCAGTTCCAATCAACTGGATGGCTGTATTAGCTGAATGGCAACGTGACTGGGCACGTACAAAAACAGCTGCGGGTGTATCAGAGATTCTGCTTGAGCATGGCGGTGCTAGTGCGGTAGCCCTGGCATGGGAAATTCAGCTCCTTGCAACAACATCAAACGCTGGCTCTGCCAATCGTGAACCCCTCATGACTGGTGTGTAACTGGGTGGATGTTGTCATTGCTCAGTGATCCAGTTCACTTGCGGCATTGCAGCAGCACTGGATGATTTCGTGCATAGAATAGGGGCGATCGCCAGCGATCGCCCATTAACCATCATCACTTCATTGCAGCTAGAGTTTTTGAGGTCATGTGTAATGCAGGATCCACTGGCCATGGGTACAGATGCAGAAACTCACCAGGTAACCGCCATCATTTCTCATTTCATTCGACCTGGGCGTGAGCAAGGGTATGAGGAGTGGTTGCACGGAATTGCGACGGCTGCTCACCAATTTAAGGGACATTTGGGGGTCAATGTGATCCGACCCTCTGATCGCGCTCATCGTGAATATGTGGCAATTGTCAAATTTAATCATTACAACAATCTCAAAACCTGGCTGGAATCCAGCGTGCGGCAGGACTAGCTATAGCGATTGCAGCCCTTGATTGAAAAGCCTGAAACCATTCAAACCCTGACGGGTTTGGAAACCTGGTTTACGCTTCCTAACAAGCCGATGAAGACTCCACCCCCGCGCTACAAAATGGCGATCGTGACATGGCTGGCAGTGTTCGTTACGATATCGATTCTCAATCATTTACTAGTACCGCTTCTGGCTAGGCTGCCGGTATTGCTTAGAACATTGTTGGTGACAGGTCTAACGGTTGCCCTGCTGACCTACGTGATTATGCCACGCCTCACTCAACTCTTTCGCAAATGGCTGTATCCCATGTAATCCAGTACATCTCTTGCCCATTCACAGGAGCCTTCCATGCCTTGTCAACACCTGAACGAACTGACGCTAGAGACTATGATTTCAAAAGCCAATTACCCGGTATTCCGCTGTGAGGAATGCCTGCGAGTTGGGGGACGCTGGGTGCATTTAAGAATTTGCCAAACCTGCGGCAAAATGCTGTGCTGCGACTCTTCTAAAAATCAGCACGCTCGCCGCCATTACGAAGAAAGCGGACACGCGGTGATTAGTTCAGCCGAGTTGGGAGAACAATGGCTGTGGTGTTTTGCCGACGAACAAAAGAAGAACTATTGATCACGCGCCCCCTTTCTACTCGCGAGGAAATCATGATGTCAAATCAGCCTGCCCCAATAGATATTTGGCCGAGTTTACCCCTAGACGCATGGCAGGATACCTATGCCACCCTACACATGTGGACTCAAATCATCGGCAAAATCCGATTGGCCCAAACTCCGTGGATTAATCACTCCTGGCATACTCCTCTCTATCTAACCGTTCGGGGACTGACCACGTCCACAATTCCCTATGGTAGACGGATCTTTCAAATCGACTTTGATTTCATTGATCATGAGCTGCTGATTCAAACCAGCGAAGGGGCAAGACGGGCGATCGCTCTCTACCCTCGCTCAGTCGCTGATTTCTACCAAAACGTGATGGAAACGCTCAAAGCACTCGATCTTCATATCACCATAAACACCAAACCGAACGAAGTTCCAGATCCGATTCGATTTGAGCAGGATGAAACCCATGCTGCCTATGATGCAGACTATGCCAATCGATTCTGGCGAGTGCTGCTACAGTCCGATCGCGTCTTTCGAGAATTTCGCTCCCATTTCTCCGGCAAGGTCAGCCCCGTTCATTTCTTTTGGGGAAGTTTTGATTTAGCCGTAACTCGCTTCTCGGGGCGATCGGCTCCGGAGCATCCAGGAGGGGTGCCGAATTTACCGGACGTAGTGGCAAAGGAAGCCTACTCTCAGGAAGTCAGTAGTGCCGGATTCTGGCCCGGAGTCGGATTATCATACCCAGCATTTTTTTCCTACACTTACCCAGAACCCGATGGGTTTAAGGAGGCTAAGATTCGTCCCGATGCTGCATTTTACAGTAAAGAATTGGGCGAGTTTATCTTGCCCTATGACGCTGTCCGCGAGGCAGAATCACCCGATCAGACGTTGTTAGAGTTTCTGCAAAGCACCTACGAAGCTGGTGCCAGATTAGGCAACTGGAATCAAGAGGAACTCAAGCAATTGACGTTCAAAATAAACCATTCCTGAATACAAGTATGAAGCCCTAAAGTTGCCCTCACCCTAGAAACAGAGTTCTAAATTGGGGATGAGGGCAAATTATCTATCGATTTAGCAATGCCTAGAAAACTATTCCTGCTAGCGTTTATGCTCAGGATTCTTGAAGTCTGTCTTACAACCTGCATCCCAAACGTCAGGTTGATTTCCGTGAGGAGGAATACCTCCATTATCTTTGAGTAGTCTGGCCATATGCATGCAGTTCCAAGCTAAAAAGGTGGTATTGCGATTGGTAAATTCGTTTTCCGGCCCTCCAGACCCTGAATCTAAATAGGAAGGACCAGGGCCTACTTCGCCTAGCCAGCCTGCATCCGCTTGAGGAGGAATCGTATAACCAATATGCGATAGGGAAAACAAAATGTTCATAGCGCAATGTTTAACACCATCCTCATTCCCGGTGATCAGCGTTGCTCCAACCTTGCCATAATCTCTGTACTGACCTTTCTCATTCAAAAGGTGAGTATATCCATACATTCGCTCTAAAACTCGGTTACAAACAGAGCTTTTTTCACCCAGCCATACTGAAGTACACAGCACTAAGATATCAGTGGCATCAATTTCTTTCTGGATCTGGGGCCATTCATCTGTCTGCCACTCATCGGTTTGTGACATATCTAACCCTAGCCCAGCCGCTATCTCATAATCTATAGGTCGAATGACTTGAGTGGTTACCCCATTGGCCTCGAAAATAGCTTTGGCAATATCGATAACTCCTTGTGTATGGGATAACACTGGCGTTCTATTGAGTGTGCAGTTTAAAAAAAGAGCCTTTAAATCACTATACTGCGCAGGGGCATTTTGGCACTGACGATCCGTGATTGTTTTGAGCTGTTGTGACATGGCTTCGACTCTCATATAAAACAATATTTTACTTTCGACTACGCCTCGCTCAAGCACTCAAGCCGCCATCCATTCTGAGGCTCGCGCCCGTAACAAAAGCGGCTTCAGGGCTGGCGAGATAAGAGACCATGCCAGCCACCTCGTCGTCCTGCCCGTAGCGACCGAGGGCAGTCATCTTAGTCACCTCTACGGCAAACTCTCCAGCTGCACAGGATTCATGTCGGTGTCGATTGGGCCAGGCTGGATGGTGTTGACCGTGATGCCGCGAGCCCCCAGATCGCGGGCGAGGCCATGGGTAAAACTGGCGATCGCCCCCTTAGTCAACGCATAGACCGAGAGGCCGACAACAGGGGTAAAATCACTGCTGGGTACTTGCCATCAGCTTTGTCCTCAGAACTTAATCCACTGATTCGAAAAACCCTGCCTAAACTAGCGTATGAACCTAACTCAACGAATAAATCACAGAGTTTTTTCATAAGCCAGAAATGTAGCGGTTCACTAATTATTCCTGCTGAAGAAAGTTCAGTAATACGGGATTGACTTGGTCGGCGTGAGTCCAGTTGATGGCGTGCGGCCCGCCAGGAATGACAACAAGTTCACTGTTTTTAATTAGCTTTGGCAGTCTTGCTGCGGTGGACTCAAGTGGCAAAATGCGATCAGCATCGCCATGGATAATCAGAGTTGGCACGTCAATGCGGGGCAGATCATCACGGAAATCGGTGAGCCAGGACGGTACACAATCCAAAGTCCCTTTAGCAGAAGCCCCTGTTGCCACATTCCAACTTGCCTGAATAGCTTCATTACTGATGCGGTCGCCCAGCAGCACATCCACATTAAAGAATTCTCTGAAAAATGCAGAAAAGTAGGCTGGACGGTCTTCAACGATCGCTTTCATAATGCCATCGAAAACGCTTTGATCAACGCCTTCGGGATTATCAGCGGTCTTCAGCAAAAAGGGCGGCACTGGAGCCATCAGCACGGCTTTCTGCACCCGCTCTGAGCCATATTTACCAAGATAGCGCGTGACTTCACCTGTTCCCATCGAGAAGCCGACCAGCACAGCATCCTGCAAGTCAAGTTTGGTCATCAGCACATTCAAATCTGCCGCAAAGGTATCGTAGTCATAGCCAAGTGAGGGTTGGCTAGAAGCACCAAATCCTCGGCGATCGTAGGTAATTACTCGGTATCCCGCATCCAGCAGCACCAAAATCTGCTTCTCCCAGGAGTGTCCGTTCAATGGAAATCCATGAATCAGTACAATCGGTTGACCTGTCCCAAGATCTTCGTAGTAGAGATCGATAGTTGCAGAATTTTCTTGGCCGACAGTAACGTAAGGCATTGCAATCTCCTATGGATAACGCATTAAATTCTCGTCTGACTCAACCTGAGTGTAGTAAGTTCTAATGCTCGGTTTCTTTCAGATTCTTAGGGTGTTTTGTCAGACTCTCGCGCAATAAGTTTCTCAGCCGCCGCAGCCGAATCAATGGCCAACGCACCAATCCATTCGCTGATCGCCATGCTTCCACCGGTCAGCTCCAGATCAACCGGTTAAGGGTAGGAGTTTGCAGAAGCTCCACAATGGTTGTAGCGACGACGCAGGTGATTTCGATGAAGATCTTGGCAAGGCCCGGCTCAGAACAGCTTGATCTCAATGCCATCCAGCAAACCATTGATCAGCTATCGGCTTGCCTAAACAGTACCCAGGCAATGAAAACCAACTGCACCGCCGCCAAAACCAATGTCGATAAGGTCTACGCCGACATTCAGCAAATGGAGTCAGGGGTTAAACACCAGCTTTCGACCCTCCGCTCTCAATTGGGGCTGGCTTAGCGGAGCTGTCCGTTTCTCAAGGTCACTGCCAGGTTACTGGACTACGTCACCAGCTAACCAGGCAGTGGATACCCCTGACGCAAAAAAGCTGGTTGAGGCATAGTCCCTTTATCGAGCATCAGTTCGATGAAAATATTTCACCAGCATTTTCATCAACTCTCCAGGCTGACATCGCAGAGGCCTTTCAGGGGTAGGCGCTGGCATGAAATCAGTCCACTCGAAGATCTCAGCAAACCCACACAAGTGCATCTGCTGAAGCATGGCTTGAATCGCTTCCCGAGACCCGATCGCCAAAAGCTTCACCGACTCTCGGTCGGGACGGGGATAGTTGCTCAGCTTTTGCCTAACCTCAACACTGACCAAAAGGTCGTGCTCTGCACCGCCAACCTCCGATTCAACAAATCCTTGGGGAAGCAACATCGGTAACCTCCAGTACATCGAGTCGTTGTCTAACATGCCAACGTTAGCATTTTAGACAACGTCTTGCACCTCATCCTCTGAAATGATGAGGATATGGGCAAAGCAGGCTACGTTCTCAAGCAAGTGCTGGAGCAGTACGGCATTACGCAGTATCGGTTCGCGGCGAATCTGGGGATTGACCGCACCAGTGTCCACCGCTGGTGCAGCGGCAAGATCGACCCCACAGGCGATACCATTCTGGAAATCGTCCGTGTTCTTAAAGTTATGAATCCAGAAGCCGCTGAAGCCTTCGCTGATCAGTACATCAATAGCGAACTCGACGAGTAATACTCCAACAGGATCAAGGCTGACTGCCTGACAGAAGTGGGTGAAAGGCTTGAAACCTCGTGAAGCGAGGGGGAAAAGGTGAGCTGACATGAGACGCTGAAAATTGCGTATCTCAGGGTCTTTACCATGTCAGCGACCACCTGCCTCTATGATCAAGTGATGCCGTTGCTGCGTCAATACAGCCATTGCCGCGACCTGCGGCACCTCAAAGCGCTGGCGTGGATGGTGACAGCGCTGGTGTGCAGTGGTCGGCTCAGCCTGCCGGAGTGGGAAGCCTATGTACCGAGTCGCGCTCGTCAGGCGCAAAGCACCGAACGACGGTGGCAGCGCTTTATGGGCAATCATCGGGTACGGATCAAAAGTCTGTACGTGCCCTTGGTGCTCGCGGCCATCCACCAGTGGAAAGGACGGCGGCTCTATCTCGCTCTCGATACTACGGTTTTGTGGAATCGCTACTGCATGATTCACCTGTCGGTGACCTGTTGCGGACGAGCGGTGCCGCTGCTGTGGCGGGTGTTGGAGCATCCCAGTGCCACCGTCAGTGCCCAACGGTATTTGCCCATGCTGCGGCTGGCCCATCGGCTATTGCAGGCCTACCCCGATGTGATGTTGCTAGCCGACCGAGGGTTTGCCAACCATGACCTGCTGGCGTGGCTGAACCAGAGCACCTGGTACTATTGTTTGCGCTTACCCAGTGCTGTGGTGGTGCATGGCCCCCGCCGTCATCCCATTGAAGTGGGCTATCTGTGGCCCCCCAAGGGCGAAGCTCGATTCTATGAGACCGTTGGGCTTTGGATTGACGGTCGCTGGCGCTGCAATCTCGTGCTGGCCAATGTCAAAGGCGTCAAGGAACCCTGGGCTGTCATCACCGATGAGCCACCCTCCCTCAATACCCTGTGGCAATATGCCCTTCGGTTCCGAGTTGAAGAGCTTTTCCTCGATTCAAAATCCGGGGTCTTTGAACTAGAAGACTCGGGTATCCGCTCAGCTCATGCCCTCGAACGCCTCTATCTCGTCGCGGCCATCGCCATCCTTTATGGCACCACCCAGGGCATGGCGGTTCAACTCGATGGCCTGCTCTCCCTGGTTGACCCCCATTGGACACGAGGCATCAGCTATCTCAAAATCGGCCTCCGCTGGCTCAAGGGGGCTGTCAACAAAGGGCGTCCGGTGCTCTACCCCATCGCCCTGTTCACCGTTGACCCAGAGCCTTGTTTTGCTTCTAAAAAAGCTGAAGCCCAGTTTTATGACCGCATCTGGTTCTCTAGAATCCAGTCCTTGTCCTGCCAACTACCACCCTGGGAGGCGGCATAAAGATGTGTCAGGCAGTCAGGGATCAAGGTACTAACGGTCTATTCCTCTAGAGCGCGGTATGCCCCGTTGCGGCTGCCCTACTTGAAGCGCCTGGATTGCCTGCACCTGAGCCACCGTCCCTCGGGCATACTGCTCAATCGTGGGCGGGGCCACCCCCTGCAAATCTTGCTGAAACCGGGCATACGGCCCTTGGTGCAGCAGTGCCGCCACGGCCTCTCCCGATTCCCCAGCGCCCAGTGCCGCTGCCGTCACCTTCTGATCAAGTTGAATCGCCGCCAGGTCGCTGCTCACATAGTCCCGGTAGAGATCGGGGTAGCTCTGAATTTTCCCTGTCACTGAGCAGGCATACTCCAGATATCGCTGCTGCTGAAGGCTATCCACAGTCTTCTGAGCGTACTGGAGCAGCTTGGGCAAAGCCTCTTTCTTCTCCTCCTCAGACAATCCCAAAATCTGCTGTTGGGTAAACGGCCCCTGGGCCAGTAGTTGAATCACCTGTCGGCGAGTCTTCCCAGTCTGTAGCGCGGCTCTAGCCACCTCCTGATCCAACCCCTGGGCAGACGTAGGGTTGTCGCTGTAGCGGGTGTAGAGGCTGTCGTAGTCCTTCGCGTCCTTGAGCGAAGCCTTAGCCAACGCCAGGTACTGCTGGCGCATCAATTGCCCTTTCTCAGTTTCGGGCTCCTTCGACAATAGAGGTTCACTCATAGGGCATCGGTGAACTCGTCGAGTAGGTCAGCTGGAGCGGCCACCGTCACCGGCTGCGCCAGAGCGAATCCACTAATGGACTCAGCCTGTAGATTCTCTGTCTCTGGGCCTCCCACCAGTTCAGTCGTATCAGGCCGAGCCAGGCCCAACTCAAATTCCTCGCGCAGGTGTTGAATCTGAGCTTCCATCTGCCAAATCGATTGCTGCGCCAGGTCGCGCAACTCGGCCTCGGAGTAATTGCCGGAGTGCCGGTAGGCGAAGGGCAGCCAGAAAGCACGAGTCGCGGTGGCCGCTTTCTCCTTGCCGTTGTAGGTGTCGTGGATCAGCTAGGAGTAGGTGATGCCGTTGGGTGAGGTGCGATCGGGCTCGAAGATGAAGCGCACTCTGGGCTTATTTTTGGAAGAGCCGTCGGAGGATGACGCAGAAGGCCTTCTAGGCATGGTGGACGTCCTACTCACTGTACTAACCGTCTCGACTGAAGCACTTTTGAGTGAATTGTAGCCTGATGCGGCGGAAACAATGCTGGCATTTCAGAGGCCCCACCAAAACACCTATAGGTAGGGCTGATCCACTGCTGAAGCTATCGGGAGACACATAAGTTATCGCTGCTAGAGGTTGCGATGGTCAAAGACCGGCCCTAAGGCCATCATCTAAGCCTCTGCTCACCAGAATGAGACAGAAAATATGCGATCGATAGCTCGACTTGCGGACGAACTGTCTACCTCTCTAAAGGTGTCCAAAAATGCCCAAACATGCCTAAAAGCTGAGGTTTTGGCACATCATTGAGATAAAGGTTGAGATAAAAATTGATTTTTGAATTGGCCTGGGTATTAAGACTGCTTCTTTGTAAGGCTTTCAAAAATATGACCGCCCGATTCGTAAGCAGTTCCTCTACCTGTATTCAAGAATAAGGGGGTTTATCTGGCGCTGGTTTGGGTGTAATGGCTTGGCTAATTACACCCAAACCAACAGCTTGGTCGGTTAGCCAGATCCTAGCTGTCCATCGCAAGGTACTCTCGTCAAATCTCGGGCACCTGGAACCGTGCCAGGGTACCCGCGCAGTGCTTCATGATGATCTCTGGCGAGTTGCCGACCCATTTGGCAACCTGCGACACACTGATCCCCTCCTCCAGGCAATGGGTGATGAACGTGTGTCTAGCCTGGTAAGGCTTTCGGTAGCGAATGTCGAGCTCCTCCAGAACGGCTGACCACCCGCGATTGCGAAAATTATGAAAGTTTAGAAACTGCCCCTCGAATGACGGAAAGACTAAGTTGCTCCGCTTCGCTTGGGGCGGTCGATGATCGGTCAATAGCTGTCGGAGTTGCTTATTAATGGGAAACTTCCGCTTCAGTTGCGTTTTGAGCCCATCCTTCAGCACTCGCCCCTGCACAGAATCCACCACGGCTTGGTCAAAAATGATGTCATCGGTGGTGATGTGCTTCCATTGCAGACCCGCTGCTTCTGAGGGGCGGCACCCGGTGCAGAACAAGAACCGAACCACAGGCGAGTAGTAGGCGTAGTACCGATTGTTTTCAAAGCCACTGATAATGGCTTGACGTTCTTCACGGGTAAACGGATCGATATCCGTCCTGTCTTCCGAAGTCTTGGGAATCTTGATGTCTCCTGAAAGCCCTTCAAAGGGGTTTTGATCGATCAAGTCATTGCGCTTGGCCCAGCGGCAGCAGGATGACAACGCCTGAATGAACCGTTTTGCAGGATCGGGGTTGAGATGGGTCATAGCCCAATCAAAAATCTTTTGAGCATCCTTGAGTTGCTTATGGGGACATCGCTTTAGGTGAGAGGTGTTGACGCAGTACCCATTCCGCCAAGTGCCAGGAGCAACCACGGGCTCTTTGACCTCACAGAATTTCTCCCAAAGCTCAGGAATAGATGGGGCTGTCGGTTTGCTCTTCACCGGTTCCGCGGGCGCAGTCTTATACTTTGCCAGGGTAGTATCAAAGTTGCCAGAGAGGATGTCTAGTTGAATTTGGCTAGCCCTCTGCTGGGCTACCATCCGGCCTGTGGGAGTATCGGGGAGCCCCACTGAAATATAATGACGCTCACTGCCATAGCGAAATCGCAATTGCAAACGGCCATGGGAAGCAATGACCTTCACAGTTCCTTTAGAAGCCTTGCCAGAAGGCGTTTTCGGCGTTTCGGGTGAATGCCTAACAGTACACCTGCTCTTAAACCCAATTTACACCCAAAGTTGCCTAAAAACGCCCAAGTGAAGGATATGTTTACACCCAAAAATGGTGAAGCTCAGGTTATCTTTAGGGTGTTAATTCGCCCTGTAACCCTTGTCAGTCAATCATTCTAGCTCTTAAGCCGATGGCGGGATTTGAACCCGCGACCGCTCGATTACGAATCGAGTGCTCTACCACTGAGCCACATCGGCGTTTGTTTTAGCACAATTAAGCATTATACCAGCCTAAGATGACGGCCAAGTAATGCTTCCCCAAAAAAGCTGAGAAGCTTATTGGGCGAGGTATACAGAGCAGATTCGATATGGTTAGGTGCAATTGGGATTGCCTTGTGGGGCAAAACCCCTTGTACTGAAATGTTGCGGTAGGCGTTAGGAGTACTCATCATCAAAGCCTGATGATGAGTTACGGCTGCTGAGACAGTGAAGCAGATTTGTGAATCCCAGGGTTCTCCGGCTCGTTGGATCTGACTTAATCTCCATTCGTACGGAGAACTCTGGGTTTTATGTTGGTGTTCTAGGTGATCACTGTGGGTTGATCGCGGCCTGTCAGCGTCTTGATCTGGGCAATCTCGTCGGCCAGATCAATCAAGTCGGCCAGAGCCTCTTGGGTATCTTGGTTGTGTTTGGCCGGGTCTGCCTCGTAGCGCTCCACGTACAGCCGCAGGGTGGCTCCAGAGGTGCCCGTGCCCGATAGGCGAAAGACAATGCGCGAGCCATCGGTAAAGCCAATCCGCACCCCCTGCTTTTGGGCAATGCTGCCGTCTACCGGGTCGGTGTAGGCAAAGTCGTCGGCGTAGTCAACGGTGTAGGGGCCGAAGCTTTGGCCGGGCATGGTGCTCAAGGCACTGCGCAGGTTGTCGATCAGGGTGTTGGCGCGATCGCTCTCTACCCCCTCGTAGTCGTGACGGGAGTAGTAGTTGCGCCCGTAGGTGCTCCAGTGCTCTTTGACAATCTCTTCTACCGACTGGCCCTTCACCGCCAGAATATTTAGCCAAAACAGCACTGCCCACAGCCCGTCCTTCTCGCGGATGTGGTTGGAGCCGGTGCCGAAGCTCTCTTCGCCGCAGAGGGTGGCCTTGCCCGCATCCAGCAAATTGCCAAAAAACTTCCAGCCGGTGGGGGTTTCGTAGCAGTCGATGCCGAGCTTGGCGGCGACGCGATCGGGGGCTTGGCTGGTGGGCATGGAGCGGGCGATTCCGGCCAGGCCGTCGCGGTAGCCGGGCACGAGGGTGGCGTTGGCGGCCAGCACTGCCAGGCTATCGCTGGGGGTGACAAAGAAATTGTTGCCCAGCACCATGTTGCGATCGCCGTCTCCATCCGATGCCGCGCCAAAATCCGGCGCATTGTCGCCAAACATTACCGCCACTAGGTCGTGGGCGTAGACGAGGTTGGGGTCGGGGTGGCCACCGCCAAAGTCTTCTAAGGGTTCGCCGTTGACTACGGTGCCTGCCGGAGCATTGAGTCGGCGCTCAAACAGGGCCTTGGCGTAGGGGCCGGTGACGGCGTGCAGCGAATCCATACAAAAGCGGAAGTCACCAGAGAGCAACTGCTGGATCTGGCCAAAGTCAAACAGGGTTTCCATCAGCGCGCCGTAGTCGCTGACCGAGTCGATCACTTCGACCGTAGTGGGGCCGAGGCTGTGGGTAGCGATGCGATCGAGGTCAATATCTGCCGCATCGAGAATGCGGTACTCGGTGATGGTGGTGGTGCGATCGTAGATGGCGTCGGTGATGCTCTCGGGGGCAGGGCCACCGTTGCCAATGTTGTACTTAATGCCAAAATCTTCATCTGGGCCACCGGGGTTGTGGCTAGCCGAGAGAATGATGCCGCCAAAGGCGTTGTGCTTACGAATCACGCAGGAGGCCGCCGGGGTCGAGAGAATGCCCCCTTGGCCCACCAGCACTCGACCAAAGCCACTGGCCGCCGCCATCTTAAGAATGACTTGAATGGCTTTGCGGTTGTAGTAGCGCCCGTCGCCACCCACCACCAGGGTTTGATTTTGATAGCCCTCCAAGCTGTCAAAAATGGACTGAACGAAGTTTTCTAGATAGTTAGCTTGCTGAAAAACCTTAACTTTTTTCCGCAGACCCGAGGTGCCGGGCTTTTGGTCACTAAAGGGCTGGGTGGAAACCGTTTGAATAGTCATAGAATGAAAAGCTCGCTCCAAGGTCAACCAGGTGCAACCCCAGGATAAATCCCTGGCTCACCTTGAAGGATAAATCCTTCGCCAACTTTTTCCATCACTATAGGGGGCACCGTAGAGGGTAAACCCTAAGAAGGAGTTAAGGGGCGAGGCTCGCCCCTTGGTTTCTCGATGCTAGGCTGCAAGAGCGCAGCTCTACCAGCGGGGCTGGAGCGACATGACGCCCGAAAGCCATCACCCTAGCCCTCTTTCCTTGGGAGAGGCAAGCCGGGGAACGGGTGTCGCTTGACCTATCAAGGCAACAAAGCCCCCCAAAAATCTTCACAATCGGGAATACTTAAGGAACCCATTTCCCTGGTTCGCATCTGTCCCTAGGGATTCGTTTCTGGTGTTGAGCGACCATCCTTGAAACACTTTGCCAGGCTCAAACCTCATCTCGCCCCACTGTTAGTTCACGGCTGGCCCAAGATGCTGGGGGAGGCCCGCACCCGCATTTTGATCTGGTATCTGCTGCTGATGGCCATTTCGAGCGTGGCTTCGGTGCTGGCGGTGCGGCAGATCTTATTTACTCGACTAGAAGAGCGCGTGGAGCAGTCGCTCTACCAAGAAGTCGAAGAGTTTCGGCAGCTGCGCAATGGCAGAAATCCGGATACGGGGCAGCCCTTTGGCGATGACATTGAAGCGATTGTTGACGTGTTTTTGTCGCGCAACATTCCTGAAGATAACGAGTATCTACTGGCCATTGTCGACGGCGAATTTTATAAGGCCAGCTCCCTCGCTCTGCCCCTGCCGCTGCAACCCGAAGGCGCGTTAATGGGCCAGTGGGGCACCCTAACCCAACCCCACCAAGACAGTGAGAATACCCTCTCGGGCACGGTGCTCTATTTAGCTGAGCCGATCGCCGCCTCGGGCCAAAGCACCGGCGTGTTTGTGGTGGCCCATATGATCAGCCGCGATCGCGCTGAGGTGACCGAGTCGGTGCTGATCATTGCTCAGGTGTCGCTGGTGGTGCTAGCGATCGCCTCGGCCCTGGCCTGGTTTGCGGCGGGCCGGGTGCTGGCCCCCCTGCGGCTGCTGAGCCAAACCGCCCGTTCGATTACCGAGTCAAACCTGACCGAGCGCATTCCTCTCGATGGGTCGGCGGGAGATATTGCCGAGCTGACCCGCACCTTCAACGACATGCTCGATCGCATTGAGGGCACCTTCAACAGCCAGCGGCAGCTGCTCAACGACGTCGGCCACGAGCTGCGCACCCCGATCACCATCATTCGCGGCCATCTGGAGCTGATGGGCACCACCCCCGAAGAGCAGCAGGAAACCCTGGATATTGTGATCGACGAGCTCGATCGCATGAGCCGCTTTATCGATGAGCTGATGCTGCTGGCCAAGGCCGAGCGGCCCGACTTCTTGTTTCCTGAACCGATCGATCTGGCGGGGTTCACCGAGGAGCTATTTGCCAAGATCACCGCCCTGGGCGATCGCCGCTGGCAGCTAGAGAGCGTCGGCGATGGCCAGATCGTGGGCGATCGCCAGCGCCTGACCGAGGCAGTTGTCAATCTGGCACAAAACGCCACCCAGCACACCCGCGCGGGTGAAACGATTGCCTTGGGTTCTAGCCGCCGCTACGACCAGGTCAAAATCTGGGTGCGCGATACCGGCGAAGGCGTTGATGTGGCTGACCAAGAGCGCATCTTTCAGCGCTTTGTGCGGGGCAAGAGCCGCTATGCCCGTTCGGAAGGATCTGGACTGGGTTTGGCCATCGTGCAGGCGATCGCCCAGGCCCACGGCGGCACCATTCAGCTCGCCAGCCAGCCCAACCAGGGGGCGACATTTACCTTGGTTTTGCCCCTCAAGCCCCGACCGGAGAGTCATCCATGAGCCGCATCTTAATCGTTGAAGATGAGCCTCGCATCGTCTCTTTTTTAGAGAAGGGCCTGCGCTCCCACGGGTTTACCACCACCCACGCGGCGGATGGCGAAATGGCGATCGCCATTGCCCTAGATGGCGAGTTTGACCTGATGATTCTCGATCTGGGCCTGCCCGATCGCGACGGCATGACGGTGCTAGAGGCGCTGCGCGGTCAGGGGTTTGGCAAACCGATCATTTTGCTCACCGCCCGCGACGATCTGCACGACAAGGTCACTGGTCTCGAGGCCGGGGCCGATGACTACGTCACCAAACCCTTTCGCTTTGAAGAGCTGCTGGCCCGCATTCGCGCCCGCCTGCGATCGACCCAGACGCCCGCTGACTCAGCCAAAACTACCCTCACCGTCGGCCCCGTAGTGCTCGATTTGATCACCCGCCAGGTGCAGGTGGCCGGGCAAGCCATAGAACTCTCAGCCCGAGAATTTATTCTCACCGAGACCTTTATGCGCCACCCAGGGCAGGTGCTCAGCCGTGAGCAGCTGCTTGATCAGGCCTGGGGCTATGACTATGACCCCGGCTCTAACATTGTCGATGTCTACGTAGGCTATCTGCGTAAAAAGCTGGGCAGTGGGACGATCGAGACCGTGCGGGGCATGGGCTACCGTCTGGTGCTGCCCGAATCAGTCACCGTGGCGTAGGGTGCATTCGCAGCACATCAACCTCAGCAAACCACCCCAGGATCTGCTTTGAGGCCGCAATGCACCGATTGGGCCATGTTCCTTAATGGTGCATTGCTTTGCGAATGCACCCTACAACGCCCATTTAAGGTTGGATCGCGTCTCGGGATAAACCAATTTTTTCTCCTAGCTCAAGCACGTTTGCGGTGAAGTCGTTGACGTTGCCTGTAAAGGTTGCGGCTCCCCCTGCCAGGGTTACGGCTGCCGTCCCTGCTGCAATCAGCCGTTGTAGACGTTTGCCAATGCGCTTGGGCTCTTGCTTTTCAGGCTTGTTCAGATCGCCTTCTAGGTCGTCTAGCTCCATCAGAATATCTGCTCTTTGATCTTCTGGAAACGCTTGAGATAATTGTCGAAGAGACGTTAGCAGACGAACAATATCATCGGCATTTTGACCATAGTTATTGATAATTCCACCGCTCTGATTACCTTGGACGGTCTCAGCAAAACCTCCCGCAAACTGAGCGCCGCGCATATCGTACTTTGAACCTTGGTTTTGAGCCACGATGCCAATTACTCCTAAAATTTCTGTATTTCTCTGACGTTCTAATTCAATTGTGCGCCGTGCGTCTTCTAGATGTGCCCCCTGCAATCGTAGCCTTTCCTCATACTGTGCTTCGAGGGCGGCAAGTTGGTGGGCGTAGCGCTGCTTTACCTCTGTCTCAATGGCGGCTTTATTAGCCTCGGCTTCAACCTCCAACCTCACGATAAAGGCTTGACCTTTGCGCTCCATGCCTTGAATGGAAATGTCTTCATTTGGGCGACTGGCTCGCAAGTCTTGGAAAGCTTGAAAAAAGGCTTGCCAGTCAATACCCTCGGTGAAGGTGATGTCGATGCTTTCTAGAGCACTAGCAATGATTTGAAATCTTTGGGCAAATTCACTTGGGGCGAAGACGCTTTCAGGATCGGCGGGAAGGCGACCTGAAAATTTCTCCTGTCTGTAGTCATATATGCGAAAAATATAGTTGCATTTGACCTCTGTGAGGATAGTTGAGTTGCCGATTTGCCAGTCGGCAATACAAACTCCTGTAAGTGTTGCTCGCGAGAAATTGGTGTATAAGACTTGAGATGTATTTAAGTTCGCGGCGGTAAGGTCAGCCGCTATAAATTTGACATGCCTAAGATTGGCAGCTCTGAGGTTAGCATCTCTAAGGTCAGCATAGCTGAGGTCAGCATAGCTAAGGTCGGCATAACTAAGATTGGCGCCAACAAGTTTGGCAGAGCTGAGATTAGCAACTCTTAAGTTACTTCCCGTAAGGTTTGCACCACTAAGATCGACTTTTTTGAGGTTAACACTACTAAGATTAGCCCCACTGAGATCAGCATTTCTTAGATTAGCATTCCGCAGTTTTGTAAAGCTAAGATTAGAATTCCTAAGCTGACCGTAACTGAGATTGGCTGAGTGGAAGTTAGCACCTTGGAGATTGGCATTTTCGAAATTAGTGCCGCTAAGATTAGCACCGCTAAGGTTAGCACCTTTGAGATTGGCATTTTCAAAGTTTACAGAATTGACTTGAGCATTGCTAAGATCGGCATCCGCAAGGTTGGCAGAGTCGAGATTGGCACCAGTGAGGTCGATATGGCTGAGGTAAGTGGAACTAAGATTGGCACCACTAAGATCGATTTGAATGCCAGGATTCTGTTTTCTCCATTTTCTCCATTTGTCGGAGAACCAATCGTTGAGCTTTAGCAGAGCTACCTGTTCTTCATTTGCCATCGCTGTTGGGCCTGCATCGTCACCTCACCCTAGACTACGCGCCGTTATTCATCCGTTCCGTATCGTTTTTGTGGTCTGCGGCCAAGCTGTTGGTGCCAACCGCCGTGCTTCTAGCAGTCACTTCCGCAGCATTTTCAGGGAGAACTGGTTGACAACCCTAACCAGCCTTGCAAAGACTTGTCTAGCTGCTCTATGTCAACTTGATCTAATTGCCCTAGGGTTTTGATTACCAGGCTGTCATGCACTGTATATAAGCCGCGCTTGACGGCTGTGGTTACGTTTAAGCCCGCAGTGGCCCATTGAGTCAGCACAAATTCTCCAGGCAGTAAGGAACCTGTCTTGCTGGTCAAGGGTGTAATCAGTAGGTCTCGCGACGGGTGGAGCGCACTGACGACAACTGCCGGTCTCACCTTTGAGCTTGATAAATCTGAGAATGGATAGCGCACCAGAACAACTGTATGCCTATAGTAAGTCGGCATAGACATCATCCTCGACGTTATCCCACACGGCATCTAGAGAGGGCTGGCTGGCCTGTGCCCAAAGCTCAGCCTCATCATCTGGTAGCAGCGTCACCAGAAGCTTTGTCCCTTCTGGCAGTTCCGTGGATTCTAGCAGCTCAATTTTTCCGTGATGAACTGTAGCCCAAAGCGTTCTTAGCATTGTAATTGCGACTATCGTTGTCCCTCAATTCTATGCGCTAGCTGTGATGTCTGCGGCTCAGCTAAATCTTGACCTACGTTAGTTCGTTCTGTTGGTCAAACGACTCGTGCCCACGATCGCTCAAGCTATTTTATGGATGAGGGATTGTTGATTTGGCTGCTGAGCCAGGTGCAAAAGCTGATTTCTACGGCTACTTCATCGGCCTGACAGGCGGTTAAGAACGGGTAGATGATGATCGGGTGACTGGCCTAACTACAGGAGGCTGTACGATAACCCACTGACTACCAATGAGCACTGCCGAGAGAATTACACAACGCCGTCGAGCCGCTGCTTAGGCCTCAGCTGGCGGGGTTTTGTGATACGGCCAGGTGAAATAAAAGACAGTGCCTTTGCCAACATTAGACGTCAGCCAAACGCGACCATGTTCGGCTTCAACAATTTTTTTCACCACTGCTAGGCCAACGCCGGTGCTCTCAAAGTCGTCGCGGGCTTTGAGGGTTTGAAAGATGGTAAAGATCTTGTCGTGATACTGGGGGGCAATGCCGGGGCCATCGTCGGCGATCGCAAACTCTAGCCACCCATTTTTAGCCTGCCAGGTCAGGCTCACGGTGCCGCAAATGCCCTCTGGGTCGGCTGCGGCCAGCCGATGGTGGTGCTTGATCGCGTTGTTGATCAGGTTGGCAAACACTTGACCCAGGGCCGTTTTGTGGCTGTAGAGGGTGGGCATATCAGCCGGAATATCGACTACAAAGCCCTTGGGAGGGGCCAACGAATCAACCACATTGGCCAACAGCAGGTTTAGATCGACGGCCACAATGCTGCGCTGGCGACGCCCCACCCGCGAATATTCCAGCAGGCCGTTGATCAACGATTCCATGCGCTGCACCCGGTTGCGCAGTAGCTCAAGCTGGTGACGGTTTTCTGGCGGTATTTGGCCCTCTAGGTCTTCACCAATCCAGTCGGCCAGGTTCGAGATCGCCCGCAGGGGAGCCTTGAGGTCGTGGGAGGTGACGTAGGCAAACTGGTCAAGTTCGGCATTGCGCTGTTCGAGCATCGCCGTGGTGTGGGCCAGCACCAGATTGGTGTGAGACAGTTCGTCAGCCCGGCGCAGCAGCTCTTCGCTGGCGGCCTTGCGGTCTTCGATCGCTTCGATGATGGCGATTAGGGCGGTGGGGCCATCGGCGGCGTCGCTCTCAGTCGAAACCGTCACTAGTGCCCAGATTGGGGTGCCATCGTGGCGCAGGTAGCGTTTTTCAAACTGGAGAGAGGTCTGGGCACCGGTGATTAGCTGCTGAAAATAGGCTTCATCCTGAGCTTTATCAGCGTCGTAGGTGATGGCTTCAAAGTGCTGATAGAGCAGGTCAGCGGGCTGATAGCCCAAGATCTCGCAAAGCTTTTGGTTGACCTGAATCCATTGCCCCTGGAGATTGAGTCGAGCCATGCCCACCGCCGCCTGCTCAAACACAGCCCGAAAACGAGCCTCGCTGGCCCGCAGCGATAGCTCAGCCTGCTTAGCCGCAGTAATGTCTTGAATCACGCCCACCATGCGCTGGCTAGATTGGTCTTTGACGGCCACCACCCGACCATAGGTGCTGACCCAGTGCCAGGTGCGGTCGGGCCACTGTACCCGGTACTGCCCGACAAACTCTGAGTAGGTGGCGATCGCCTGTTGAACCAACTTCTCCATGGCGGGTAGATCGTCGGGGTGCACTTGGGTGGCCCAGACCTCGGCGGTGTGGCTGGCGGTGCCCGGCTCAAACCCCAGAATGCGCTCGGTCTGGGCTGACCAAATTTGACTGTCAGTATCTAGATGCCAATCCCAAGACCCCATTTGGGCGGCACTGAGCGCCAGGTTTAACCGCTCGGCGGTGTCCTGCAACTCATCTTTGGCCACCTGTAAATTGGTGCGAGCTTGTCGCTCTTGATCGAGCAGCGCTTCAATCTGCTGGTTGGCCGACTCTAGCTGGGCGGTGCGGCGCTGTACCCGGTCTTCGAGGGTTTGGTTGAGCTGGCGAACTTCTGTTTCGGCGGTGCGGAGGCTGGCTTCTGCCTGCTTGCGATCGCCAATCTCCTTGTGCAAAGTCTGATTTAGCTCCATCAGCTGCTGAGGACTTGGCAGGGCCAGGGCCAGGGGCAGGCGGGGTATCAGCTCTAGCGCCGTATAGAGAGACAACAGCGCAGTGAAAGCCTTCACCGTGCCCGACACCCAATAGGTCGGAAACCACAGCGTCCACACCGCCAGCAGATGGGTTGTGCCGCAGGCCGCGATAAACGCGGCAAACAGCCAAAACAGCGACCTAAAGGGGGCATCGGCTCGCCGCTGCACAAAGTACACCAGCGACCCGGCAATCAAAAAGTAGGCCAGCGCAATCAGCGCGTCTGACAGCAGGTGCAGCCACACCAGCCCCGGCTGCCATAGATAACAGTGCCCGTGGGGAATATACGGCCCCGACCACAGAGTCTGCCAATTCTCAACCATGGCACTATCCTCAGCAAACGTTATAACGATGGCCATGGTGCTTAGGGTCTCTGCCCCTGGCACCAGCAAGCACTGGGGGAGCGCCATGGCGGGCCATCAAGCCCAGCCTGTTTGAACTGTTCTAGCTAGGTTGGCTATGGCCGATCGCACCTGTCCGAGCGAGTCTACAGTCCATTCATATACAGCCCATATAAGAACAGTCTATCTTGGGATAGAGCCCGGCATGGGCACAGGTCTGCCTAGGGATACGTGTCAGCCCCTATCAGTTGCCCGATAATCTAGTCACTTCGGACTGATTGATAGCCCGCACCACTTTTTATGCCTCGTTATGAGGACTACCTATGACAGATATTCGCATCGTACTCATCGAAGACCATGACCTCACCCGCTTGGGGCTCAAGGCGGCCCTCCAGCGCACCCCCGGCATGACCGTGGTAGGTGAGGCGGCCAATGGCAGCCGAGGCCTCAGCCTGCTCGAAACCGAGCACCCCGATATCGCTATCGTCGACATTGGCCTGCCTGACATGGACGGCATTGAGGTGGTAGAACGCCTGCGCCAGTCTCAGAGTGGTCAAGAGGGCACCCCCACCCGCGTGCTCATGCTCACCATGCACGACAGTGAGGCTGCGGTGATGGCCGCCTTTGCTGCCGGTGCCGACTCTTACTGCATGAAGCAGACTGAGCTTGACGAGCTGATCGTAGCGGTGCGCGAAACTAACGAAGGCAACTCTTGGATTGACCCTGCCGTAGCCAGTGTCGTACTGCGTCAGGTGCGCAAAACCCCTGCTGGAGCCGTGGCGGTGGGCAACCGCACCGTCTCGATCGAAGCGGTAGAGCCTGAGTTTGAGCAAATTTTAGAGTCATACCCCCTGACTGAGCGCGAGCTAGAGATTTTAGAACTCATCGTTGGCGGCTGCAGCAACGCTGAGATCGCCGAGCGCTCTTACATTACCGTCGGCACGGTTAAAACCCACGTGCGCAGCATTCTCAACAAACTTGGGGTAGACGATCGCACCAAGGCCGCCGTCCGCGCCCTGCGATCGGGCCTAGTGACCTAGCCCGCTAGAGCCTCATTCAAGTGCATAACTGGAGCCTTTCTGAGGAAACTCTACAGATCTTGATCGGGGCTTGTCCTCGTATCGGCCTACTCTACTAGCCTGCTTGCCGACCAGAGATCTAGCGGTTGAGAGTGTTTTTGGGGTAGAAGATCGCAGTTTTTGTGAAGTCAGCTCTATATGTTTCACGACCGTCCGTAACCCTGGTTTACGGCTTGGGGTCGGTTGTCAAAATCTATTATCTACGGCGATGGATATACCCTCATCTACTACTCTAGTGCCCACCCAGGGCCAGCTTCAGCGACAGTTATCCCAGCAGTTTCAGCGGCTATACCGTCAGCAGCTAAATCATACCCCCGGCAAAATTACCTGCCAAATTGCTGACGAAAAAGTCATGCTGGTAATCGAAGACTCAGTCACTAAGCCCGAACAGCTCCTGGTCAAACATGGTGAGTCTGACTTAGCCGAACAGGTGCGAGACGATCTCGCCACCGCCCTGCGACCTCAGATTGTTGACCTCATAGAAGAGGCGCTAGATCGTCAAGTAATCGATATTTTGACCGACGCCACTCTGGCCACTGGCCGTACCAGTATCGTTATCATTCTCTCGAGCCCGCCCGACCTGCGCCCCAGCGCTAAAGACTGCTGACCGGCAGGCCGATGAACCGATGAATTAGCTGCTCTAGAGACTGAATGAGAAAAGGCTTACTCAAATAGCCATCAAACCCAGCCGTGAGAATTTTATCGCGATCGTCTGAGCTGGCCAAGGCCGTCACGGCCACCACCGGAATATTTTGAGTCGTACTATTGGCTCGCAGCTGCTGAATCAGGCTATAGCCATCCACCTGGGGCAAGTAGATATCTGACAAAATGAGCTGCGGTCTCAGCTGCTGAGCCGCCCTTAGGGCGGCCAGACCATCGGCTACAAAACAGGCCTGAAACGAGAACTGTTCCAAAATATAGGCCATTAGCGTGAGGCTGTCATCGTCGTCATCAACCACCAAAATCAGAGGCGGCTGGGGGCAAATCGTGTAGGACTCAGGAGGGGAATTTTGCACAACTGAAGGAAACATAGACTCCTTGTTGGGGCTAGGAACGGCAGGGACTAGCTAGCACCTGCTGAGGAGGCATTCCGCCCGTGGTCAAAGAGCACGTGTAGGACTGACTTTAGGGTGGCTGAGGTCTGCGATCGCCCCTAGGCCCAAAAAACAGGCAAGGACTATGGCAGAGCTTTAGAGATACGAGCTTTAGATTTGCTTAATCTTTGCTTTGCGGCCATCTTAGCACAGGCTTTTGGAACCATGGGCCACTGGGCTAGCCATCTGCAATATTGCTTTCTGAACTATTACAGGCGGCAATATTTTCAGATGACGATGTTAGGAGTAAACCCTTGGGACTGGGGCAGGCGGCTCACTCTCCACCCTGGTCTAGCGTCTCGACCGCCCCGACTGGGGCGGCACGAGCTTATTGGGGCGAGTTTGTTAGACTGTGAGAAATTCAATCACCATTCCTCCCACCCCATCAAGGATTCTCTGGTATGACGGTTGCACCCCTGCCGACCCCGCTGCTCAAAACCCATGATCTGCTGCAAAAAGATTACTCAGCGCCGCGCGATCGCTTCGGTTCCGCCTGGGAGGGCATGCTGTCAACCCTGCTGGGCCTGGGTCGTGCTGCTGGGGCCGACTTTGTAGAATTTTTCTTAGAAAAAAATAACTACATCAGCTGCCAGGCCGAAGACGACGCCATCACCAGCCTGTCGCCTCGCCTGGTCACAGGGGCCGGGGTGCGGGTGTTTCTCGGCAAAGCTGACTGCTACGTCAGCACCAACGACCTCACCTTTGACGGTCTCAAGTCTGCCCTCGACAAGGCCCTGGGCATCATGGGTCTGACCCTGCCCGGCCCCCACGCCAACCTGGCCGAAATTAACCTGGAGCTGCTGCGCGACTACGCCACCCTCAAGGGTAAAGATGCCTGGCTGGCCCAGTGCAGCTCTATGCAAGAGATGGGCGACGTGCTGCTGGCCGCTAACGATGCCCTCGCCAAAGAGGCTACCCACGTGCAGTCGCGCCGGGCCGTCTACTTCCGCGATTGGCAAGAGGTGCTGGTGGCCGCCAGCGACGGTACCTTTGCCCGCGACATTCGCCTCACCCAGTCGGTGGGCTACAACCTGCTGTGCGCCGACGGCGAGCACCGTTCCTCGATCGGGCAGCGGGCGGGCGACACCAGCGACCCTGCCTTTCTCCGTGGGTGGGACTACCAAACCGCCGCCGCCGATGTGGCCGAGTCGGCGGGCAAAATGCTCTATGCCGACTACGTCGAGTCGGGTACCTACCCGATCATCATGGCCAACAAGTTTGGCGGAGTGATCTTCCACGAGGCCTGTGGTCACCTGCTCGAAACCACCCAAATTGAACGCGGCACCACCCCCTTCATCGACAAAAAAGGCCAGAAGATCGCCCATGAGAACCTTACCGCCTGGGATGAGGGCCTGTCGCCCGACGCCTTTGGCACCATCGACATGGATGATGAAGGTATGCCCGCCCAGCGCACCCTGCTGATCGAGAATGGCATTCTCAAGAACTTTATTAGCGATCGCGCTGGCTCCATGCGCACCGGCCACCCCCGCACCGGCAGCGGTCGTCGCCAGGGCTTTACCTACGCCGCCGCCAGCCGCATGCGCAACACCTACATTGCCCCCGGCGACTACTCGGTGAATGAGCTATTTGCCTCGGTAGAAAAAGGCATCTACTGCAAGCAGATGGGCGGCGGCAGCGTCGGGGCTACCGGCCAGTTCAACTTCGCTGTCTCCGAAGCCTACCTGATCGAAAACGGCCAGATCACCAAGCCCCTCAAAGGCGCCACCCTAATCGGCGAAGCCACCGAAATCATGGACAAAATCTCTATGTGCTCCAACGACTTGGATCTGGCCGCTGGTTTCTGCGGCTCGATCAGCGGCAGCATCTACGTTACCGTCGGCCAGCCCCACCTCAAGGTGGACTCGATTACTGTCGGCGGACGATAGGCAATGACTAATACTAATTGGGCCGCTAAGGAAACATAATGAGGAGTAGCCATCACCCTACTTCGTGCTAAGCCTGTTTGTTGCAGTATTGACAGCCAGGGATTTCTAACGTGTTGATATCGAATCTTGAACAAATTGAGGCGGCGATCGTTTCGCTGCCATCTAGTGAGTTTGAAATGCTAAGAAACTGGTTTTTTGACCTGGACTACGAGCGTTGGGATCAGCAGTTAGAGCAGGATGTTGCAGGCGGTAAGCTAGACGCCTTGGCTCAAGAGGCGATCGCTGAATTTGCAGCAGGCCACTGCCAAGAGCTTTGATGCACTACGCCTCCCGACGCTTTTGGCAGTGCTACAGCGCCCTCCCCGAAAGCGTACAGCGCACTGCGGATGAATGTTACAAGTTACTCAAATCCGACCCGTCCCATCCCTCTTTGCACTTTAAGAAATTGGGCAAAAATTACTGGTCTGTTCGCGCAGGCTTAAGCCATCGAGCTTTAGGTGTAGAAGTTGAGAACGGTATTTCCTGGTTCTGGATTGGAACCCACGCTGAGTACGACAAGTTAATTAATCGCCTATAGCGATTCCACCTTTTATTCCTCCACCCCTTTACCTCTATGCCCTCCATTCAAGACATCGCTACCTACGCCGAAACTAGCGCCAAGAAACTCGGCATTAGCAAATATGACGTGTACGGATCTTCCGTAGATGAGACCAGCGTGCAGGTCGATAAGGGCGACCCCAAACAGGTCAAGGCCTCGAACCGCTCCAGCGTGATCGTGCGGGTGTGGAACGGCGACGGCAAGGTAGGGGTGACCTCTACCAGCGATGTCGACCCGGTGGGGATGGATCTGGCGCTGCAAACGGCTCAGGAGGCCAGTGCCTTTGGGGTCGATGACAATATTCCTGACTTTAGCCCTGAGGCCGTAGCCCCTACCGCCGATGTGCAGGTAGAAACGGTGCCGCCTGCCCCGGTGGGCGATCTGATTTCGACCCTGGTTGGCCTAGAGGAGCAGCTGCTGGAGGCCCATCCGGCGATCGCGAGTGTGCCTTACAACGGGCTGGCCCAGCGCGCTATTGATCGCTTTTACCTCAACAGCGCTGGGGCTCTGCGTCACGAAGCTCGCTCTTACACGTCAGTGTATCTCTATAGCAAGACCGAGCAGGAAGGCCGCAAGCCGCGATCGGCGGGGGCCATGCGGGTCAACCGGGGCCTGCCCCTGCTAGATCTGGAGGGCTGTCTGAAGGAAGCCGCTGAAAAAACCATCAGCCACCTCGACTACGACAAAGTGGCCACGGGCAAGTATCGGGTGGTGTTCTCGGGTGAGGCGTTTTTGAGCCTGTTGGGGGCGTTCTCGAATATGTACAACGCCCAGAGCATTTTGGATAACCGCAGTCTCTCTACGGCGGATTCCCTGGGTACGGTCGTCGCGTCGCCGCTGCTGTCGGTGTACGACGATGCCCTCCACCCCGAAAACGTCAGCGCTGAGACCTTTGATGATGAAGGCACCCCCACCCGCCGGGTGCCAATTATTGAGCAGGGGGTGCTCACCCACTTTCTCCACAGTGCCGGTACGGCCAAGCGCATGGGGGCTAGCCCCACGGGCCACGCCAGCATTGGCGCAAAGGTGTCGGTCAGCCCCAGCTACTACCACGTGCTGCCGGGGGCCGCAGCCTCCTCAGAGTTCAACCTGGAGAATGCTGAGAATGTGATTTTCATCGACGATCTGCAAGCCCTCCACGCCGGGGTGAACTCATTGCAGGGGTCATTTTCGCTGCCCTTTGACGGCTGGCTGGTGAATGGGGGTAGCCGCACCAGCATCGAGTCGGCTACGGTGGCGGGCGATTTTCGCGATCTGCTGAAGGCGATCGTCCACGTCGAGCCCGAGGTTGAAGTTACCCCCGGCGGCATCTGCCCCCGCGTGTGGGTCGATGCTCTGTCGATCACCGGCGAGGGGTAGAGCCGGTGCTGCTCACCACCTTTGCCCCCTGGCGCGCCCACCAGCGCTCCAACGCCGCCGATGACCTGGTGGCCCATCTCCAAAAGGCTCGCCGCATTCCGGCAGGTACCACGGTGATGCGCCAGATTCCGGTCAGTTTCGAGCTGGCACCGATTCGAGTGTTGGCCAAGGTCGTAGAGCTGCGGCCTGCGGTGGTGGTGTGTTGTGGTATGGCCGAGGGGCGATCGCAGCTGCATCTAGAGCGCTACGGTCGCCAGCAGGGTCAAGTCTTGGCCACAGGGCTACCCTTAGAGGCACTGGTGGCCGACACCCACCTCAGCGGCATTAGCGAAGACGCTGGCACCTACGTGTGCAACCACCTCTACTTCCGCCTGCTGGGGGCGATCGACTGCCATCGCTGGCCCGTGCAGGCGTTGTTTGTGCATATTCCCCCCCTTACCCCTGCCACCCAGCTCCTGCTGGCTGCCGATCTGGCTTTGATGCTCCAGCGACTCAAAGAGATTTCTGGAAGAGAAGATACCAGGTTAAATTCAGCGACTGGAGCCACCCTAGAGAAAACTGTAGCCACCGTAGGGTGGGCACGGCCCACCAGCGAGGAAACTATTTTCCAAAAGTCTTCCCAGCCGTTGAGGGTTCAGGATAGCTGCGCCCCCCGGCTCGCCAGCCAACGAAGATAAAGCTATGCATCACCCTGGACGTATCGTGCAAATTAATCTCTCCGACGGTGGCGTTCCCAAGCTACCCGTTGCCACCGCCGAGGTGACAGCGCTAGGTCTGGTGGGCGATCGCCAGCAAAACCTCAAGTATCACGGTGGCCCCGATCGCGCCCTCTGTCTGTGGTCCCTAGAGGTGATTGAGACCCTTCAGCAGGAAGGACACCCCATTGCCCCCGGCTGCGCTGGCGAAAACCTCACCCTGGCTGGCCTCGACTGGGCGGCCCTGGCCCCAGGGGTGCTGATCTATCTGGGAAATGCGGTGCAGATAGCGGTTGCCGACTACGCTGCCCCCTGCCGCAAAAATATGCGCTGGTTTAGCGATCGCCGCTTTAGCCGCATGGGTCAAAAGCACTACCCCGGCAGCAGCCGACTCTACGCCCGAGTGCTGCAAGGGGGGCTGCTGCAAACCGGCGATCCGGCGGTGGTGCTGCCAGCTGCTTTACAAGCGCCCTAGACCTACTATTATGTGGAGTAGACTAGGCCTGCCTTCAGAATGGCAGGCGTTGTGAAGCGCCCCCGTTATCCCCGTTACCTTAGAGTCATTCCTGCCGTAACCCTTTTACAGCTATGCCCATCGAACTTTCCAATGATCTCTTGCTTGCCCTGGGCGCATACGCTGTGCTGGGCGGTACCTACCTGGTGGTAGTGCCCCTGGCGCTGATTTTCTATGTGCGCCAGCGGTGGTACGTGGCCGGTTCTGTAGAGCGCACCTTACTCTACGGCCTGGTGTTTGCGTTCTTTCCCGGCCTACTGCTGTTCAGCCCATTTTTAAACTTCCGGCCCCAGCCTCGCGATCTCAAGTCATAGGTACCCATGCGACGGATTGACGTGATCGCCATCGGGCTGGGTATTTTTTTGGCCGGGGGCGGTCTGTTTATCGGCTTTCGTCTCTTTGGCCTAGACGGCATTTCTGCCGGTATCTGGAGCCAGGCAGTGATGGTGGGTGGGGTGGTCGCTTGGCTGGCCAGCTATCTGCTGCGGGTGGTGACTCGCAACATGACCCTCAACCAGCAAATGACCGACTACGAGTCAGCCGTGCTGCAAAAGCGGCTCGACGAGCTTAGCCCCGACCAATTGGCAGCTCTACAAGAAAACCTGGCACCCTCCGACGAGCCGCCGGTCACCGACTAGTGAATGCCTGGATTGGAACTGCGACCATAGACGTAGAGACCGGCTTGCCCTAGAGTGCTCTATTGGGCTGGGCGATCGCCTGGCTCTCTTCCCCTGAGTTTTCGGTGTTGTGTCATGGCCTTAGTTTCCGATCGATTTCGTGCCCTGCGGGCCCAGGGGCAGTGCGCCCTGATTCCGTTTATCACCGCTGGCGACCCCGATCTGGCCACCACGGCAGCGGCCCTGCGCGTACTCGACCAAAACGGCGCTGATTTCATCGAGCTCGGAGTGCCCTACTCTGATCCTCTAGCCGACGGGCCGGTGATCCAGGCGGCGGCCACCCGCGCCCTAGCCCAGGGCGTCACCCTCGACGACGTACTGGCGATGGTCAAGGAGGTGCAGCCCGAGCTGCAAGCGCCGCTGATCTTGTTCACCTACTACAACCCCATTCTCAATCGGGGCATTGCTACCTTTATGGCCGACCTGGCAGCGGTGGGGGTAGCTGGCCTGGTGGTGCCCGACCTGCCCCTCGAAGAGGTCGAGGCCTTGCTGACGGCGGCGGCGGCGGCGGCGATCGATGTCACTCTGCTGGTTGCCCCCACGTCACCCCCCGATCGCATTGCGGCGATCGCCGCCCAGGCCCAGGGGTTTGTGTACCTGGTCAGCGTCACCGGGGTGACCGGCATGCGCAGTGAGCTGCAAAGCCGGGTCAAAGACCTGATCGACAGTCTCAAGCAGACCACCGACAAACCCATCGGGGTAGGTTTTGGCGTCTCTGACCCCGACCAGGCCGAGCAGCTCAAGGCTTGGGGAGCCGACGGCGTCATTGTTGGCAGCGCCTTTGTCAAACGCCTAGCGGGCGAAAATTCTCCAGAAGCTCTCCAGGCTATTGGTATATTTTGCCAAAGCCTGAAGGCGGCTCTGGGCTAGAGCCCTGACCCAGCAGCCAGGTGCGCCGCTGCCGCCGCCGCTGGTTGGGGGTAGCCAAACAAATAGCCCTGCATTTTGGTGCAGCCCAGATCTCTCAGGCACTGCTGCTGCTCAATGGTCTCGACCCCTTCGGCCACTGCGCTCAGCGATAGCCCCTGGGCCATGGCAATGATGGCGTTGACCATGGCCTGATCGACGGGGCTGTGGGGCAAGTCTTTGACAAAGGCCCGATCGATCTTGATGGCGTCGAGGGGAAACTGCTTCAGGTGGCTGAGGCAAGAGTAGCCGGTGCCAAAGTCATCCATAGAGATTTTGACGCCCAGCTGGCGCAGTTCTCGAAGCCGGGCGATCGAGGCGGCCATGTCAGCCATGGCTGCCGTTTCAGTGATTTCTAGCTCTAGGCAGGTGACGGGCAGCCCCGTGTCGGCCAGCACCTGCTCAACCATGGCCACCAGGTTGGGGTGCTGGAGCTGCCGGGCCGACAGGTTGACCGCCAGCTTCACCAGAGGCAACCCCGCCCGGTGCCAAGCCATCACCTGACTACAGGACTGGTGCAGTACCCATTCCCCAATGGGCACGATCAGCCCATTTTCTTCTGCTAGAGGAATAAACTGAGCCGGGGCTACCAGGCCCAAGCTGGGGTGCTGCCACCGCAGCAGGGCTTCCATTTGCACCACGGTGCCGCTGGTCACATCGACCTGGGGCTGGTAGTACAAAATAAATTCGTCGCGACCGAGGGCGTGGTGCAGGTAGGTCTCTAGCTTTAGCCGCTGGGCGGCTTCGGTGCTGAGGCTTTGGGTGTAAAACTGAATGGTGTTGCGCCCCTGCTGCTTGGCGCGGTACATGGCGGCATCTGCGTTTTGCAGCAGGGTGGTCATATCTTGGCCATCTTCGGGGAAGAGGGCGATGCCAATGCTGGCCGTGACGTGCAGCTCATGGTTTTGCAGCAAAAAGGGCGGGGTCAGCTGGTCAGCAATGCGCTGGGCAATGTTGGCGGCATCGTCGGCGCTGCCCAGGTTGGGCAAGATCAGGGTAAACTCATCGCCCCCCCAGCGGGCCACAATATCTTCGCTGCGCAGAGCGGCGCTCATGCGCTGGGTCACCTGTTGCAGCAGCAGATCGCCCACGGCGTGACTGAGGGTGTCGTTGATGGTTTTAAAGTTGTCGAGATCGAGAAAGATGACCGCCAGCCGCTGCTGGGTGTGCTGGGTGCGGGCGATCGCCTCGGGCAAATGCTGGTCAAAAAAGGCGCGGTTGGGCAGCCCGGTGAGGGTGTCGTGGTAGACCTGATAGCACATCTGGGCCTCGGTTAGCTGCCGCTGGAGGGCACCCCCGAGACTGGCCGCCACCGCCACCAAGATTGACTCATCGCTGGCGTTCCACTCCCACTCCCGCTGGCAGGCGTCAAAACCAATAAAGCCCCACATGGTGGTGCCAATAAAAATCGGCACCATCAAAATCGCCTGGATGTGGTCTTTCTCTAGCAGCGCCCGTTCTGCCAGAGGCAAATGGCGGGTCAGAGCGCAGATCGATCCGCCCTGTTGAAAGGTGGTATGCCAGCGCTCTAGGCCCAGGTCACTGTACGATTGCCCCTGCCAATGGGGCTGATCGATGGAGGGGGCAATGCCGGGAGCCGTCCATTCATAGCGCATGGTCATGGCCGGGGTGCCGGCGGTGGCATGGGGGTGGTGGGCGTAGACGTAGGCGCGATCGGCGGTGGCGGCCTCGCCTAGGCGGCTCAGCACCTGGGGTAGAGCCTGGTTGATATCAAGGGTGGTCAGCAGGCACTGGCTGGCTTCGGCCACCCCTTGCAACAGGCGATCGCGCCGCAAAATTGCCGCCTCGCCCTGCTTGCGATCGGTAATATTTTCGACAGTGCCCTCATAGCCCATCAGCACCTGGCGATCGCCATAGATGGCCCGAGCTGACTCCGAGATCCAGATTGCACTGCCGTCTTTGCGGTAAACCTCAGACTCAAACCCCAGCACAGCCCCATTCACCTGCATGAGACGAATGAATTCCTGCCGTCGCCCTGGCTGTACGTAGAGCTGTTGGTTGATATCGGTGAGGGTTTCAATCAGCTCCTCCGGGGAGTCGTAGCCGTAGATCTTGGCCAGCATAGGGTTTACCGTCAGGTATTGCCCGGCAGGGGTAGTCTGAAACATGCCCTCGACTGAGTTCTCAAAGATGCTGCGGTATTTGGCCTCAGCCTGCTTCAGAGACAGCTCACTCTGACGGCGCTCTAGGGCCAGGGCCATGTCGGCAGCTACCACTCGCAGCAGGTCAATTTCGGCATCGCTCCAGGGGGTTGGGGCGGTGCAGTTGCTAAACCCCATCACCCCCAAAAACACCCCCTTGACGACCACGGGTAGCAGTAACAGCGCCTTAACGCTACAGGGATCACTGGCCAACAACTGGTGCTGAGAAGCCGAAAACTCGGCTTCAACCAGGTTGATGGTTTGCTGCTGGCTGAGCTGGGCATACCAGTCGGTGAACAGGGGGTGAATAGGCAGGGTCTGAAACTGGGCATGGTTAGCCAAAGCTACTATCCCCGGTGCCGACCATTCGATGCACTGGCTAAATGCCAGAGGGCTGCCGCTGCCAGTTTGAATTTCGTGGCCCTGAATCTCGTAGCCCTGAACCTCGTAGTAATAGACCCGACTGGCTCTGGAGATCTCCCCTAGGGCGGCAAACACCCGGGTGATGGCGACCTCCTGCCATTCCCACCGCCAGGTCAAAAGCTGGCGCTGGATTTCGGCCAGGGTAGCTAGGGTTTGCTCTCGCTGTTTGAGGGTTTGCTGCACCAGGCGCAGGGTAGCCTCCGACTGTTTGAGGGGCGTAATGTCGGTGATAAAGCCCTCAATGCTATCGATCGCACCCGTCGGTGTGAGAAAAGTCGATCCTTTCTCCCACACCCATTTCAGGGTGCCGTCGCGGGTTTGAATGCGATACTCCACCTCGTAGGGCTGACCGCGATCGATCGCCTGCTGAATTGTCGTCAGCACCCGATCTAAGTCCTCAGCATGGGTAATGGCATTGTAGGAAAGAGGCGACTCAGGGCCTAGCAACTCTTCCGGGCGGTAGCCAGTCAGGGCATAGCAGCCCGCACTGAGGTAGCGCATCGACCAACCTGCATCGCCCTCGGCCTGAAAGACAATGCCCGGCATGACGTCGATCAACCGCTGGGGCGCTGTGCAAGGCCTGTCGGGTGGAAAGGCCTCTGGGGGCAAATCTACCGTCGAAACCGACCTAGATTGTCCGTGGCGGTCGAGTAGAGCCAGGGTCAACCAATACAGCAGAGAGGCACTAGCAGAAGGGGGCGAGGCCGGAAGATCAGCAATCAGGGAGCCAGAATAAAGGATCTCAGGGTCTTGCATAGGTATCTGCATGGCATAGCGTCGAAAGTGCCCCACGGCAGTCTCTACCAAATATGCCCAATATTGTGCATTGGCAAGCCTAGAGATGCTGTTTGAGAAACACAATCTCATGGATTTCAGGCCAAAAAGTCTAGGATTAGGACGTTGCTGAACCGACGCATGAATTTGGGTCGGGGCAAACGGCCGTTTGCCCCGACGAGCGCCGTCGGCATTTTTGATTCATACCTGTATCCAGCAATGCCAGGATTAGGGTATAAGTTTGAGCGCCCGTCTTCTCAGGCGACTGAGGTACATCTAATACCGCATCCGAGTCCCATAACCCCAATTCCCAAAAGGCCAAACCATAGGGGCAAACGGTTGTTTGCCCTGCTGAATCGGGGGTCGCCAAGGAGGACTTGGTATAAGGGAGTTATGGTCAGCGCGGCGCGGCGATCGCCGTCAGCAGTTGAGTCACTGCCTGGGGGGCCGGCTGGCTCAGCAGTGCGGGGCAGACCCTCAGGGCTAAACCCAGGGCGATCGCTGCCCCGCTATCTGCCGGTTCTACTAAGGTCACCAGGGGCAGCTGGGCCAGGTCTGAGTAGGTGGTTAAGGCTTGGAGATAGGCCACCGACACGGGCTCTACCCTGTCTAAAATGATGGCCTGGGGCTGCCATACCCGACTCAATAGATTGGCCTGGGTCAAGTCGTCGACCTGGAGCAACCGACAGCGATGGCGCTGGAGCCAGTCTTGCAGTGGCTGGGGGAGGGCACTAGCTGCGGCCTCGGGCGATCGCAGCAGCAGCATGGTCAACCCCTCGGGGGGCAACACTGGCGGCATCGGTGCTTGGCCTCCGGCGCAGAGCCGATCTAGGGTTGGCCGCAGGTTCTGGGCGAGGGTAGGCAGGGCGAGATAGGTGGCCATCGCTGTGGGGCTGAGATCTCCCTCCTCCGTAGCGGTTAAAATTACCGCTTGGTTCTGACGTTCTACCAGCGCTAGCCGAGCGGCCTCCGCCTTGGGCACATCGGGCAGCGATGGCCAATGGATGAGGGTACATCGGGGGTTGAGCCGCAGCTGCATTTCCAGTAGGTGATGACATGAGGGGGCTACCACCAGGCGGTAGGGACTGCTGCGCAGGCTGCCGTAGATGCGATCGATGACGGCTTCACTGGCGCTGGCCACCAGCACCAGCACCGTGCTCAGCATGGGTTCGGTGCCCGGTAGATCTGGCGACAGCGGCAGCAGCAGCGTCAGATGACTGCCCCAGGTCAGCGCACTCAGACAGCTCAATTCACCGCCATGGATCTGGCTCAAGCGCCGGGCCAGGGCTAACCCTAGACCGTCCAGGGACTGGGGCATCTGGGGAGGGCCAGGGAGCGAGGGAGTGACCGGGGTTGAGCCTAAGGGTTGAGCACTCCAAAGGGTGAGGCCCAGCCATGGCCCCCAGGGCTCGACCACCAGACCGCCAGGGCTAGCCCCCTGAGCCACCAGGTAGCCCAAACCATAGTTCAGGCTCTGGCGCAGACGTAGGGGGTCGGCCATCACCGAGGGGTTAGGTGCGGCCAGGTGCAGGGCAAACTGGTCAACCCAGTCGGCACTGGCTTTGACCTCGGGCTGGGCGGCCAGAAAATTGGCTAGCAGACTGTCGGCCAGCGGTTGCAGACTGACTTGCTCCAGGGTGAGGTCGATCTGGCCAGACTCTAAGCGCATCCAGTCGAGCAGCAGATTGACCAGACCGGTGAGCTTGCGAATTGCCTGGCGCATCAGGCTGACGTAGCGAAACTGGCGATCGCTCAACGACCCCACCCGACTGTCGAGCAGCAGCGTCGAGAGGCCTAGCAGGGTAGTGATGGGGGTCTTGAGGGCGTGACTGAGCTCTGCAACCCAAGCCTGTTGGTCACTGGGCGGCCTTTCGGCAGCGGGGTCTGTGGCAGATGAGATGGACAGCCAGCCCAGCAACCGAGTCGGGCTGATCACCCCCAGATACTGACCGTCGGCATCGATCGCCACCAGGGTAGGGGCCGTCATCGACTGGGCGATCGCTCCCAGCTCAGCCATCACCGACGGCTCTAACAGCTGGCTGACCGCCACCGCCACCACCGGCTCTAGCCCAGCCTGACAATCCTTCACCAGGGGCTCCGGGAAAACCGCCGCCAGGCTCCAGGCCGAGTGGGTGGCCCACAGTCGCCCCAGGGCGATCGCCCCAAGGGGCCGACGCTCGTCATCGATCACCACAATGTGGCTCGACGCCACCGCTCCCGGCTGACCTAGAGCTTGGGTCATCTCACCCAGCGATGTGGTCAACCCATAGGCCGGTACAGTCGTCAGCACATAATCGAGGGGCGGCAGCGCCATGGGCTATTTCCCCAGGGTTTTGGTTACAGATTCGAGGGATCGGCGGTACTATGACACCCACCCTTTACAATTGACAATATCTTGAGAACTCCCATAGGGGTAGAAACTCGCCGCCTCAGGTGAGTTTCTACCCCTATCTGGGTGCTAATTTAGTGCCGATCTCAGTGTCGATCAATGTCCTGATCATTTCTATCTCCCCTTGGTTGCCCCTCTTCAGATCTATGTCTTGACCCATGGTGATCAGATCCAGCAAATTCCCGAGTTGGATTTGGATCCAATTCGCTATATTGTTCATCGGGTTGATGGGTTTGATGACGCCCTCAGCTGGCTGCAAAACCGGCCCGACCCACCCGACTGCTTGGTCGTAAGTGATCGGGTGTGGCGGCAGTCTCTGCGATCGGCGCTGGTCCAGCTGAGTTTAGTGCTGCCAGTGGTGGTGCTGATTGGCCCGGCAGAGGCTGATGCGGCGTCACCCAATGCCCTGTCTATGGGTGACGCCGAGGCCTACCCTGGGGCCGTGGTGCACCGCAGCACCGAGGCCTTACCCCAGATTGATCGGGTGATTCAGAGCGCCATTCAAGAGTTTTTGCGGCTGCCTAGCCCAGTGGCACCGTCGTCTGGCCCAGGCACACCCTGCGGCGACAGTCTGACGACCCAGCAGCACCGCCTTACCGAAAGACTCAAGGCCCGTCTCGGCTACCTGGGGGTTTATTACAAACGCAATGCCAACGCCTTTTTACGCCACATGAGCGCCCATGACCGAGATACTTTTCTCGACCAGCTCAAGGCCAACTACCGTCTGATTGTTTTGGGGTATTTTGCCAAAAATTCTAAAATTAACCTAAACCAGCTTATTGATGACTTGGTCGATCAGGCTTTTATGGCCGATATCTCGGTGGCTCAGATTGTCGAAATTCACATGGAGTTGATGGATAGTTTCGCAAAACAACTCAAGATCGAAGGCCGGAGCGAAGAGATTTTACTCGACTACCGCCTGACGCTAATCGACGTAATTGCCCACCTGTGCGAAATGTATCGGCGATCGGTTCCCCGCGAGCTCTAGGAAAGCTTTTGCAGCATTTCATCTACCTCATCCCAGTCCAGCAGTAGAGTTTTGCCCAGGAAGACTACAGATCCTGTGCTGGACTTGCTATAAAACGCAAATAAAACGAAAAACTTCCCGATACAATCAACTTTGTCCCTGTCACCGAGAGGGTTCTATGAGCTCCGTCAAAAAGACCTATATCCTTAAACTCTATGTCGCGGGCAACACTCCCAACTCCATTCGAGCCCTAAAGACCCTCAACAATATTTTGGAAGAAGAGTTTCAGGGAGTGTACGCCCTCAAGGTGATCGACGTGCTCAAAAATCCGCAGCTGGCGGAGGAGGACAAGATCTTAGCTACCCCCACCCTGGCCAAAATTTTGCCGCCGCCGGTGCGGAAAATCATTGGCGATCTGTCTGACCGGGAGCGGGTGCTGATTGGCCTTGATCTGCTCTACGACGAGCTGCGGGAAGACGACATCTACGGCTAAAAGCCTGTGCTCTTTAACTCCTAGAGCCGCCTGCGCCGCCACCCCTTATCAGAATAGAGTTGGCCCAGCCAAAGTCTGGTAGGTTAACCGGTTCGGGGTATGCTTGATCCTCAGAATGTTTTGTAATTTATCAATGGCGGCGGCTCTGCCCGATCACCATAATCATTTCCCATGACAGACTCTGATCAAACCGATTTGCAGCTCTCTCACCACCCTGTGGGCGTGCGAAAGATTCGCACTATGATCGAGGGCCTCGACGACATCAGCCACGGTGGTATTCCGGCGGGGCGATCGACCCTGGTCAGCGGCACCTCTGGCACCGGCAAAACGCTGTTCGCCGTGCAGTTTATCTACAACGGCATCACCGAGTTCGACGAACCCGGCGTGTTTGTCACCTTTGAGGAATCGCCCGAGGACATCATCCAAAACGCCTACAGCTTTGGCTGGGATTTGCAGAGCCTGGTAGACGAGGGCAAGCTATTCATTCTCGACGCCTCCCCCGATCCCGAAGGGCAGGACGTGGTGGGCAATTTTGACCTGTCGGCCCTAATCGAGCGCATTCAGTACGCCATCCGCAAGTACAAGGCGCGGCGGGTGTCGATCGACTCGGTGACGGCGGTGTTCCAGCAGTACGACGCGGCCTCGGTAGTGCGCCGCGAGATCTTTCGCCTGACGGCCCGGCTAAAGTTGATGGGGGTCACCACCATCATGACCACCGAGCGTCTGGATGAGTATGGCCCTGTGGCCCGCTTTGGGGTCGAAGAATTTGTCTCCGACAACGTGATCATCGTCCGCAACGCCCTGGAGGGGGAGCGCCGCCGCCGCACCATCGAAATTCTCAAGCTGCGGGGCACCACCCACATGAAGGGCGAGTACCCGTTCACCATCACCAACGACGGCATCAATATCTTCCCGCTGGGGGCGATGCAGCTCACCCAGCGATCGTCCAATGCGCGGGTGTCGTCTGGAGTGCCCACCCTTGACGAAATGTGCGGCGGCGGCTTCTTCAAAGATTCGATCATTCTCGCTACCGGGGCGACGGGCACGGGCAAAACCCTGCTGGTCAGCAAGTTTTTGGTAGACGGCTGCAAGAGCGGCGAGCGGGCGATCTTATTCGCCTATGAAGAGTCGCGGGCGCAGCTTTCCCGCAACGCCTACTCTTGGGGGGTCGATTTTGAGGCCATGGAGGAGCAGGGGCTGCTGAAGATTATCTGCGCCTACCCCGAATCGGCAGGCCTGGAGGATCACCTGCAAATCATTAAAACCGAGATCTCGCAGTTTAAGCCCTCGCGGGTGGCGATCGACTCGCTGTCAGCCCTCGATCGCGGCGTCAGCAACAACTCCTTCCGGCAGTTTGTGATTGGGGTGACGGGCTTTGCTAAGCAGGAAGAGATCACCGGCTTTTTCACCAACACCACCGAGCAGTTTATGGGGTTGCACTCCATTACCGAGTCGCATATTTCGACCATTACCGACACGATTTTGATGCTGCAATACGTGGAAGTGCGGGGCGAGCTGTCGCGCGCCATCAACGTGTTTAAGATGCGCGGCTCGTGGCACGACAAGGGCATTCGCGAGTACACCATCAACAGCAACGGGCCCGATATTAAAGACTCGTTTCGCAACCTGGAGCGGATCATTAGCGGCTCGCCCACCCGCATCTCGGTGGATGAAAAGAGCGAGCTATCGCGCATTATTCAAGGGGTACAGGGTGACTCAGAGCTGTAGGGCGATCGCCCTCAACGTAGCCATAGCCTAGCTCTCAGCTATGCCAGGCGTAGCCTAGAGACTTTGGTATTCTGACTGCTATGACCATGGGTGAGTAAACCTAGCTGTATGGCCACAATTTTTTACACCGCTACCAGTCTGGATGGCTACATTGCTGACCAGAACAATGCTCTCGACTGGCTGTTTCAGTTTGGCGAGCTAGAGCCCAATACCTTCGACGATTTTTTGGCCGGCGTGGGGGCGATCGCCATGGGCTCTACCACCTACCAGTGGATCTACGACCACCAGATTGCCCCAGCGTCGGGCGATCCTCAGCCTTGGCCATACCAAGTGCCCGCCTGGGTGTTTACCTCGCGCCAGCTTCCCCTGATTGTCGATGCCGATGTGCGCTTTGTCAGCGGAGATGTGCGGCCAGCGCACCGGGAAATGGCGATCGCCGCAGGCACCAAACATCTCTGGGTGGTGGGTGGCGGCGACCTGGCCGGTCAGTTTTACGACGCTGGATTGCTAGACGAAATGGTGTTGCAGGTGGCCTCGGTCACCCTGGGGGGCGGTGCCTCGCTGTTTCCTCGCCGCATAGACCCGCCCCTGCAACTGCTGGCAGCCAAGACCTATGGCCAAGATTTTGTAGAGCTGCACTACAAGGTATTGCCGCCTGCGCCAGTCTCCTAGCGGAAAGCCTGATACCAAATCCGAGTCACATAACCCCGATTCCCAAAAGACCAAATCGTAGGGGCAAACGGTTGTTTGCCCTTTGCTGGCAGCCAAGACCTACGGCCAAGATTTTGTAGAGCTGCACTACAAGGTGTTGCCGCCTGCGCTAGCCTCCTAGCGGAAAGCCTGATACCAAATCCGAGTCACATAACCCCGATTCCCAAAAGACCAAATCGTAGGGGCAAACGGTTGTTTGCCCTTCTGAATCGGGGGCATACAAAGAGGAATTGGTATTAAACCCGCGCTAAGGTGACTTGCTCAGACTGATCTTGATATTTTCCCCGTCGAGTATCGTAGCTGACCTCACAGGGCTCGCCTTCAAAGAAGATGAGTTGCACTACGCCCTCATTGGCATACATACGGCAGTCGGCACTGGACGAATTAGAAAACTCAAGCGTCAGGTGGCCGCGCTCTGGTTGACGGACAAAACTTGGATTGCTAACCTCTGAAATGCTTGCCAGCCAAAGGTTTGAGGCAAAACAGAGCCACAACCCTTATTTGAGCGCCTTAAACCCTTGCTGTAAAGTGCTTTGAACAATATTCAGACAAGCTTTTGTTAGTCAACCAGGGCCGTGCTACCCGGCTTCAGCTAAGGGCCGATTAGTGGAGGAACCTAATTAAACGTAACCCTGAGCCTCTAGAAGCCTTGTTACACCGCGATCGGAATGTTGATTAATTTAGGCTATCTACTCACCGATAACGCCAGAACGATAACTGGACAACTACTATTGTACAAATGAATTTCCTGGATCCAGTAATAGAATGTTTATTTGTACTAATACTGGCACCAACCCTCACAGACAACCCAACCCGTCAAGGCTAATAAAGAACTTAATATTCCAGAAAAGCCAGGGAATATTACACTATGCCAAGAGAAAGTTCCATATAATTGCCTAAACGGAAAGTTACAAGAGCATGGTTCATTTTCTATAGCGGCTCCTGGACGGGTGAGGTGTACCTCAATTTGGGAAGCTATTGAAATGAATAGGCTTGAGCAACTGACCTGTACTTCATGCGAGTGAGTCTCGCTATATTGTATTTACTCATGACAGTTATCCCATTTTTAATAGATTGTGCCAATAAAACAATAGTAGAAACCCGAGAAGAGTTCGAGTCCTCAGGGGGACTTGAAGGAGATGTCATACTTATTAAAAACTTGGATAGAAGTCAAGTTGAGGCAGATAAGGTTATTGAAAAAAAATCCAGTAACGCTAGCTATGACTTAAGAGTTGGTGGTGAATATAGAGATCATAGAGAGCTTGGGAAAACTGATCTACTTGACGATGGTATTTTATACCTTTCTCCGGGAGCAGCGGTAATAATAGAGACGTATGAGGAAGTCCAGTTTCCTCGATCTCGATTTGGCCATATTGTACCTAAAGTCAAGTTGCTAATGGAAGGTATTTCTAATACGTCTTCTAAGGTAGATCCTGGTTTTGATGGGCGACTCCTCATAACGGTTTTTAACTTGGGGACCAAAAAAATTTCCCTAAAAAAGAAGGATCCGTTTTGTACACTTTATATACTAGACATCAAAAAAGAAGGTGTTATACCTAGAGGGAAAGATAGGCCAAGAATGCCAGGCTCTAGAGGGGGAGGCTTTTTCAGGAAATTGGCAGATTTTGTGGAAGCCAATAATTCTACGCTTTCAAGCCTGAATATCCTTGCAACCATTATTTTGACTTTAGTAACAGTGATGCTTCTTGTTGAACAATTTAATCAGGCGGAAGCTATGAAAAATTTAAACGACAAGGATGAACTCCCCCCAAGGCAGTCAGAATCTCTCTGAGATTGTTATTTATCTGGGTCAGAGTCGAAGAAGCTTAAACCTTGGCAAGAGTAACAGATTGAGGTTGATTTTGATACTTTCCAAAACGATCTGCGTAAGTTGTCTGACAAGGTTCACCCTCCAAAAATAGTAATTGGAGAACTCCTTCATTTGCATAGATGCGACAGTCAGCACTTGACGCGTTGCTAAATTCAAGAGTTAAGTAGCCTTCCCAAGATGCTTCAGCCGGAGTAATATTGGCAATAATTCCACAACGAGCCATCGTGGATTTTCCAATACAAATAACTGTAATATTAGATGGTATTCTGAGGCGCTCAAATGACACACCAAGGGCATAAGAGTTGGCAGGAATAATAAAGAAAGAACCATCCTCGTCTGCCTGTAGCGGAACTGATTCTAAATTGTCAGGATTAAATCTTTTGGGATTTACAACTGTTCCAGGTATGTGCCTAAAAACTCTAAAGTCTTCTGGTGCTAGCCTTAAATCATATCCATAGCTAGATAAGCCATAGCTAATAACCTTTCTTTGCTCAACATGACGAACCAACTCTGGCTCGAAAGGCTCAATCATTCCCTTTTGAGCTTGTTCAAGAATCCACTTATCATTTTTGAGCATCATCTAGCTCCTAATCTCCAGAAGAGTATTGAAGCTTTAAGAATACAACACCAAGTCTATCGATGTCTCCTCATCTATGGACGTCTCCCTATCGAAAGAGAGTCACTATCGTCGTAAATAACACCTGTACAAGCGTCAGGATAGTTTTTCCAAACATCTGATGGTGTAAATAGGCTTTAGGTGGCCTTTATCTTTCTCGCTGGCCAAGTCACATGAGGTTTGCAGCTAGGGCAAAAAATTACGGCGAAACTCGGTCACCTGATCTGCCGCCATTAGCAGGGCATCGGGCATGTCGGGGCCAGTGAGAATAACATCGACCTGGGGCGGACGCTGGTTGAGGAAATCGACTACATCTTGAGTAGGAATCAACCCATAGCTGACAGCTAGACTGAGCTCGTCAAGCACCACTAGCCCGTAGCGGCCCCGAGAAATTACTGCTTTGGTGTGTACCCAAAGGTCTTTAACTGCCTGCTGTTCGTCAGGGCTAATGGCCTCGGGGCCATGGATACAGTGAGGCATGGCGCAGCGCACCCAATCTAGGTTTTGGCCTAGCTGCATAGGCTGCTCTGGCCCCTGATGGATGCCTCCCTTGAGAAACTGCACCACCAGCACCGCTTTGCCCTGATCGGCGATCCGCAGTGCCTGAACCATAACATTGGTAAAAAAACCTCGGTGTACCGCAGTGAAAACCTGTACCGTACCCTCTACGGTCTGCAGGAGTGGGTGGCGAACAATGGAGGCCGGTGGCGCAAGAACAACGGGCTTTAGCTGAGAGACCATGGAGAGACACGAAAGGGGCAGTTGGCAGCGATCGCCTTCGACAGCAGCAAGGTCAAGAGCAGCATATAGCAACTCCATAGCCTAGGGCAAACTCGATAGCTGGGCTAAATATAGCGTAAATTTTTCTTGATTCCTGAAGCATCACTCTAGATGTGCCTATAGTACGCCTGCATTATGGCGATTGGACTCATCTATGGTTTAGGGTGCGATCGCACAATCTACAGACAAGGCGAAAACCCTGGGCGATGCCCGTGGCCTACTGTATTCTTAGGAAGACATTTTGGGCAGCTTTTATGGTTTGGCAACGTCCAGACGGTCGACAACCTGATCAACTACGGCCTGTCACCTTTGAGCGCCGGTTTACAAAATTTGCGGCGGGGTCGGTGCTGACCCGCTGTGGCCATACGCAGGTGCTATGTACGGTCTCTATTGAAGAAGGGGTGCCTCGGTTTTTGCAGGGCACTGGCCGTGGCTGGCTGACAGCAGAATACCGAATGCTGCCGGGGGCAACTCCCCAGCGCCAGCCGAGGGAACTTATGAAGCTATCGGGTCGCACCCAGGAGATTCAGCGTTTGATTGGGCGGAGCCTGCGAGCGACCTTAGACTTTGAGCTTTTAGGTGAGCGCACGCTACAGGTAGATGCCGACGTCTTGCAGGCAGATGCGGGCACTCGCACCGCTGCCATTACCGGTGGGTATGTGGCGCTTAAGGATGCGGTCAGCGATTTAATCGATCGCGGGTTGCTAGCGCGATCGCCCCTGGTGAGCAGTGTTGCCGCAGTCTCTGTTGGGTTGATCGACAACGATACATTTTTAGATTTGCAGTACGAAGAAGATGTAGCAGCCAGCGTAGACTTTAACGTTGTGCTCAACGAGAGCCTCAAGATCATCGAGGTGCAGGGTACCGCTGAAGAAGGCAGCTTTAGCCGTCAGCAAATGAACGACATTCTAGACATGGGGGAGTTAGGCGTAAAACAGCTGCTCGCGATTCAGCAAGAGGCTTTCCTGTAGGGCAGGGGCTCAGAGCCAGGCACTGGTGTCAAAGGCTGAAATGCTCAGCCCTTGACAGACTTGAGAGTATCCCAACTTAAAAAACCATCCCTAGCCAGAGCGCGGCTCGCTAGACCGCTTGTAGCAAGATTCTGAATAGGTATTTAGGAGGAATGCTCTAACCGGGCCTGAGTCTGACCCCGAATCTGAATTCCAGACCTCCGATCCCCAACCGGCAAGCCTGTAGGGCGCACAGCGGTGCGCCCTGCCGCATCGGGGGTAGGTGAGCAGGATTGAGTCTGACTAACGCCAGGAAGGCTGATTGTTACAGCCTGTAGCGACAACGCTCTGATCTTTATTAAGAAAAACATCGAAACCGTCGACTGAAATTGACCTTTGGGCAGCCTGAAACTAAGCCCTAGGCCGAGATGTGTTTTCTCTTTCAGGAAGGTTTGTCATGACACCTATAAGTGAGTTTTCGGTGAAAGAAATCACGGTTAGCCGGCAGTCTCCGGGAGAAGAAAGACAGGCGGCCCTATATCAAATCTATGCCCAGGTTTTAGAGCGTCAGCCCTACGGATTTGAGCGTAAGCAGTTAGCCAAAATTGAAACCGAGTTTCTACGGAATAAAATTGGCGTCAAGCGCTTTTTGCGTGAGTTAGGCCACTCGGAAGTGTATTTAAATGAGTTTTACTACAATTCTTCTAACCCAAAATTTATTGAGCTGTGCTTTAAGCACTTCATGGGTCGTGCCCCGATGGATCAAGCGGAAATGCACGTCTACTGCGACATTTTGATGCGCAATGGGGTGAAGGCCATGATCACAGCTCTGCTAGATTCGGAAGAATACATCAAGCACTTTGGTTGCTTCACAGTGCCCCATGCCTGGGCCGAAGATAGCTATCCCTCACCTAGAACCTTTTGGGAAACTGACGTACTGCTACACGAGCTGCATGGGCGACGGGGCTGGATTGTACCTACGATGATTTGGCACGACCTGCAAATGAACTGTGACGGGGGCAGTTGCAGTCTGCCTGGGGTTGCCTCAGCCTCGCCTCAGGCCGAGCCATCCCGGTCGGAAACGACGTCTAACTCTGGGTTAGAGGCGCTGCATCAGGTCTTGAGCACCATGGGACCCCAAGATTTAGAAAAATTTGCTGCCACCCTGTCGGCCTCTGAGCGCGACAAACTGCGCCACCTGCTGATGCAGCCCACCCACTAGCCATACCGATAACTTGGAATCAAAGCCAGCTCGGGGGCTATAGCTTGGCCCCAAGCAGGACTCCATTTCTGGACTTGGATGAAGTTCATCTGAGGCAACCTCAGTTCGGGATAATGCCGTCCCCTCCTGCGGAGGGGTGCCCGAAGGGCGGGGTGGGTCAAGTCTATGGCAAAGTACGAGTCTCGTGATGCGGTCAGCTACCTATCGGGCACAGACTAACCCACCCCTACCCCTCCCGGTCGGGGACAGCTAGCTTGCTTTTGCAGAAACTGTCTTAACTCGAAACCTGTCTTAACCCCAACTCAGGGTGAGGCAAGCGACCGCCCAGATCGAAAATTGTGAGCTTTGCCAAAGTCGTCTGACGCTCGTAGTTTAAGGCACCAGGCGCACAAACTTCTTCTTGCCCACCTGGACTATATTGCCAATTAGTTCTGCGGGGCTAGTGAACTCTTGGTTGGGGTCGATGACCTTTTCGCCGTCGAGTTTGACCGCGCCTCCCTGAATTTGGCGGCGGGCTTCGCTGCTGCTGGCGCAGAGATTGGTGGCCCCCACCAGGTAAAACAGCTTGGCGGGAAAGTTAACTCCGGTCAGGGAAAACTCTGGTACGCCATCGGCCGGGTCGCCGGTACCCTGCACTAGGCTGATGGCGGCCTGCTGCGCCTGAAGGGCGGCGGCTTCACCGTGAAACTGGCGGGTAACCTCTAGGGCTAGAAGTTTTTGGCGATCGCGCGGGTTGTCGGGCAGGCTGTCTAGGTCGATCGCGGTGAGCAGCTCAAAGTAGTCACCGATGAGTGCATCGGGCACTTTTTCGAGCTTGGAGTACATGCTCAAGGGGTCTTCTTGCAGCCCTACGTAGTTGTTGAGGGATTTCGACATTTTTTGGCTGCCATCGGTGCCCAGCAGCAGCGGCAGCAGCAGGCCAAACTGCGGGGTGAGACCAAAATGGCGCTGTAGATCGCGGCCTACGGCGATATTAAACTTTTGGTCGGTACCGCCCAGCTCTACGTCTGACTGCACGGCCACCGAGTCATAGCCCTGCATCAGGGGGTAGAGAAACTCGTGGAGAAAGACCGGGTCGCCCTTGCCGTAGCGCTCAGAAAAGCCTTCCTTGGCCAGCATCTGCCCCACGGTCATGGTGCTGAGCAGCTCGAGGGTTTTACCCAGGTCAAGGCTCGACAGCCATTCCGAGTTGTAGCGCACCTCCAGTCGCCCTGGGGTGTCAAAGTCGAGAATAGGACGCACCTGATCGAGGTAAGTTTCGGCGTTGGCTTTGACGTCGGCCTCGGTGAGCTGGCGGCGCACCTCTGACTTGCCGGTGGGGTCGCCAATGCGGGCGGTAAAGTCGCCAATGATCAGCACGGCGGTGTGGCCCGCATCTTGAAAGGCCCGCAGCTTGCGCACCGGAATGCTGTGGCCCAGGTGAATTTCGCTGCCGGTGGGGTCGATGCCGAGCTTGATGCGCAGGGGGCGATCGCTGTGCAACAGCCGCTGTGCCAGATTTTGGGACGGGTCGCTAGACTCAGGCTGGTGAGGGAAGACCTCGCTAGTGCCCCGGTAGATGCGGTCAAACTGACCCTCAAATTGGCGGGCGGAAGTGGATGAATTGGCCTGGGTCATAGCGGGTATGGACTAGGGACTGTGGAAAACAAGACGTCAGTGTAAAACTTTGCCGTCAGGGGCTCTTAGCTTCTCCTTACAACTCTCTGCAAGGCTAGGATTAGCCCATATGCGATCGCTTTGCGGGTCATCTACGGTGAGTTTGAAGGCAATGATCTCAGCTCGTAAAGCTCTCCCTGGGCCACGGGTCGTCTAGTTTTGCGGCAGATGAGGCACGATCACTGGGCTCACTTATCTAGACGGTCATTATAATGGCCTAACTGCCTCTCAATTGTGGGAGCCGGTCTGTAAAGAGTGCCGTTCTCAGCGGCTCTACATATTCTCATTACAAAGTCGTTTCTAGCAGTCTGTAGTAGCCAACGTGTCAACTAACACCTTTCGCCACACTAGCCGCTCTCGGCCTCGGCCCCTACGCCGAGGCCCCAATGTCTTGAAATATGTTCAGGACGTGGGCCAGGTGACTGCCGCGACGCTGCTGGGCACCACGATGATTGTTAGCTCGGTGATGGCGGGGGGGCTGGTGGGTCTAGCCATTAGCTTTCGCAACCTGCCCGATGTGCGGGTACTGCGCAACTACGTGCCCAGCGAGACCAGCTACATCTACGATATCAACGGCACCCTGCTCTTCAGCCTGCACGACGAGGCCAACCGAGAGGTCGTCGACACCACCGAAATCTCTCCCCACCTGAAGCGGGCTGTGCTGGCGGTAGAAGACAGCTATTTTTATTCCCACAACGGCATTAACCCCAGCAGCGTAGGTCGGGCTCTGCTGGCCAACGCCGAGGCTGGGTCAACCGTGGAGGGCGGCTCAACCATCACCATGCAGCTGGTGAAAAATTTATTTTTGACTCCAGAACGAGCCATCAGCCGCAAGGTAGCGGAGGCGGTGCTGGCCCTGCGCCTAGAGCAAATCTTCAGCAAAGACGAAATTCTGGAGATGTATCTCAACCAGGTGTACTGGGGGCACAACAACTACGGGGTAGAGACGGCGGCCCAGAGCTACTTTAATAAGTCAGCCAAAGACCTCAACCTGCCTGAGGCGGCGATGATGGCCGGGTTAATTCAAGCGCCCGAGAACTACAGCCCCTTCCACAACTATCAGTTCACCAAACAGCGGCAGGCGGTGGTGCTAAATCGCATGCGCCAGCTGGGCTGGATCACCCCTGAAGAAGAGGTGGTCGCTCGTGATGCCCCGCTGTTGGTCGGTGAGATCAAATCATTTCGTAGCAGTATTTCACCCTATGTGACCGAGGCCGCCGTGCAGGAGCTAAAGCAGCGCTTTGGCAACGAGGCGGTGGTCAAGGGCGGCATGCGAGTACAGACCACCGTTGACCTGGCCATACAGAATATGGCCCAGGAAACTGTCCAGCGGCACAATGCTCGCATTCGCAACATCGCCGACCAGATGGCGCTGGTGGCGATCGACCCCCGTACTCACTTTGTCAAGGCCATGGTGGGCGGCGTGGATTACCAGCAGAGCCAGTTTAACCGGGCAATTCAGGCCTATCGGCAGCCGGGGTCAGCCTTTAAGCCCTTTGTGTACTACGCGGCCTTTGCCACCGGGCGCTACACCCCGGCTAGCTCCATTGCCGATACCCCCGTCAGCTATCCCGACGGCTACCGCTACTACAGCCCCAGAAACTATGACGGCGGCTTTATGGGCAATATTCCCATTCGCACGGCGCTGGAGACGTCGCGCAATGTGCCCGCCGTGAAGCTGGGCCAGGCGGTGGGAGTTAACCAGATCATCGAGCTGTGCCGCACCCTGGGCATCAACAGCCCCATGCAGCCGGTGACGTCTTTGCCCCTGGGGGCTGTAGACCTGACACCGATGGAAATGGCTGGAGCCTACGCCACCTTTGCCAGCAACGGCTGGCACTCGGAGCCGACCTTTATTGTGCAGGTGACTGACAGCAGCGGCAACGTGCTGCTCGACAATACTCCTAAACCGCAGCTGGTGCTCGACCCTTGGGCCGCAGCCTCGCTCACCGATGTGCTGCAGGGGGTAATTGCCCGGGGCACGGGGACAGCCGCTCAGATCGGGCGGCCGGCGGCGGGCAAAACGGGCACTACTGACTCTCAGCGGGATGTGTGGTTTGTGGGCTATGTGCCCCAGCTGTCGACCGCTGTATGGATCGGCAACGACAACTACACGCCGATGCGAGCGGGGGCTACCGGCGGCACCTACGCCGCTCCGGTGTGGAAAGACTTCATGCAGCAGGCATTGGTGAACGTACCTGTGGAAAATTTCCGTCGCCCCTCGGACTTTGTGCAGCCCTAGGGCGGGTCATCAATTACAACCAAAACCCTTGTGGGATAAGCCCTGCCCCGCCCACCCCAGACAACAGGCTGTAACGTTTGATTTTTGGGACTACGCGACTAATTGAAGCCAGCCCCTAGAGCGCCTCAGAGTCTCTAGGGGCTGGCTTCGTCAATTTGGGCCAGCACGCGATCGCGAAACTCTGGGTCGCTGTTGGCCAACCCTAGTAGCTCCCAGTAGGCCGATAGGGTGAGGTTGTTAGCCTGGATCAAATCTAGGGCAGCAGCCTGGATCTCTTGCTGCATCTGGCGTGACTCGGTGTCAGTCTCAGCCCGCTGAAGGCTGAGCTCCCGCGACTCGATCAGTTTGACTACGGCGATGTAGGCTTTGACAAACCGGCTGACCGTTTCTGAGGGGATGTCGTTTGCGTCGGGCTGGGCTGGGGCCGCTGCGGGAATAGGATTTTCTGCTGAAGCAGCGGCTGCGAGGGCTGGGCCGGGGAAACCCATGATCATCAGGCCCACCAGGGCCAGCAGGGCCAGGCGATCGCCCGGCAGCCGGTGGCGCAGGCGCAGGCTGAGACACTGTAGACCCGTCTGTACAGCCTTGACGGTTGCAACTATCCAGCTATGGGCCATAACCGTACCGCTCAGAACGTACTTTCCCTCAGCCTACCCGAAACTAGATGGCCTATAGTGATAGTAGACATAGGCATATATACGTAATGACTAAGGACACAGACCGCCATGGCAAGCGATGAAACGGCTCCGGTGCCTGGCCAAGGAAGCCTCTCCGACCGAGAACTCCAGATCGTTGAGCTCGTGGCCTCAGGGCTAACCAACCAGGAAATCTCTGAAAAACTGGAGATTAGCAAGCGCACCGTTGACAACCACATCAGCAATATTTTGACGAAGACGGCGACCGGCAATCGGGTCGCTTTGTTTCGCTGGGCGCTGCAGTCGGGCAAGGTCTGTATTGACGAGGTCAACTGTTGTGTACTGCCCGAGGTCAAACCCAAGGAACAGGAGGTTTAGACGTCTGGGCAGCGTCACCGATCGAGCTATTATGGGTATTCTGCTTTGCCCATCTAGAGCTACAGCCCAGCTATGGAGTCGATTCAGTCTCTGCCCGGAACCGAGGATATACTGCCCGTGGCGCAGTATGTGAGCCAAGACCTCAAGGTGGCTGATATTCACATCTGGCAGCGGGTAGAGGCGATCGCACGAGATATCTTTGGCCGGGCAGCCTACCGAGAAATTCGCACGCCCACCTTTGAGTCAACCGCGCTGTTTGAGCGAGGCATTGGCGAGGCCACTGATGTGGTGGGCAAGGAGATGTACAGCTTTACCGATCGGGGCGATCGCAGCTGCACTCTGCGCCCCGAGGGCACCGCTGGGGTGGTGCGGGCCTACGTTCAGCACAGCCTCTACGCCCAGGGCGGTGTGCAGCGGCTGTGGTACACCGGCCCCATGTTTCGCTACGAGCGGCCCCAAAAAGGTCGTCAGCGCCAGTTTCACCAGGTGGGCGTAGAGGTGTTGGGCAGTGCCGATCCCCGCGCCGACGTCGAGGTGATTGCCCTGGCGACCGATGTTTTGCAGGCACTGGGTTTAAAAAATCTGACCTTTAATCTCAACTCCGTGGGCGACAGGGGCGATCGCATCCGCTACCGCGAGGCCCTGGTCGCCTATCTCACCCCCTACGCGGCAGATCTAGATGCCGATTCGCGCGATCGCCTCAGCCGCAATCCCCTGCGCATTCTCGATAGCAAAGACGAAAAAACCCAGGCCATTACCGCCGATGCCCCCAGCATTTTGGATTACCTGGGGCCTGACTCAAAGCGTCATTTTGATCAGGTGCTGGCCCAGCTCAGCGCCCTGGGCATTGCCTTTGAACTCAACCCCCGACTGGTTAGGGGGCTTGACTACTACACCCACACCGCCTTCGAGATTCAGTCGGGCGATCTGGGAGCCCAGGCGACGGTGTGCGGCGGCGGTCGCTACGACGGCCTGGTAGAAGAACTGGGTGGCCCAGCCACCCCGGCGGTGGGCTGGGCTATCGGGCTAGAGCGGCTCACCTTGCTACTGGCAGCGGTACAACCGGCGATCGCAGCGGCTCCCGATATTTACCTGGTGTCCCGAGGCGAGCTGGCCGAGGCCAATGCCCTGCAGCTGGCCCAAAAGCTGCGCCACAAAGGTCTAGGGGTTGAGCTAGACCTCAGCGGCTCGGCCTTTGGCAAGCAGTTTAAACGGGCCGACCGCAGCGGTGCTGCCGCCTGTCTGATTTTGGGCGAAGACGAAGCCACCCATGGCACGGTACAGCTCAAGTGGCTGGCCTCGGGCGAGCAAACCAGTCTCTCCCAGGCCGACCTGCTGAGCGATGTCAATGGGCTGTTTGAGCAAATCAGGGCAGTTTAAAGCAAGCAGACTCCTGAAGAAGAGACCCCCAGGGTTAGGGCCTGCGCCCTGGAGGGTAACTTTGCCGCAATAGTCCTCATCGCTCCGAGCCAAGGTCGGGGTGACCAGAGCAGATGCGATCGGCAGAATTTTCTGTTGGCAGATTTTTGGGGTGCCCAACCCCCTGGCAAAAAAGGTGCGTTAAGATCTGTATATTGCCTTATAAAACCTTAACAAAACGATGGCCGTCACCTATCCCCGCAAATTTCTCAATGCCCTCAGCGCTCGCGATGTCATGCAGCAGGTGGTAAAAGATGAGGAAATTCACTACGTCACCCTCAACCGCTACCGCTACAACGAGCAGCGCAGCTGCAAAGATCTGACTGAGCTGATCGAAACCCTCAACGGTCGCCCTGCCGACCTGGTGCGAGATCTGTCTCATCACGTCTCTGACGAGGCTCGTCACGCGGTGTGGTTGACCGATCTGCTGGTGGATATCGGTGCCCCCATCGACACTCCCCCCGGCCTCTCCTACATCGATGAGTTTGAGCGCCTGCTCGATCGCGACAGCTTTAGCACCGAGGGGCATTTAGAAGATCGTATTATCGCTGCCTTAGCCTCTATCAACGTCACCGAGAAGCGGGGCTGTGAATATTTTGCCGCCCACATCCATGCCCTCAAGGCTGCGCCTCAAACCCCAGAAAATATCCAGATTCGCGAAACCATCGAGCGCATTTTGCCCGAAGAAGCCGGACATGTGCGCTGGGGCACCCGTCGCCTAGCAGAAATTGCCCGCCAGAGCCCGGCACACCGTGAGAAGGTAGAACTGGCCAAGCGTAAATACGCGGCGATCGAGCAAACCGCCTTTGAGTCAGGCATGGACATTACCCTGGGGGCCGAACTGCGCCGGTTGAGCAGTTTGCTCGATATTGCCAACACCCTGCCCCTATGGGAGCGCCCCGCCTATCTCATGGAGCGATTGCCCGCCACCTTGCTGGCCCCCGAGGTGCAAAAGACCCGAGTCACCGCTGCCCAAAAGGCCTGGCAGCGCGATCCTGAGGCTTTTGTGAAGACCTTTGTGCCCATGTTTTTGCAGGGCATCCAGAAGCGGACTGTGGCCGAGCCCCAAGAGGCTTAGGCAATTCGCCAGAGATAGAGGATGGAGTCTTCTTCTGAGCCCTCTAGAAGCAGGGTTTGATCGGCAGGCCAATCGCCCATGTCAAACATGTGGGTGATCACCCGGCTCCCCGGCTGCAACTGCTGTTGTAGCCGGGGTCGAAGCCGCAGATTTAAATGGGGCAGCAGGTAGATAAACACGACGGTGGCGACACGAAGATCGGTTTCAAACAGGTCGGCCTGGATGAAGCTCAGGCGATCGCCCACTCCGGCCTGATCTGCCATTTGCCGGGCGCGATCGAGCAGTGCCCCATCGACATCAATGCCAACGCCCTGCACGCCGTAGTCACCAGCGGCCTGAATTAGCAGGCGACCATCGCCGCAGCCGAGGTCGTAGACCAGGTCAGCTGGAGTTAGCTGGGCCAGCGCTGTCATGGCGGCTATGGCATCGGCGGGGGTAGGCACAAAGCCAATGGCGGGGCGAGGTAAAAGACTCATTAGGCCGGGTTGAGAGTGGCCCAGTGGGCTTGGATATCGTCAATCGTGAACAGCGTTTTAAAGGACAGATGGTGGCTTTGGTAAAGCTCGGCTCCCCCCTGCTGGCGATCGACGAGGGCGAGAACTTGGTTGACGTGGTAGCCCGCCTGCTGAAGTCGGTCTACGGCATTGAGAGCCGACTGGCCGGTGGTAACGACGTCTTCGAGTACGGTGATCGGGCTACCCGGCGGCAGGGTCAGCCCTTCGATATAGGCGCGGGTGCCGTGGCCCTTGGCCTCTTTGCGAATGATCAGAGGAAACAGCTCGCGGCTTTGGTAAACCCCCACCAGGCTGACGGCGGTGACTAACGGGTCAGCCCCTAGGGTTAACCCCGCGACGGCGACGGTGTCGGCGGGCAATAGATCGAGCAGCAGGCGACCCACCATCAGCGCCCCCTGGGGGTGCAGGGTGACTAGTTTGCCGTTGATGTAGTAGCTGCTGTGCTGCCCCGATGTCAGCACAAAGTCGCCTTCCTGGTAGGCCGCTTGGCAAAACAGATCGAGCAGGGGCGATCGCAGATCAGCAGTTTCGCGGTGGAGGAGATCAGCGGTGGGCAGATCGAGCAAAAGCTGGGCCATGGAGGGGGGATTCCTTAAAAATGTTCCGTTTTCTAGTGAACGCGCTATAAAGGACATGCACCGGGTGATCGGTTTAGCGAAGCATGGCGCAAAAAGCTGAGCGCAGGCTGGGCCTTGCCAAGGGCTGTGGACTCACTTCAGAGGCCAGGGCAATGCTAAAACCGCACCAATTCACCGAGTTGAGGAGGCTTAGCCATGGGCATTCAATTAAATCATATTTCTGGCTTGACGCTGGCACTGGTTGCTGCTGCTGCGATCGCTGCCCCGGTTGGACGCGCCCAAGAGGCACCCCAGACCGTGCCTGACGCCTTTGATGAGCTGGTGACCACCTACTCCGGTGACTACTTTCGCAATCGGGGCATTAGCCGTAGCGCATTGCGCATCGTGGGCTTTAGCTTCCCTGAGCGAGAGCTAGACTGGGACTCTGACGCCACTACAGCTGCGGTGAAAGACCTCTGGTTGCTGCAAAACGCCGCTGACCCTAACCTGCGGGTGCCCGACCTAGCTAGCCCCTATGCGACCACCCTGCTGACCATGCCCTCTAGTCGAGTTCCCTCCGTGGGTTCAGAGTTTATCTTCGAATCGTTTTAGCTGCATCAGCTTAGGTTTTAGCCTCAGGTCGATACAGCTTCACAACTGGGTTTCGATATTTAGAATCCAGGGTGCAGGAGTTGAACCTGCCTGGGGCGAATTATGAGTTCGCTGCCTAATCCGCTCGGCCAACCCTGGGATCATTCCTGTTGGAATGTTTACTATTCTATGGCCTGAGCCTAGATTTGACTCTAAAATTATTTTTACGAGCTGGCCATGAATCCTGCTGTCGCCTTTACCCTGATTTTGCTTTCTCTGATGATTGGCTCTGGGGTGGTGAGCGCCTCTTGGGGGTTTACTCTGGGACGCCAGGCTCTGACTGGTGTGCGCCAGCCTGAAACCCGGCCTACCAGCGGCACTCCGGTCAGCCGAGATGCTGGCGGCACAGGTCACAATACTCTCCTTTTAGTGAATGAAGCCGAGATATTGCAGCAGGTTAAAGCCCGCACCAGTGGCGGCCAGTAGCTGATGGTGGGGTCGAGCTGCGATCGCTGAATTTTTGGGCAAATCTACCCTGACTGTTGCTGCCGTTTATAATCACGCCCATGATTGTATCGGTCGCGCTGGGGGGCGCTGCTGCCGGTTGAGCCGGTAGCGGCCCTAGCCCTTGTCCTGGTAGAGTATCGGCACCGGCAAAACAACGCTGCACAGCCATTTTTGCACCGGTTGGGGGGCTGCGTTTTTTAGTCACTGGGCTATGGGCATTTTCAATTATCTGTTGACCGTCGTTATCCCCGAGACGCTGCCTGCCACTGCGATCGCATCTCGGCTACTGGCCGTGCTGCTACTGATCGGCATCAACGCCTTTTTTGTCGCCGCCGAATTTTCAATGGTGTCGGTACGGCGATCGCGCATTAGCCAGCTCGTTTCTGAAGGCGACGTGCAGGCAAAAACCGTTCAGCAGCTCCAGCGCAGCCTCGATCGCCTGCTGTCGACCACCCAGTTTGGCATCACCCTCTCCAGCCTAGCCCTGGGCTGGATTGGCGAGAGCACCATGGCCGTCATCCTCGCCTTTTGGATCACAAAAACCCCTCTATCGGTGACCCAGGGACAGGCACTGGCCCACGCCGTATCGATTCCCCTCGCGTTTTGTCTGGTTGCCTACCTACAAATCGTGCTAGGCGAACTGTGCCCCAAATCGGTAGCCATTCTCTACCCCGAGCAGGTCGCTCGATTTCTTGGCCCCCCCAGCCTCACCATAGCCCGGCTGTTTAACCCCTTTATCTGGGTTTTAAATCAGTCCACGCGACTGCTGCTGCGCCTTGTCAATATTCGCTATAGCGACCAGTACAGCTACAGCCGCCTTACCCCCGAAGAGCTCCAGCTGATCATTCGCACCACAACTGAAACCCCTGGCCTAGACGCCGAAGAGCGTGAATTGCTCAACAACGTGTTTGAGTTTCGCGATGTCACCGCTGGCGAAATCATGATCCCGCGCACCCAGATTAGTGCTATTTCGCTCTCAGCAACCTTTGCCGAACTGATTGAGGTAGTTGCCGATACCGATCATTCTCGATATCCAATTATGGGCGACTCCCTTGACGACATTCAAGGCATGGTAGACATTAAGCAGTTTTTGCAGCCCCTGGCTTGCCAGCAGATTGCCACTGAAACCCCCATTCACCCTTGGGTAAAGCCCGCCCGCTTTGTACCCGAATACACGCCGCTGCACGAGTTGCTGGCCACTATGCAGCGAACAGGACAAGAGCTGGTCATAGTGGTCGATGAGTTTGGCGGTACGGCGGGCTTGGTCACCCTGCGAGATTTAATCACAGAAATCATCGGCGATATTCACGAGCCCGATGACGAAGAAGAGCCGCTTATTCAGTTACTCAGCGACCAGTCGTACCGCATCAAAGCCCATACTTATCTCGAAGAGGTCAACAGCCTCCTCAGTCTAGAATTGCCCTACGCCGACGACTACCAAACCCTCGGCGGCTTTTTGATCTATCAGATGCAAAAGATTCCCCACGCGGGCGATCGCCTGGTTTTTGCCGAGCGAGAGTGGGTTGTGCTCTCCACCGATGGCCCCCGCCTCAAGGAGATTTTGGTGCGATCTGTTGACGAGCGACCACTGACCCCTGAGGGCTCTGTCCACTCCCTCAACGATTTAGCTGACTCTGACGGTTCGTTTTTGAGCTGAGCGTGAGCGCTCACCCCACGGCCACCTCTAAAACTGCCACAGCTTGCGCCTTGATGCCCCTTACGATCGATACATTCAATAGAGTACTAACCCCAGTCTCAGGCTTCACAGAGCAGACCGGGGCACATTTCTGCCAGCGAATAGCCCACAACCGAGGCTCTACGCCAGTGACTGTTACAGCTACACCCTCAGGCTCACTCCCGCTAAAACACCTGCATGTATCTAAAACAGCGTGAATTTAGCGCCTAATTAAACCAAACCCAAGGCCAGCCGTAGAATCTTGTCTGTGGGAAAACTCCAAATTTCAAGCCTAATTTGGCATAACGCCTAAATTGGGCAAAGTCGCACTATAATTCTGGCGCTGCTCACCCTTAGAAAATTTTGCGTTTCTTTACAGTGTGAAGCATTGTGATACTATCTGAGTAATTTTACCCGGCCGTTTCGCTTCTCCACTGGCTTTGAAAGTTCAAAAGTGTTAGCTGCTGACGCATTTTCATATCCCCAAGGAAAGAACGGACGTGCACAACTACATTTCGTCATCTGCCTCAGATATGCACCTATCCCGCAATTTGCCCGAACCTATCCGTGTTGGCGTTATTGGTGTCGGCAATATGGGCCAGCACCACACGCGTGTTCTGAGCCGCTTCAAAGATGTTGAGCTAGTGGGCGTGTCAGACGTCAACGTAGAACGGGGGCTAGATACTGCTGGCAAGTACAGAGTCCGGTTCTTTGAGGACTATCACGAGCTGCTCAAGCACGTCGATGCGGTCTGTGTGGCCGTGCCAACCCGGCTTCACCACACGGTAGGCATGGCCTGTTTTCAAGCTGGGGTGCATGTGCTGATCGAAAAGCCCATTGCCGCCAGCATCGCTGAGGCTGAGTCGCTGGTCAATGCCGCAGCCGCCACTAACTGCATTCTTCAGGTAGGTCATATCGAGCGGTTCAACCCCGCCTTTCAAGAACTGCACAAGGTGCTCAAAACCGAAGAACTCTTGGCCCTTGAGGCTCGGCGTATGAGCCCCTACTCTCAGCGGGCTAACGATGTGTCGGTGGTGCTCGATCTGATGATTCACGACATCGACCTGCTGCTAGAGCTGGCCGGGTCTACGGTGGCGACCCTCACCGCCAGCGGCAGTCGTGCGGCCAACTCGGGCTATCTCGACTATGTCACCGCTACTTTAGGTTTTAGCAACGGTATTGTGGCGACCCTGACCGCTAGCAAGGTGACCCACCGGAAGATTCGCAGCATTACGGCCCACTGCAAAAACTCCCTCACCGATGCCGACTTTCTCAACAATGAAATCTTGATTCACCGACAGACCACCGCCGATTGCTCGACCGACTATGGTCAGGTGCTCTACCGCCAAGATGGGTTGATTGAGAAGGTCTACACCAGCAATATTGAGCCCCTCCATGCCGAGCTAGAGCACTTTATCAACTGTGTGCGCGGCGGTGAAGAGCCCTCCGTCGGCGGTGAGCAGGCGCTCAAAGCGCTGCGCCTGGCCAGCTTGATTGAGCAGATGGCCCTAGACGGCAAACCCTGGCATGGGTTTGACTTGACTCCTGTAGAGCCAGAGGTGGCGGTAGCTGTTTAGGCTGCCTTGTCTGGTTATCTTCAGCTTTTTGGCAATCTCTCAACTCAAGTTGATTACTAAAGGTTGGTACGCTGCTCAAGGCACTACCTTGACAGGTGTGCCAATCTTTAGGTGGCTGTATAGGGTTTGAATATCTCGGTCAAACATGCGCACACAGCCGTGGGACACGGCTTCGCCGATCAGGGTCTCTTGGTTGGTGCCGTGGATGCCGATGTGGTAGTCACCCATGACCAAAAAGCCAATCCAGCGGGAGCCGAGGGGGTTGCTGGGGCCAGGGCCGATGGCTTCTTTAGTGATGGGGTGTTGCCACTTGGGGTCGGTGCGCATGTCTCGCACGGTGAAATCGCCCGTTGGAGTTTGCCACTCATCTTGACCGATAGCAACCGGAAATTCGCTCCAAACAGCGTCATTTTGGTATAGGGTCAGCTGCCGACGGCTGAGGCTGATCACCACGCGAGTGTTGGCGGTCATCAGGGTCTCGGGAGCCTGGGTTAGCCTGGGGGCCAGCCGGGTTAGGCGGATGCGCTCAAAGGGGGTTTCGAACTGCCAGCGAGCGCTCACCTGATCGCGCCAAGCACCAGCGGCCAACAGGCCAGCGGCACTGTAGCACAGCACTATGAGGCACCGTTTTAGGGGAGATGACGCATCCATGTAGCCAATGGGTGTAAGCCATGGTCATCTTTAGGATACTGCGAAGCTGGGGAGTGGGAAGTGGGGTTGATATGATTGAGGAGCAGGTCTTGAGACAAGGTTTGAAACAGTGGCAGTAAAACCAGATTGGTTGCGGGTCAAGGCCCCCCAGTGGGAGCGCATTGGCGAAGTTAAGTCGATTTTGCAAGACCTAGGCCTGAACACTGTGTGCGAAGAGGCCTCTTGCCCTAACATTGGCGAGTGTTTTAAGGCTGGCACGGCGACGTTTTTGATCATGGGGCCGGCCTGCACTCGCGCCTGCCCTTACTGCGATATTGACTTTGAGAAAAAGCCCGTGGCCCTCGACCCCACCGAACCGCTGCGGCTGGCGGAGTCGGTGCGGCGGATGAAGCTAAGCCATGTGGTGATCACGTCGGTCAACCGCGATGATTTGGCCGATGGCGGGGCCAGCCAGTTTGTCGCCTGCATTGAAGCAGTGCGGCAGGTCGCTCCTAACACCACCATTGAGGTGCTGATCCCTGACCTGTGCGGCAACTGGCAGGCACTGGAGACAATTTTGGCGGCTCGGCCCCACGTGCTCAACCACAATACCGAAACGGTGCCCCGCCTCTATCGACGGGTGCGCCCCCAGGGCGACTACGCCCGCTCTTTAGAACTGCTGCGCCGCAGCCGCGAACTGGCCCCCTGGGTATACACCAAGTCAGGACTGATGGCTGGCCTGGGAGAAACAGACCTTGAGGTACAGCAGGTGATGGATGACCTGCGAGCTGTAGACTGCGACATATTGACCCTAGGGCAGTACCTGTCGCCGGGGTCAAAGCATCTGCCCGTGGCGGAGTTTGTTACCCCGGCCCAGTTTGACGCCTGGCGGCAGGTGGGGGAGGCGAAGGGCTTTTTGCAGGTGGTGTCGTCGCCTCTGACCCGCAGCTCGTACCATGCCGAAGATGTGCAACGGCTGATGGCCCAGAACCCTCGCTAGGACATTTCAGTAGGGCAGGCTAGGTGGAACCGAGCGATCGCATCCCCCGTCAAGGGAGATAGGGCGTCTACCTGAGCAAACGAATCTCCACTGCCTACATTCCTACGAAGACTAAAGCAAGGACACCCGATGCACCTCTGGAAACTACTGCTGCAAACCCAGGCCCTGGCCCTGCTGGCTGCCCTCACTGCCGTGTTTTTGCCTGGGGCGATCGCTCCTGAGGCGATCGCCCAAACCCTGGCGATATCAGTGGCCCAGGCCAACCTCACCGTGGCAGAAGAACTGCTGCAACTGGTCAACGCTGAACGCCAGCGGGTAAACGCGCCTCCCCTGGTGCTCAGTGACAAACTCATGGCCGCCGCCCAGCGCCATTCCCAAGATATGGCCACCAGTGGCCGCATGAGCCACACCGGGTCCGATGGCTCTACTCTGCGATCGCGCATCGATGCGACCCAGTACCGCTGGTCAACTATCGGTGAAAATGTGGCTCTAGGTCAGCCCTCTGCGGCTGCGGTGATGGCCGCCTGGATGAATAGCCCTGGCCATCGCCAAAACATTCTCAACCCGGCCTTTACCGAGCTAGGCATTGGCTATGCCACGGCTGCCGGACGCCCTTACTGGACTCAGGTGTTTGCGCGGCCTCGGTAGGCACCCAGGTTTTGAGATTAGTTGCGCAATACCGGCAGGTCAGCGGCACTCCAGCTCAGCATGCCGCCGCGCAGACTAGCCACCTGGTCTAACCCCTGCTTTTTGAGAATGACAGTGGCCTGGGCCGATCGCCGCCCCGACTTACACACCGCTACCACTGGTCGCCCCGGAGGAATTTCACCGACTCGCCCTTCGAGGTTGGGTAGGGGAACCAGCTGAGCCGTGCTGATGTGACCCAGATCGGCGTTAAACTCGTCCGCACCGCGCACATCCAGTACGTGAACTTTGCCCAGATTTTCGGCCACCCACTGCGGGTCGATCTCCTTGACGCCGCCGTAGGTGAGACGGACTGGCCCCCAGTCGGCTACGGTAGGCATTTTGCCGTCTTCCGGCTGGCCGCAGACAGAGTTGGCCGGTAGGGCAATATCAATTTTTTTGGGGTGAGGCAGGCCGAGATTGTCCATATACCCCACAAAGTCGCGCTCGTCGGCTTCACCGCCGATGCGGGGGTTATAGGCTTTTTCTTCGCCGACGGTAGACGAGGTGCGACCGCTGTAGTCGTGGGCGGGCCAGATGATGCAGTTGTCGGGCAGGCTGAAGATTTGCTCGGTGATGGAGGCGTACATATTTTTGGCGTCGCCCTGTTGAAAGTCGCACCGGCCAGCGCCACGGATCAGCAGACAGTCGCCGGTAAAGGCCATGGAGTGATCGTCGAGCACATAAGTGATGCAGCCGTCGGTGTGGCCGGGGGTAGCGCGCACTTCCAGGGCGCGACTGCCGAAGGTCACCGTATCCCCGTGGTCGAGCCGGTAGTTGGCTCCGGTGATCATGTCGCCATAACGGTCTGAGATGCCAATTTTGGCACCCAGCGCCTGCTGCATTAGCCAGGCCCCGGTGACGTGGTCGGCGTGACAGTGGGTGTCGAGGGTGGCTAGCAGGGTGAGGCCCAGCTCTTCGATCAGGGCGCGATCGCGCAGGTGCTGCTCAAAGACGGGGTCGATCAGCACTGCTTCCTTAGAGGCTGGGTCAGCCAGCAGATAGGTATAGGTAGACGAGTCGGCGTCAAACAGCTGGCGAAAGATTAAGGTGTTATCCACAACACAAATCTCCTAAGAGAATAGATTGGCCATATATTTACTATATAGCCAGTCAGTTATCTTTTAGGCTGCTAGGGGAAATTATATTACTGAGTAGTCAATTAGTCATGTAAGATTGTGTCAGGTGGGCTGGGTGGTGTGACCGATGCCGTTAGGTGCGGCGATCGCCCCTAGCCCATACCTTAAAACCTATGCCCGAAAACCTATGCCCGAAACTCCCTTGCCCCCTCCCCGGCAGTCGCATTTCCCAGCGGGGTTGAGCCGATATATCCCCGTCCTCAGCTGGGGCAGGCATTACGATCCCCAAGATCTAGTGGGCGATGCCATGGCCGGTGCGATCGTCGCGATCATGCTGATCCCCCAGGGAATGGCCTACGCTATGTTGGCTGGGCTGCCGCCCCAGGTGGGGCTCTATGCCAGCATTGTGCCGCTGCTGCTCTATGCGGTGCTGGGCACTAGCCGATCGCTGGCGGTGGGGCCGGTGGCCATGGTGTCGCTACTGGTGGCCACCAGCGTAGGCCAGGTAGCGGCGGCAGGCAGTCCCGAGTACCTGGCTGCTGCTCTAGCCCTGGCCCTGCTGATCGGTGTCATTCAGGTGTTTATGGGGATGGTGCGGCTGGGATTTATCGTCAACTTCCTCAGCCACGCCGTGATCGTGGGCTTTACCAATGCTGCCGCGCTAGTAATTGGCCTCAGCCAGCTCAAGCACCTGCTGGGGGTCAAAATTCCCGCGTCAGAGAGTTTTCTGGCAACCGCCCTCAGCCTGGTGCGGGCGGCCCCCGCCACCAACGGCGTCAGCCTGGCCCTAGGTTTGGGCAGTGTAGCCGTGCTGCTGTTTTTCAACCGCAAGCTGCCCCAGCTGCTGCGCCGCTGGGGCTGGGCCGAAGGGTGGATCAGCCCGATCAGCCGGGGGGGGGCGCTGGCGGTGGTGGCAGGCACCATTTTGCTGGTGGGGCTACTAGGGCTACACAGCCGCTATGGTGTGGCTATTGTGGGTGAGATTCCCCGTGGGCTGCCGCCCCTGTCTCTGCCAGCGGTAGACCTAACCCTGTGGCAGCAGCTGCTGCCCACCGCCCTCACCATTAGCTTTGTGGGCTTTATGGAAAGCATTGCCGTGGCCAAATCCTTGGCTAGCAAGCGGCGGCAGCGTATTGACGCCAACCAGGAGTTAATTGGCCTCGGGGCCGCTAACCTGGGGGCGGCCTTTACCGGCGGCTATCCGGTAACTGGTGGCTTCAGTCGCTCGGTGGTGAACTTTTCGGCGGGGGCTAATACGGGGTTGGCCTCGATCATTACCGCCTGTCTGATTGCTCTGGTGGTGCTGTTCTTCACGCCGTTGTTTTATTACCTACCCCAGGCAGCCCTGGCAGCGGTGATTTTGGTGGCGGTGATCAACCTGCTCGATTTCAAGAGCTTTGGTCGCCTGTGGCGGGTGTCGCGAAGTGATGCTGCCAGTCTGGGCATCACCTTTTTAGCAGTGCTGACGGTGGGTATTGAGACCGGGATTGTGGTGGGCTTTGTGGCCTCGGTGGTCTTCTACCTGTGGCGCACCAGCCGCCCCCACATTGCTGAGGTGGGGCGCGTGGGCGACACCGAGCACTTTCGCAATGTTAAGCGCCATCCGGTGCAGACCTGTACCGGGGTGCTGGCGATTCGCATCGATGAGAGCCTTTATTTTGCCAATACCAAGCACCTGGAAGACTATTTAATTCAAGCGGTGGCCGACCATCCTACCGCCACGGCCCTGGTGCTGATTTGCAGCGCCATCAACCACATCGATGGCAGCGCCCTAGAAACTCTGGAAACCCTGGTCAAAGACCTGCGAGAGGCAGGGGTGACCGTCTACCTGAGCGAAGTCAAAGGCCCCGTGATGGATCAGCTCAATCGGGCGGGCTTTATTGAGCATTTAGGCGGTAGAGAGCGGGTCTTTTTGAGCACCCACCAGGCCATGGCCGCACTAGAATGCAGCTAGAGAGTATACCAAAATACATTATTGCGCCTTGTAAACAAAGGTAAGGATGCGCATCATCTGCTTTGATCCCCAGAGTTAGGGCTGCACTATGTAGGTGGAGCAATGAGTAAATGTTCTCACTGTGATCCCGATATTGGAGGGCTACGGCCATGGCGACAACAACAGCTAATTCGGTGCTCGCTCGGCACTACACCATTGATGAAATTCGTGACGAAGCTAAGCAACTTGTGGAGTGCGGCACCCTCGATCGCTGTCAGCCCATTTGCGCCCTCTGTGGCTACATTGCCGCCCGCGAATGGCCATTTATCGAAGCGGAGCTAGAGGAGTACGACTACTTTTTGCGCGATCGCATCGGCGACCTGCTCACCCATGAAACCTGGAGCAACGACTAGCTGCTCTTGACAGCGCTAGGGGGACGATGGCCGGGCAACTGGGCTGTGCAAAAGCCAGTGCTCTCCCACCTGATTGAGGGCGGCCATAATGGGCTGCACCTCTCGCCCTTTGGGGGTCAGTGAGTATTCGACCCGGGGCGGTACCTCAGGAAAAACCGTGCGATTGATCAGGCCGTAGCTCTCTAGCTCCCGCAGTCGAGCCGTGAGGGTCTTGGTACTGATACCGGGGAGGGCCGACAAAAACTCGTTGGTGCGGCGGCTACCCTCAAACAGCTCCTGCAAAATGAGGATGGCCCACTTGTTACCAATGTACGACAACACTAAATGAACCGGACAGTCGAGCGTTGTACCGTTGAGCTTTGTACCGTTTAGTGGGTGAGGCATTGGCATCACTCCGGTAGGGGGATGTCATTTTTCATTGTGAAGGATTATTCCAGGGATGACTGTTGCCTTGTCATCGGATGCTCAAATTTAAACTTATTTTCAGATTTCAACTCTCAACCTAATCCCAGCCCAGAAGTGGAATTCTGCCTATGGCTTTGTAGGCCTGAAGTCGCCATCTGACCAGTTTGCCCTCTGCCCAGTCTGCACCCCAAAATTTACGAATGGTAGGGTATTGCTTAGGGCATGCTAGCCTAGGATTTCTGTCTGTTCTAACTCTGTACTCCGTGTGGCCATGTCGTCGTCTCCCAAGCCTTCTCGTAAGCCTAAGCGTTCCCCTGGGTCGGAGCCTCGTCAGCACTCGGAGGGGTACCGAGGCGGTAAGCCCCAGCGGCAAGACGGCAAGCCTCGCTACGACGGCGGCAAACCTCGCCCGGCAGGAGACGACAAACCCCGCTATGGCGATGACAAACCCCGCTACGGTGGCGATAAGAGCGGTAAGCCCCGCTACGGTGGCGATAAGCCTCGCTATGACGGCGACAAGCCTCGTTACGGCAGCGATAGACCGGTGGGCAAGCCCCAGTTCAAAGATGACAAGCCCCGCTACGGTGGCGACAAAAGTGGCAAACCTCGACAGCGAGATGACAAGCCCCGTTACGGCGAGGATAGGCCCCGCTACAGTGACGACAGACCGGTGGGCAAGCCCCAATTTAAAGAAGATGACAAGCCGCGCTACGGCGGCGATAGAGGTGGCAAACCGCGCTACGGTGGCGATCGGCCTAGCTATGACCGAGATCAGCCCCGCTACCAGAGCGGCGATCGCGGCCCTGCATCCCAAAAGCTCGCCCTGGGCAGTCTGGCCGATGACGACGATGTTCAAGACCAAACCGACTTAATCTACGGTCGCCACGCGGTAGAGGCGGCACTCCAGGCCCAGCGCCCGCTCAACCGGGTCTGGGTCAACGATCGTATTCGCTACGATCCCCGCTTTCTCTCATTGATCGACGAAGCCAAAGCCAACGGCGCGGTGATTGACGAAGTCGACACCAAGCGGCTCAACCAAATTACCGCCGGAGCCAACCACCAGGGGATTGCGGCCCAGGCGGCTGCCCATGCATACCACGACCTCGATGACATGATTGAGGCGGCCCTCGGAGCCGCCAAGCTGCCGGTGATTGTCGCCGCCGATGGCATCACCGACCCTCACAACCTAGGGGCGATTATTCGCACTGCCGAGGCTTTGGGTGCTCAGGGCATGGTGATTCCCCAGCGACGGGCGGTAGGGGTGACGGCTACGGTGGCCAAGGTGGCAGCCGGAGCCCTAGAGCACCTGCCCGTGGCGCGGGTGGTCAACCTGAAGCGCGCCCTCGAAACTTTGAAAGAAAAGGGCTTTTGGATCTATGGCCTAGCCTCTGAGGCGAGCCAGCCGGTGCACCGCACCACCTTTGATCGCCCTACGGTAATTGTGGTGGGGGCCGAAGGCAGTGGGCTGAGCCTAACCGTGCAGCAGAGCTGTGACACCCTGGTGTCAATTCCGCTGCGGGGAACAGTTCCTAGCCTAAATGCATCGGTGGCTACAGGCATGACGCTCTATGAGATCTATCGTCATCAATGGGTGGCGCAAAATCAAATTTCCTCTTTGCAAAATCAAAAGCAAGACAGTATAAACAAACATGGATTAGCGTGGTCCCAGGACGGTTTGACGACGTGATTCCTTTTTAGTAACCAGCAGATAGGAAGGATCTATGAATAATTTATTGGGTCGCTTTTTAACCAATATCCTTGGCCAGGGCAAAGCCTGGTGGGTTGAGATCAAGACTGCCCAGCCGGCCTGCACTTACTACTTTGGCCCCTTTGACAGCGAGGCCGAAGCGCTGGTCGCTAAGGGCGGCTACATTGAGGATCTGGAGCAAGAAGGCGCCCAAAATATTCAGACCTTGGTGCAGCTCTGCGCCCATCCCGACCAGCTCACGATTACTGACGAATGGGATACCCCCCTGGGTGGGTTCTCTGCGCCAGCGTTTAGCGGTCAGCCGTAGGGGGCCTGTGCCAGCCCTGCTGGCTAAAAATGGTTATCTAGTTGGGCTACCAGAGTGAATGGATTCGCTTTGGTAGCCTGTTTGATCGATGTGGCGTTCGAGCCAGTTGCCAATGTCGTTGAGCAACTGGTGAGGAATTTCCCAGGGCAGTAGGTGGGCCGTGTTGGGGTAGCAGCAGCTTTCGGCAACGGGCAGGTGAGCTGCCGTTTCGAGGCTGGCATGGGCAGTGATGTGGCAGTCTTCGGCCCCGCAGAGTACTAGACAGGGCACGCGAATTGATCCTAGGTCTGGCAGTCGGTTGTAGCAACCGGCTAGGGCGCGGTTGAGGGCGCGGTGGGCCAGGGGCGAGGTGCCTAAGTAGGCCCAAAAGCCCTCCCGAGCCAGGCGCTGGTAGGCGTGGGCGGTGTGCTGGCGCAGCAGGTAGCGGTAGAGCGATCGCGGTCCCAGACCCAGGCGCACCAGACGGTTGGCCGGGGCGATCACATTCAAAATTGACCCCACCCCGGTGTTGACCAGTTCCACCCAGGTGGTGGGCGGATGGGCACCTACCGGGCGGGCCGCCGTAGCAATAAGAATCAGGCCGACCACCCGCTCGGGGTATCGTAGGGCCAGCTCTAGGGCTAAAATGCCCCCCAGCGACCAGCCCAGCACCACGCAGCGCTCAACGCCCTGATGGTTGAGCAGTTCTACCAGATCGCTCAGACTGTCTTCGAGGTCAAAGGGCGATCGCGTCTGACTGCGGCCATAGCCCCGCAGATCTGGGGTGAGCATGGTGTGGCGATCGCGCAGGCCTTCGACAAACACGCCCATGGTCTGGGCCGAGCCCGGATGTCCGTGCAGGCACAAAATGGGAAAGCCCTCTCCCTGGCGATCGCAGTACAGCTTCATGGTGTGTCGCTCTATATTTTCCCCTGATCAACTCACCATAGCGCGAGGGGCAGAGCGGTGACCAACGCGGCTGACCTAGTCGGAGACAGGATCTGGGGGCAGGGTTTCTTGATCTAAATCAGCTGCCGAGGCAGGAGTAATATCGAGGCCGTCGGGGGCTGGGGCAGCGGCTGGCATGGGCTCAACAGCGACGCTCTGGGCAGGGGCATGGCTCCAGCAAGGGGCGAGCACGTCTTTGGCTAGGGTGGTGCTCTGGCTGCGATCAGAAAAGCTGGGTTGAGCTGCGATCGCGCCGTTGACCAGACGCTCCTCTAGCGAGGTAGAGGCCCTGGTAGGCGGGCAGTGGGCCAACGCTAGCCCCTTAGGTGACTGTCTGGCTGAGGGCACCAGACGCAATTGATCGAGGTCGGTTTGACTGAGATGCCCTTCTGAGGAGACTGGTGCGGGCTCTGGGGTAGCGCGATCGGTCAAGACGAGTTGGGAATCCGCCGGTTGGGCGGCAGTGGGTGGGGCAACATTTGGTTGAGCAGGAGACAGCTGGGGGCGCTGGGGGCTCAGCCTCGGGGCTGCACTGTTGAAGGGCAAGCTCTCGGGTAGGGCGATCGCCCCTGAACTCTGGTCTGCCGCCGCACGGGCATCGGGGCTAGGGGCGAGGCTAGCCTGCAATGGCAATCTCGCTGAAGCTTGAAGGGGGGGCGTAGACTCCCGCTGGTGTAGCCCTCGGGAGGCACCGGGGAGATCTCCAGGGGGAACCGGGGTTAAGGGCCTGCCCGCCCTCAACGGCGAAGCGACATGCTCACGGGCAAGGGAGGATTCGGGAGATCGAGCCAGCCGCGCCGCTGAGTCTTGGGTCGAGTCGGGCACCAAGGCGGCCTCTTGCTCTGAGACCGATGCAGTGCTGTTGGCCCTCGACTGGGTACCCAGGGCTAGCCCTGTACTGCCGTGGAGTCTAGCGCTCGCGGTCGAGGGCTGAGCTGTCGGCAGTGACACCAGCAACGGGGATGCAGCCGAACGGGCACTGTGCCCCTGATGGCGCAGCGGGGCAATAGGGTAGTTGCGGGTAATGCTGGCTGCGACCACAGGTTGCAAATCTAGGGCAGTACCGCTGGGTGCAACCTCGGCCTTGGGGGCCGGAGGCCGAGGCGACGGTAGGGGCGTTGCAGTTGCTAAAAGAGGTGACGGCTCTGCACGGTTGGGCTGTGGGGCAATGGCCAGCCTGCTGTCACGACTAGCGCCTGGGGTTGAATCTGCCTGCTGCAGCATAGGTGCCCCAGGCTGAGGAATGGGGCTGGCAACCACTTTGGCCGTTGTCGAGATCGGTGCCGCCGCTACGGAAGCACTAGGCGCTAATCGCGTTCTCTGCTGATCGCGCAGCCGCTGCAGCCGCGCCCGCAGCTGATCTGACTGAGACTGGGGCTGAGTCGCGGTGCGGTCGGCCCGAGCGCTGACCACCGCTGGACTTAGCCGCGCCCGGGTCGACAAGGCCTGTCTAGGGCGCATCTCTGGCCGAGCTAAGGAACTAGGAGCCGCCGTCGGGGGCAATGTCTTGCCGTGGGACAGACCATCGGCATCGGCAGGCGGGGAGTTTGGGTTGGTAGTGTTGGCTTGGTCAGCACTACAGGCCACAAGGGCTAGCAGGCCACCGCACGATGCAAGTGCCCAGACACGCATAACTCAAATTTCCTTGAAAGGGTCAGACTGTCTTGGTTCTCTCTACAGCGATGAAACGCCAGATCAGCAAATTCTGAGACAGCAAGTGTAAAGATTCTGTGGTGAAATTAGGGTGCGTTTCCGGTATGGTGGCTGTACTTATACCAAAGTCTGTCGATACACCCCCGGTTCGTCGGGGCTTTTCACGGCCATGCTTCCTGCCCGGTATCGGTTTTGAATCGGGGTTGTGTGAGTCGGATTGGATATTAAACCAGATCAAGCTCAGATATAGGCTTCCGTCTGGGGCAAACCTCACTGGGGAAACCTCTAGGCGCTTGAAACGGACTTGCGGTAACTGTTTATATCGGCATCGGCTGACCTAACGACTATGGGCGGCGAACTGGCAGCACTGACAGCGGCTTTTTTGTGGGCGGTGGCTACCGTTATGTTTGGGCGGCTGGGTAAGACGTTGTCGCCGCTGGTGCTGAACTTTGCCAAGGGGTCGATCGCCTTCGTGCTGCTGATCCTGACGCTGCTGCTGCTCAACCAAGACACCGCTGGCCTGGTGCCCCAGTCAGTAGGCGTGCTGGCCCTCAGCGGTGCGATCGGCATTGGCCTAGGTGACACCGCCTATTTTGCTGCCATTAACCGTCTGGGGCCTCGGCGGGCGCTGCTGCTTGAGACCCTGGCTCCACCTCTGGCGGCGGTGCTGGCCCTAGTTTTTCTCCAAGAATCTCTGGGGGGGAGGGCGTGGCTGGGCATTGCTACTACCCTGGCCGGGGTGATCTGGGTGATTGCTGAGCGAGTGCCTGGGGTAGCTGGAGAGGCCCCTAGCGCCTGGGGGGTTGGTCTGGGGGTATTGGCAGCCCTGGGGCAGGCCATTGGGGCGGTGATGTCGCGGGCGGTGCTGGCTGACACTGCCGTTGACCCCCTGTGGAGCACCCTGCTGCGCTTGGGGGGTGGCCTGGTGATCATCCTAGGTATTTTGCGCTGGCGAGGCCCGGTGGCTGGCTCGCTCAGGCCGCTGCAATCGCCCCGTCTGCTGGGGGGTGTGGCTCTGGCTGCCTTCCTCGGCACCTACCTGGCGATCTATCTACAGCAAACGGCCCTCAAATACTCGGCCACGGGCATTGCCCAGGCGCTAACCTCTACCAGTCCCCTGTTTGTGCTGCCCCTGGCCGCAGCCCTGGGCGATCGCGTCAGCCCCCGGGCCATCGTCGGAGCAGCCATTGCTCTGGTGGGGGTTGGCCTCTTGGTCACCGGCTAGGCCGCCCTGAGCAGCAGCTAGCGATCGGGGGAGACATTGTCTGGCCCGGTTTGGGGTGGGCCGAGCAGCTGCCCCAAATTGTTGGGGTCGACGGCGTAGGCGGCCCCAAAGCCCATCACAAACCGCCCTTCTTGGGGGCTAAGCTGAAAAATCTGAAAGTCTTCTAGCGATCGCAGCATGGCAACAATGTCGCCAAAGCGCTGCTCAAATCGGTCGGCAATGGCCTCCCAGGCTGAGGTGTCCCGGGGCAGCAGAGCAGCCTGACAGTCGTAGCTAAGGCGCTGGCGGGCAAACACCTGGGGCGCGTCGGCTTCGTCTTCGATCAGCAAAACACCCGCAAGCCCCGTGGCGTGGAGGTTATCGGTGTGGGCCGACAGCCCGCTGGTAAAGATATAGATCTGATAGGCCTCGTCGATGACGTAGGGAGCATAGCTGGCCTGGGGGTGGCCATTGGCACCGACGGTGCTGAGCATCAGGCTACAAACCCTCGTCGGTAAAGCTTGGTAAGCTGCTAAAGCCGTTTCAAAACTAGGCATAGGTGACGCATCGCCAACACAGAACAGAGGATCGCTGCCCGGCTCTAGGCCCAGGCTAGCGCCGGGTACAGGCAGGCTTGGCGCGGCTGAAGTAGACTGCCGCTGGCCTGATTTTGGTCTTAATCTAGCCTACTAACGCTACAGTACGGGTAGGCGCTACAGTTGTTGAATTCTGGCACTCTGGTTTTATGTCGCGTTTGTCCCGTCAAGTTCAGCCAGCGGAGACCTATCTGGCCAAGTTGACCACGGCTGATTGGGCCGTTTTGTCTAAGGGCAATGTGCTGGTCAAGGGTGGCCAAGGGCAGTATGGCATCATGGCGGTCAGCTCGGTGCCTGCCGCCGCCGCCTGGGCCGTGCTGACCGACTACAACAATTTCTACAAATTCTTGCCTACGGTAGTCAAAAGCCGAGTGGTTGAGGTGCAGGGCGATCGCACCATAGTCGAGCAAATTGATCGGCGGCGCATTCTGCTCACCACCATGGAGTCTACGGTGCTGACCGAAAACTTGGAGCTAGACGGTCAGCAAATTAGCTTTCGGATGCTAGAAGGCAACCTCGAATATATGTATGGGCACTGGCGCATCGACGCCCCCCCGCCAGCCCTGGCCAATACGGGTGGATGTCTGCTGTCGCAGCAGGTGCGCGCAGAAGCAGATCTCGGCCCATTTAAATCAATGTTTTACAACCTGTTTGAGGCTAGCCTCGTCGACACCATCAAGGCACTCCGCTCCGAGATGGATCGGCGTGCTGCTCTATCTACAACAGAGTAGACCTAGCTCTCATAGGCAGGCCGGATGTCTCCAGGTCGGATATCTCCAGGGTTGATGTACGCCTTGGCTTTAGCAGGTCTGCCGAAAAGCCTATCTCTCCTTTAACCTACCGACCAGGGCCGATGGAGTGGGGGCCGTGCCCACCACTGGGGAGAACGTTTTCCAGAAATCGCCTCAGGTTGATAAATCTGAGGTGCCCTCGTGCTTGGTTGCCCCCTAGCGATAGCGGAGTGCCTTAAACGTGCAGATCAAAAAGTTCCTTGCGAATTATAAAAATTATCCTGATTTTTAAACTGTAAGTCTCTCGCCATAGAAATATAAGAAGATTATAAGAACCCCTCTGTTAGTAGAGGTCGATCTGGGTACCCTCAGAGTAGGTTGCTCCTATGAAGCAAGATTCAAGGGTGAGGGTCGAGGCGTAGATTTAGGTCGTTCGAGTTTGGTTTTGGGACATGTCCACTCTGCTTTCTGCTCACTCGCGGCTCTCTGACCCAGGCGTTGATCACCTGCTGTTTTATAAGATCATGCCAGCCCCAGACGGCATCAGACTGCGCATCTGGGAGAGTGCCAGCCACCCCGACAACAGCTCAGCACCCTACCTCTACATTCTTAACCTGCGGGTAAAAACTACGGCTGAGGCTGAAACGCGGCTGAAAGAGCACCTTGCCCTCAATGGCGGCAAGCTAGTAACTGGCAAAGACCTGCCGCACAAAGGCCAGATCAAACTCATGCCCCATGCCACCTGGACTGGCGACGAAGGGTAAACCTCAGTCAGCATCTGTGTGTTGGGCTGTGTAGGGTTGAGGCTAGCGGGCACCTCTAGCGTCACCGATTAATTCCCGCAATCGCTTTTGCGCTACAGCTCAGACCGCAGCTTAAAGACACGATTGCCCAGCAGTGCCTGAGCAGGGTAGTAGCTGGCCACGATCGCGATCGACATCCACCACAGGGTGCTGATCTGCGGGCGATACATCACCGTATCGGCAATGCCCTGACCCAGAGTGCCGGTGATTGAGGCGATCGCCCCCATGAGCCAATAGCCCTGCTGGTCTTGGGTTTCTCGCATGCGCTGGAGCTGCACCCAGCCCTGGTGAAAGATCAGCGTCAGCAGCCACAGAAAGGCCAATAGGCCAACAATCCCCGCTTCAACCAAGACTTCTAAAAAGACTGAGTAGGCGCTTAGGGCCGTATAGCGGGGCCGCTGAAACAGGGGATAAACCGAGTTAAAGGCATCATTACCGGGGCCAATGCCCAAAATGGGCCGGGCCCGAATCATATCGATCACCGCTGCCCACACGTTCATGCGAAAGTTGTTGCTGCTGTCGGCCCGGCCCACAAACATGCTCAGCACCCGCGCCCGCAGCGAGCTGACCGATAGCACCCCCAGCACCACCACCGCTGCTGCGCCGCCCAGCAGCAATGGCAGCGCCCAGCGCTGCCAAAACGGGGTAAACCAGAGGCTCCAGTACTGCACCAGCAGGGTGAGGAGGACAAAGCCCGCGATTAAAAAACCAATCCAGCCGCCCCGGCTGAGGGTCAAGATGAGGCACAGGGTGTTGATCATCGCTGCCAGCAGCGCTAGGCCTTTTGGCACCCAGCGGGGCCAGGCAAACACCGCCGCCCCACTCAGCATCACCCCCGGAATCAGATAGCCAGCCAGCAGGTTGGGATTGCCCAAGAAGCTGTACACCCGCGTCACATCGGCCACCGCCGAGTTGGCATCCACCCAGGTGGCCAGAGCCGTCGCCCCAAAGAAATACTGCCGCAGCCCGTAGATAGACACCGGCAGGGTAGTCAGAATGTAGCCTAAAACTAGTAGCCCCCGAGCCCTGGGCTGCCGTGCCACCCGAGCGATCAGCAAAAACAGCAGAATATTCAGCGTCAGCTTGATCAGTCCGCTCACTGCTGCTCCCCGTACCGGCGACAGGGCCGTGGCCAGTAGCATTACCCCCCAGTAGACCGCCACCGCAATGTGTACGGGAGATAGCCCCGGCCCGGCTTCATCGGTCAGGGTCAGCAGTGCCCAAAACGCCGCTACCGCTAGCAGCAGTACCCCAATCAGCGTGGTCGAGACATAGGGAGCCAGGGCAAAGATGACCACTACTAGCGCCAGCCCAATCCAGTCGCCCCAGCGCAGCAGCCAGCTGCCCTGACGCCACCGCCGCAGGGGGGCCAGCAGCCGGTGAATCAGGCTGGCTTCGCGCCATTGCTCAAAGGCAAAGCCGCTGAGGGTGAGCTGTTGCCAAAAGTCTGTCAGCATAGGGTCTGATAAATCAAAGGGGCGATCGCATATAAAATCCATCCCATCATGCCAAGCTTTTACCCATCTGCGGCAATCAATTCATATTCGCTAGAGGCAGAGTAATGCTGCGGAGGATTCCGCCGTTGGGCAGAGGCCGTGGGCAATGGCAAGCTTTACCGTGGAAGTGTGACCCAGAAGCCTTAAGAAACCCTGAGGAATCGGGGAGTTGTTCAGGGGGTACGCAATCTTTTGCAATGGCCCAGTAGCTTTAATTAAGGGTTAATACCCGCCTCAGATCCCCTGTTTACAATGTGGGCAATTGCAAATGATCTAAATCCAAGCGCAGGGGTAGGCTTTTACCTGGGGGAAGACCCTAGCGTCCGCTCTGAACTTGGTATAGCCCCTTGCTCTCTTAACTTTCCAGGAGAAACCCATGGCCAGCCTGTTAGAGCAGCTCCGGCAAATGACCGTTGTGGTCGCCGACACCGGAGACATTCAAGCCATCGAAAAATTTACCCCCCGCGACGCCACCACTAACCCCTCGTTGATTACGGCGGCGGCCCAGATGCCCCAGTACCACGCCATTGTGGATGACACTCTGCTCAAGGCCAAAGCCGACGCGGGCGCAGGCGCATCGGATAAAGACATTGCCAACCTGGCCTTTAAGAATTTGGCCGTTGCCTTTGGCCGCAAGATTCTAGATATTATTCCAGGGCGGGTCTCCACTGAGGTAGATGCTCGCCTCAGCTATGACACCGAGGCTACCGTGGCCACGGCGCGGGAGATTATTCAGCAGTACGCTGACCTGGGCATTACTCCCGAGCGGGTGCTGATCAAGATTGCCTCTACCTGGGAGGGCATCAAGGCCGCTGAAATTCTCGAAAAAGAGGGCATTCACTGCAACCTGACGCTGCTGTTTGGCATTCACCAGGCGATCGCCTGCGCTGAGGCGGGCATCACCCTGATCTCGCCCTTTGTAGGCCGCATTCTCGACTGGTATAAAAAAGATACGGGCCGCGACGAGTACGCCTCCCACGAAGACCCCGGCGTGCTCTCGGTGACCGAAATTTATAACTACTACAAAAAGTTTGGCTACAAAACCGAGGTGATGGGGGCCAGCTTCCGCAACATTGGCGAGATTACTGAGCTGGCGGGCTGTGACCTGTTGACCATTTCTCCTCAGCTGCTCGCTATTCTAGACAGCACCGAGGCCGATCTGCCCCGCAAGCTCGACCCCGCCAAGGCCGAGTCTATGGACATTGAGAAACTCTCTATCGATGAGGCCACGTTTAGGTCGATGCACGAGGGCGATCGCATGGCTACTGAAAAGCTCGATGAAGGCATCAAGGGCTTTAGCAAGGCGCTCGAAGCCCTAGAAGACCTGCTGGCCACCCGCCTGACTCAGCTCACCCAGGGCGAGCAAATGATCGGCCACGCCCGCGATGACCTGTTTAAGGCCTACGACCTCGATGGCGATGGCTTTATCACCCGCGAAGAATGGCTGGGCACCGATGCGGTGTTTGATGCCCTCGATCTCGACCACGATGGCAAGCTCTCCCCAGCAGAGATTGGCGCGGGCCTGGGGGCGGCGTTTCAGCTGGTTTAGGGATGACGTCAAAACGTTCGCACGCGCGAACGTTTTGACTTACTTATCGAGCCATAGACAGCGGCGGTGTGACGGGGGCTGGAGCGGGCGATCGCCGCACCGACTGCCCCGTCATCAGCTCCACCACATCCATGCCGTTGGTTATCACTCCTGGCACACTGGGGTAGCCAGCGCTGGCCCCCACCAAAAATAGGTTGGGCAGCTCGGTCTTGTAGCCCAGGCGGTTGAGCCCCACCTGCTGGGGCACTAGCTTAGCCCCGTAGATATTGCCCTGGGGCTGGCCCAGGTAGTGCTCGCTAGTGGTGGGGGTGCCGTAAATCTTCATGCGGGCGTAGCGATCGACATCGGGAATCAGGTCGCGCACGCTGGTCATGATCGCCTGGTATACCTCGCGCTTTTTGGCCTTATAGGCGGCGGGGTCGGTGTCGTGGAGCTGCTGAAAGGGCTCGTAGGGGCAAACTGTGGCAATTTCGAGCACGTGGTGCCCGATGGGGGCCATGCCCGGTGTCGTAGATTTTAGCGTTGGGCAAGATAGAAAGATCCACGGGTGCTCCAGGTTGCCCTCCAGCTGCCGTCGGTACTCCTCGTTGAGGTTGCCAGTGGGGTAATACCAGATATTCCAGTTGCCAATGCCGTAGTCAGCAGGGTTAAAGCGATCGTCTAGCCCCAGGTAGATGTTAAAGGCGCTGGCCGAATACTCATAGTCGGTCAGACGGTGTCGCTCTGCTGGGCTGAGATCGGCCCCATGCATCAGCTCTACCGTTAGCTTGGGGTCGAGGTCGCTGATATAGGCCTGGTCGGCGGCGTAGTCAACACCCCCCGCCGTCACCCACTGCACCTGGCCCTCCTGCACCTCAATATGCTCGACCGGGGCCATGTACCGTACGGTGCTGCCCCCCTCCACGATCGCATCCACAATGGTGTCTACAAAGCCCTTGAAGTGATGCTTCGGGTAGTAAGCCCCCTCGGCATAGTCCCACACCAGGGCGGTGTGGGTAAGCAGAGAAATTTCTTCGGGCGGTAGGGCATAGTCGCCGCTCTGCCCCGCCAATAAGGCTTGCAGCTGGTGCGGCATACCCACATGGTCGTAGAGGTTTTGCAGCGTCCAGTGGCGCTTGTTGAACAGGTTCAAATACTTAGGCAGCTTCAGCCAGTCATGCCATTTCTGCTCGTACCAGTGCATCTCCTGGTTGATCTGGTGCATGTCATCGTGGAGACGCTTGATTTCGTCGCAGTAGCGGTTAATCGGGCCAGCATCTTCTGGAAATGTGCTCAGCAACCGCTGCCGAAATGTCTCCCAGCCCAGGGGGATGGCAAAGTCTACGCTGGGGGTAATGACGCGATCGATGCAGTCAGCATCAAGAGTATTAAAGGCGACCTCGCGGCCAATGTAGTGCAGAAATTGGTCGATCGCCTGCCCTGGCCCACACTGGGAAATGTAGTGCACATCGGCACAAAAACGATAGTTACCGTAGTCAAAGGTGTGGCAGCAGCCCCCTGGCAGATAGTGCTTTTCGAGCACGACCACTCGATGGCCCAGGCGCGTCAGGCAGGCGGCGGTCGAGAGTCCCCCCAGACCGGCCCCTAAAACAACGTAGTCAAACCGTTCCATAGCGCAGTTCTCCCCATAGGTGTAACGATCCGTGAGGGTGATTCGTGAGCGCAAATACGTGAGTACAGCCTGAAGAGTAATGAGCATCGATGGCGGCTGAAGCGGGCGCGCTGAGAATCTGTTTAAATCATCGGTCAATCCCCTCGATACAATCTACGCTGGGCAGAAAAACGATAAAAAACGATCGCAATAGACAAAAAATTAAATCTTCTCAGCCAGAGAGAATGATCTACACAAGTCCCGATTGCGATCGGTAGTTGTTTTCTAGCTAGGCCTTCATGTCTAGAACTGGGATGAGGTGGAATGGGTCGACGCGATGATTGCCCAGGGATAGCCGATATCACCTAGCTGTGCAGACCTAAACCCCCAGCCCCAAATAGTACGGCTGTAGATTCGTAGCGTAAACTACAGCTTTGAGCCCATACTCCCCGGTAATGATCAAATCGGCGTTGCTGAACCGACGCATGAACTTGGGTAGGGGCAAACGGCCGTTTGCCCTGACGAGAGCCGTTGGCATTTTTGACTCATACCTGTATCCAGCAACGCCATCAAATCTACTGCGCCCTTGTCATAGCTTTGATCGATCCGCTGACCACTCATTTTTGGGAGACCCCCGGTGCTATTTGACGCCTACGACCCCGGCGACTTTTTTGACGAATTGTTTTTGAGCCAGGGCCACCCCCGCCCCGAGGCCGATCTGCTGGTGCAGCGGGTGAATGCCCTGTCTCTGGTTGAGCTACAGCAGCGGCAGCAGGCGGCGCAAAATGCCTTGTTTAAGCTGGGGGTCACCTTCAACGTCTATAACGACAACCAGGGCGCTGAGCGCATTTTCCCCTTCGATGTGATTCCGCGCATTGTGCCCGGCCACGAGTGGGAATGGATCGAAAAGGGCCTCAAGCAGCGCATCTATGCTCTCAACTGCTTTATCCACGACGTCTACAACGAGCAAAAAATTCTCAACGACGGGGTGGTGCCGCGCCACGTAGTCGAGAGCGCCCCCGGCTTTCTCAAACCCTGCATGGGCCTCAACCCACCCAACAACATCTGGTGCCACATTACCGGCACCGATCTGGTGCGCGACAAAGACGGCACCTGGTATGTGCTCGAAGACAACATGCGCTGCCCCTCCGGCGTCTCCTACGTGCTCGAAAATCGGCGGGTGATGAAGAACACCTTTCCCCACCTGTTTGCGGCCATGGATATTGCGGCGGTGGATGACTATGCCAGCCAGCTGCTAGAGACTCTGCTCAACCTGGTGCCCGAGACGCTGATCAACCCTCGGGTGGCAGTACTCACCCCTGGCGTCTACAACTCCGCCTACTTTGAGCACTCCTTTTTGGCCCAGCAGATGGGGGCCGAACTGGTGGAAGGGCGCGACCTAGTGGTGTCAGATGGCTACTTAAAAATGCGCACCACCAAGGGGCTGGAGCGGGTGGATGTGATGTATCGCCGCATCGACGACGACTTTATTGACCCCAAGGCCTTTCGGCCCGACTCGCTGCTGGGGGTGCCGGGGCTGATGGAGGTGTACCGAGCCGGGCGGGTGGCTCTGGCCAACGCCCTCGGCACCGGCGTTGCCGACGACAAGCTGGTCTATGCCTACGTGCCGCAAATGATTCGCTACTACCTCGACGAAGACCAGCTCATCCCCAACGTGCCCACCTACCTGTGTGAAGACGAGACCCAGCAGGCCCATGTGCTGAGCCATCTCGATCAGCTGGTGGTGAAGGCCACCAACGCCTCGGGCGGCTACGGGATGCTAGTCGGCCCTCACTCTACTGAGGATCAAAGGGCCGAGTTTGGCGATCGCATTCGCGCCAACCCCAGGGGCTACATTGCCCAACCCACCCTGTGCTTGTCGCGGGTGCCCACGTTGATCGAAGACAGCTTCGAAGGCTGCCATGTAGACCTGCGGCCCTACATCCTCTACGGGCAAGACATCTACGTGAACCCAGGTGGGCTCACCCGCGTTGCCCTCAAGCGCGGGTCGCTGGTGGTCAACTCGTCCCAGGGCGGCGGCAGTAAAGACACCTGGGTGGTGAAGTCGGTCAACCCCGACGCCCAGCTCCAGGTTCAACGCTAGAGGGGTGCCGGCTTGTGCCGGTACATGCGTGAAGCTAATCGGCGGCTAGCTCCTGCAAATACTCCAGGTCTGGGCCAACGGGAATGATGCCGCCGGGGTTGAGGGGAAACAGGTTGCCGTAGTAGTCGCGTTTGACGGCCTCTATATCGCAGGTCGTCGCCACGCCCGGCAGTTGATAGAGGCGTCGCAGGTAGGCACCCAGGTGGGCATAGTCTTGAATGCGGTGACGGTTGCACTTGAACAGGCTGTAGTAGACCGCATCGAAGCGAAACAGCGTGGTAAATAGGCGTACGTCGGCCAGGGTCACCCGGTCGCCGCAGAGGTAGGGGCTAGAGTCTAGGGCCTGGTCAATGGCATTGAGGGTGGCAAAAAGTTCGGTGACGGCGCGATCGTAGGCCGCCTGGGTCTGGGCAAAGCCGCAGCGATAGACCCCATTGTTCACAGCGGTGTAGATGCGATCGTTCCACTGATCGATCGCTGGTTTGAGATCGTCTGGGTAGAGATCTAGCTCTGGGTGGGTGGCCCACTCGTTAAAGGCTTCGTTGAGAATGACGATGATGTCGGCGCTTTCGTTGTTGACGATGCTGGCGGTCTGTACATCCCACAGCACTGGTACCGTCGCCCGCCCGCTGTACCCCGGCTGAGCTTGGCGATACAGCTCTGGCAGGGTGCGGCAGCCGCGAAAGGTTTGCTCAAACACCCAGCAGCCCTGGTCGGGGGAGGGCTGCACGGGGACGATCGCGATCGCCTCTTCCAAACCCTTGATGGCCCGTACCACCAGCGTTCGGTGCGCCCAGGGGCAGCCCATGCCCACGATCAGCCGATAGCGGTGGGCCGCTGGGGGGTGGTCACTGTCGGGCTTGACCCAGTCACGAAACTCGCTGGCGGGCCGCTGGTAGTCGCCGCCCTTGCTGCTGGGGGCCATCTGCCCCACCATAGTGCGCCACAGGGTAGTCCACACCTGCTTGGCAGAGCGAATCAGCAAACCAGGGGGCAGGCCAGCCATAGCACCTCAGACTGTAAGACTCTTCTCAACTATAGCCATCGCTAGAACCATCAAGACAGTCTGCATAGGACGACAGCTCCACAGCAATAAAAAGCACTCTCCCACGGGGCAGGCACCGCCCACTACCCCACGATCGCCCCACCGCCCAAATCGCACCCCACGAACCCCACCGCTAAGTTTTTGCGATGAAGGAGCTAGAGCAGCTCAAGGCGGAAGCCTTAACCCGATCTGATTCAGCCTCGACCAGAGGTGGCGGGTGTCCGCCGAGTACGCCCCAGTACCCTTACTCAGGGAGCGAACCTGACAACGCCTAAGGGGGCGCGGTTTGCTATTCTGGCAACCAGACCCTTTTAGAACCCTTGTAGGCGCAGCCCATGGCCGTCAGCGTAGATCACATTTTGCGGTGGAAACAAACGGGCGAACCCGCCCAGCCCATTGCCGTGCTCACCGCCTGGGATGTGATGTCAGCACAGATTGTCGATCAGGCCGGGGCCGACATTGTGCTGGTGGGCGATTCCCTTGCCATGGTGGCCCTGGGGTACGACACCACGCTGCCTCTGACGATGGATGACATGCTGATCTGCGCCAAAGCCGTGCGGCGGGGGGTGAAAAATGCCCTACTGGTGGTGGATTTACCTTTTCTTAGCTATCAAGCCAGTGGGGAAGATGCCCTTCGCACAGCCGGGCGCATGCTCAAAGAAGCTGGTGCCCAGGCGGTGAAGTTGGAAGGGGGCCACAGCGAAGTGGTTGAAACCGTGCGCCGCCTGGTGCAGTGGGGTATTCCAGTCATGGGCCACGTGGGGCTAACCCCCCAGTCTGTGAATCAGTTTGGCGGCTTTCGCAAGCAGGGCAAAACCGAAAAGGAGGCCGATCGCATCCTTCTCGAAGCCCAAAACTTGGAGCAGGCCGGGGCCTTCTGCGTGGTGTTAGAGCACATTCCCTCAGACCTGGCCCGCGACATTACCAAAGCCCTGGAGATTCCCACCATTGGCATTGGGGCGGGGGTGCACTGCGACGGCCAGGTGCTGGTAACCGCTGATGTGCTGGGGCTTTCTGCCTGGCAGCCGCCCTTTGCCAAGGTCTATACCAACCTGCGGCAGCAGGCGATCGCGGCGGCCAAAGAGTTTTGTACTGAGGTGCGATCGGGAGAGTTTCCCGGTTGAAACGTCAAGGCAGTTTCCTGAATGAATTTCCGTTAAGCTAGGAGAGCTGGCAACTGGCACAGAGACGATTCATTACGGCTGATATCTAAGCTATGACCACAACTCTTCAATTTAAGTACGACGTTAAAGATATATCCTTGGCCACCCAGGGCAAGCAGCGCATCGAGTGGGCCGGGCGCGAAATGCCCGTGCTGCGCCAGATTCAAGACCGCTTTGCGGCAGAAAAGCCCCTGGCGGGCATTCGTATTTCGGCCTGTTGCCACGTCACCACTGAGACGGCTCACCTGGCGATCGCCCTCAAAAATGCGGGTGCCGACGCAATTCTCATTGCCAGCAACCCCCTCTCCACCCAAGACGACGTGGCCGCCAGCCTGGTGGCCGACTACGGCATTCCCGTGTTTGCCCTGCGCGGTGAAGACAGCGCCACCTACCACCGCCACGTCGAAACCGCCCTCGACCACCGCCCCAACATTATCATCGACGACGGCAGCGACGTGGTCGCCACCCTGGTCAAAGAGCGCCAGGCCCAGCTCTCCGACATCATCGGCACCACCGAAGAAACCACCACGGGCATCGTCCGCCTCAAAGCCATGTTCAAAGATGGGGTGCTCAGCTTCCCCGCGATGAACGTCAACGACGCCGACACCAAGCATTTCTTTGACAACCGCTACGGCACCGGCCAGTCGACCCTCGACGGCATCATTCGCGCCACCAACGTGCTGCTGGCGGGCAAAACCGTGGTTGTGGCTGGCTACGGCTGGTGCGGCAAAGGCACCGCCATGCGAGCCAGCGGCATGGGTGCCAACGTGATTGTGACTGAGATTGACCCAGTACGGGCGATCGAAGCGGTGATGGATGGCTTCCGCGTCATGCCCATGGCTCAGGCGGCTCAGGTGGGCGACCTGTTCATCACCGTCACCGGCAACAAGCACGTCATTCGCCGCGAACATTTTGAGTCGATGAAAGATGGCGCAATGGTATGCAACTCCGGCCACTTCGACATCGAAATTGATTTGGAGTCTTTGGGAGCCATGGCCACCGAAGTCAAGCAAGTGCGCAACTTTACCCAGCAGTACATGCTCACCAACGGCAAGTCGGTGATTGTGCTGGGCGAAGGTCGCTTGGTCAACCTAGCTGCCGCCGAGGGCCACCCCAGCGCGGTCATGGATATGAGCTTTGCCAACCAGGCCCTCGCCTGCGAATACCTAGTGAAGAATAAGGGATCTCTTGAACCCGGCCTGCATTCCATCCCCGAGGCAGTGGACAAGGAAATTGCCCGTCTGAAGCTCGTGGCCATGGGTATCGAGGTTGATAGCCTCACTCCCGAACAGGAGATCTATATCAACTCCTGGACGGTGGGCACCTAGGTATCCCTTGGGTTTCTAAACTAAACGGTTCAGGCCAAACCTAAGGAGGGGGATAGGACATGGGTCTTATCTCCCCCCTTAGGTTTGGGTGCTATGGTCTGGGCGTAAAGCATTCTGGATAGCGATCGCCATGACCAAACTCTTCTCCAAACTGTGGATTGCTGTGGCTGTGGGGGCAGCCCTGGGGGTGATGATGCTCGGCCTCTTTGGCCGAGGCCCGGCCCACTCGACCGTGGCCGAGGCCCCCCGCCTGGTGCCCGCCATCCTCAACGGCAATCCTGTGAGTGTGCTGTACGTCACCCGCAGTAGCGATACGGTACTGGTGCGCTGCTACCCTGGGTTTGAGCCGTCGCTGACAGTACGGGCCATGGGCGGTAACGCTCCCCAGCAAGAAGGGGTGTTAACCTGCGTCAGCAGCTCTTAAGGGTCTTGGCTCTTCTCAGCAAGGCCCCAGGATGCGTGAGCATCCTGGGGCCTTTTTCATTAAATAACCCCCAGTGCCGAGGCACCGGGGGCTGTCTTTATAAAGAGTTAGCTATAGTTGCGGTCGCTGTATCTGTAGCCATAATGCCCCAGTCGCAGCGATGAGTCACCCTTGCTCTCGACATCTTTACGGCAGGTTGGCCTAAGATGGGCAGCCCTCAAGATTATTGCGAACTGTGACGCCTGTCACTTACAGGGTTCGGCTACCCAGTGCTATGAGGGAGGGCTGATATCTGGGCCGGTAGGACGAGGCCTTCGGTAAAGAGGTCGCCTCTAGGTTAAGGCCTGGCAGTACAGACTCTGCGAAGCGCTGGGTGGGGAGCGATCGCCAAAAACCGTTGCAGACGAACAACTCCGCTGGAGGAACTGGCTAAACTATTGGCTATCTTGCTTTAGTGATTCCCACCATGAGCTATAGCTTTGACATCATTGGCATTGCCCCAGTGCTGTATTTTTTTAACCAACAGCAGCAAGTAGAGACGAATCGCGATCGTAGCCAAGCCTACCTCGGCAGCTACTGCTGTACCCTCGACGCCTTTATCAGCGCCACCGAGGTCGTGCACCAGCGGCCCGACTGGGATTGGGATGCGATCGTTCAAACCATCGTCAGCTTTTGGATCAACCAAGAGACCGATGTGCGCCACTGGCAACAGCAATTTGCCACTGCCGAAGGCGATCAAAACCTGATTGTGGCGCGCGTGGTCAATTACGATAGCTTGCGTCACGAGTTTGAATCGCTGTTTGGCGATTAGCAAAAGGGCGCAGAGCAGGGCGAAGATGCGAAGAACATGCCAGAATAAAGGCTGAATTTAACATGTGGCATTCGATAAGGTTCTGTTGATTAGGCTCCTAGCTAAAATTCGGGATATTTTTCTGCGCTGGTGGGGCGACTTCACCCTGCAAACTCGGCTGATGGCCGGTGCAACCCTAGTGGTGTCGCTGATTACCAGTGCCCTTACTTTTTGGGCCGTCAACACTATCCAAATGGATGCCCGCCTCAACGACACCCGCTTTGCCCGCGACCTGGGGCTGCTGCTGGCGGCTAACGTCGCCCCCTTAGTTAACGAAGCTGATCGCACCGAGCTGGCCCGCTTCTCCTATAGTTTTTACCAAAGCACGTCTAGCGTGCGCTACATGCTCTACGCCGACGAAAACGGCGATATTTTTTTTGGCATACCCTTTTCTGAGGCATCGGTACAGAGTTCTCTCACCCTCCGACGGCGAATGCAACTGCCCGAGGGCTACGCCCAAAACACCGATCGCCCCCTCGTGCGCCAGCATCTCACCCCCGCTGGTGAAGTTACCGACGTGTTTGTGCCCCTCAACTACAACGGTGCCAACCTGGGTGTCTTGGCCCTGGGTATCAACCCCAACCCAACCGTGGTTGCCTCCTCTAACCTGACCCGTGACGTCACCATCGCGGTGTTTGTCTCCATCTGGGTAATGGTGATTTTAGGCGCGGTGTTTAATGCCCTCACCATCACTCAGCCCATTAAAGAACTCTCGTCCGGGGTGAAAAACATTGCCGATGGCAACTTTAGGCAGCGCATAGACTTGCCCCTGGGGGGCGAACTGGGGGAGCTAATCTACAGCTTTAACGACATGGCCGAGCGCCTAGAGCGCTACGAAGAGCAAAATATTGAAGAACTTACTGCCGAGAAAGCCAAACTCGAAACCTTAGTTTCCACCATTGCTGACGGGGCCATCTTGCTCGACAGTGACATGCATGCGGTGCTGGTCAACCCCACCGCCCGTCGCATCTTCGGCTGGGATGACCAAATCTTAGACGGCCGCAACATCTTAGAGCATTTTCCCAGCCCGGTGCGGGCGCAACTGACCCGCCCCCTGTTTCAGGCGGTTAAGGGCGAGGCCGAAGCGATGGAATTTCGGGTGCCGCTCACTGAGCCTAGCAGTCGCACCCTGCGCATTTTGCTCAATACCGTGCTCGACCAGGCCAAAGAAAACGTCAAGGGCCTAGCCATCACCGTGCAGGATATCACCCGTGAAGTGGCTCTCAATGAGGCTAAAGCCCAGTTCATCAGCAATGTCTCCCACGAGCTACGCACGCCGCTGTTCAATATCAAGTCGTTCATCGAGACTCTACACGAGTACGGTGAAGACCTCAGCGACGATGAGCGCAAAGAATTTCTCGAAACTGCTAACCACGAGACCGATCGCCTCACCCGTCTGGTCAACGATGTGCTCGATTTGTCACGCCTAGAGTCGAGCCGTCAGTATCAGCTCGAAGCGGTCGACATCATTCAGCCCATTGAGCAGACCTTGCGTACCCACCGCCTCAACGCTCGCGACAAGAAAATTGAGCTGTTGCAAGATGTAGAGCCGGGGCTTGCTCCGGTGATTGGCAACTACGACCTGCTGCTGCAAGTGTTTACGAATTTGGTGGGTAACGCACTGAAATTTACTGAGCCTGGTGGACAGGTCATGCTGCGAGCGCACCAGATTTTGCTCCCTGGAGAAGGCCGTAACCAGGGGGGCTATATCCGCGTTGAGATCTCTGATACGGGCATCGGTATTGCCCCCGAAGACCAGCAGGCGATTTTCGATCGCTTCTTCAGGGTCGAAAACCGAGTCCACACTCTTGAAGGAACCGGCCTGGGCCTCTCGATTGTGAAAAACATCATTGAAAAGCACAGCAGCCAAGTGCATCTCATTAGTGAAGTGGGCATTGGCACCACCTTTTGGTTTGATGTTGCGGCTTACCAGCCCGATGTCACTGAAGTAATCGCTGCCGAGGCCAGCAACAGAGGCATAGAAAAAAATATGGCGATCGCAGTCAGCAGTAGCAGTTCGGCCCAAGATAATCCTAATCCCGACCTAGCATAGCTTCGAAAGCCTCCGTAGGACGTATTTTTGATGCCTCCCTAGTGCAGACGGCCCTACACATTAGTTAATGTTGATCTGCTACCAGATGCTGTCTGTATACCCCTGATTTATAGGACATTGGTAACCGTCGATAGCGAAGGCTCCTGTCTAATGCTAAACGCAGCGACCGCTGGGGCGCTTCGAGAGAACTTTTGGGACAGATGCGAGCGCTAGCCGTCTCAGGTTTGGCAACGGATCATACCAAATCCGGGTCACATGACCCCGATTCCCAAAAGGCCAAACCGTAGGGGCCAGCAACCGTTTGCCCTGCTGAATCGAGGGTGGCCAAGGAGGATTTGGTATCAGTCATCCGTATCCGAAGATAGCTGGACAGTGCTACATATCTAAGCCTTAAAAAATCAGCCCGCCTCGCAATAGTACGAGGCGGGCTGATTAGTTGGCTTGAGGTGGCGTTCTAGATCAAAGAACTAGAACAGCGAGTTGCTAAATTACTTAATGGTAACCTTAGCGCCAGCTTCCTCAAGCTGCTTCTTGGTATCTTCGGCGTCGTCCTTGGTAGTTGCTTCCTTGACAGCTTTGGGAGCAGCTTCCACCAAATCTTTGGCTTCTTTCAGTCCAAGGCCGGTCAGACCGCGCACTACCTTGAGAATGGCGATCTTCTTGTCGGCGGGCACATCTTCGAGAATGACGTCAAATTCGGTCTTCTCTTCTTCAGGCTCAGCAGCAGCGGCAGCACCGCCACCCATCATGCCGGGGGCCATCATCATCATGCCGCCGCCAGCAGAAGCAGAGGCGTCTACACCAAAGGCTTCTTCAATTTGCTTGACTAGCTCAGAAGCCTCTAGCAGAGATAGAGACTTTAGCTGTTCGAGAATTTCGTCAGTTTTAGCAGACATAGTTACCGGTTAACTCCTGGTAAAAAAACAGTTGAACAAAACAAAATCGTCTATCTAAGCCGCGTCTTTTTCGGACACAGCCTGGATAGCCCGGGCCAGAGAAGCAGGCACCTCTTTGACACCCACTGCCAGTTTGGTGGGCACAGCGTTGATACCCACTGCCACCCGAGTCGGCATCGCCTTGATTGCCCCCGCCAGTCGAGCCATTAACTCTTCCTTGGTGGGCAGTTCGGTAATTGCCTTGACCTGGTCTTCCGTAAGGGCCTGGCCTTCCATGACGCCGCCCCGTAAGACGGTTTTTTTAGTTTCCTTTTGGAAAGCCTGGTATTCCTTAATGGCTCCGCTAAAGTCCTCTTTAACCAGCACAAAGGCTGAAGAATCCTTCAGAAACTCGGTTATCGGTTGCCAGTCTTCATTGCCCTCAACGGCAATCCGCATCAGCGTATTTTTGGCAATTTTGCACACTGCACCCTTGGGACGCAGTCGATTACGCAAGCTGCTAATCTCAGACACCGTCAGCCCTTTGTAATCGATTACAAAGGCCATCTGGGCATCGTTCAGCAGTTCCTGAATCTCAGTGACTAGCCCTTTCTTATTTGCTAGGGTTCTCCCCATGTTGATCTCACCTCCTTTTAGTTGGGGTATGGAAACGTTTTGTACCCAGTCCAGGGTCAATGGTCGCCCTCGGCTAAAAATAAACCCCGACAGTCATGCCGGGGTAAACCAATAACAGAAGTTCTTAGCATTAGCTGAAGCACTTCAGTTATTTACGTCAACCTCGGCAGGGTTTATGTAGCCCTTAGCTAATACCTGCTGTCTGCGGTAGTCTATGAAGTTTTGAGGGGATTAGCTCAAAGGCTGTCTCCTAGCTGGTCTGGGTAAAGCTTTGGAACCAAATTAGCCACGCTGGGTGACCATATCTGGCAATCAATTAGGCTGCGTCGGCTGCCTTGAAATCGCGCAGGGCGTTGACATCAAGGCGTACGGCAGGCCCCATAGTAGAGGCGATCGCCACCGTTCGCCAATAGCGACCCTTAGCTCCAGAAGGTCGGTTACGATCAATGCACTCTTGCAGCGCTTTGAGGTTGATCATTAGGTCTTCAACGCTAAAGTCGGCCTTGCCAAAGATAACATGGACAATGCCCGTTTTGTCGGCACGGAACTCAAGTTTACCTGCTTTGAACTCTTTGATGGCCTGGGGCAGATCAAAGGTAACGGTGCCGCCCTTGGGAGAAGGCATCAGGCCGCGGGGGCCTAGTTGGCGACCCAGCTTAGCCACTTGGGGCATTACATCAGGGGTAGCAATCAGGATGTCAAAGTCCATCATGCCCTTTTGAATTTCTTCGATTAGCTCTTCTGAACCTACTAGATCAGCACCAGCAGCGGTAGCCTCAGCTACCTTCTCGCCTTTGGCAATCACCGCTACACGGATGGTTTGACCAGTACCCTTAGGCAAAATTACCGTGGTACGCAGCTGCTGGTCAGTGTACTTGGGGTCAATGCCTAGGCGAATGTGAGCCTCTGCTGACTCAACAAACTTAGCTGTAGCAGTCTCTTTAAGCAGCTCTAGAGCCTCTAGCGGGTCGTAGAGCCGGTCTTCTACTTTGGCCCGGGCATCGCGCAGGCGCTTAGATATTTTAGCCATGGAATCTCCTTGGGGTCGAACGAAGCTAAGCCTCTTCCCCGTAATGTGAACAGTCGAAACAGAATCTATAGATCAGGATTAATCAGCAACGGTGATGCCCATATTGCGAGCAGTGCCCTCAACGATATTCATGGCCGCATTGATATCGTTGGCATTGAGGTCAGGCATTTTGGTCTCGGCAATCTCTTTAAGCTGAGCCCGAGTGATAGAGCCTACTTTTTTGGTGCGAGGCTCGCCCGACCCTTTTTCAATGCCCGCAGCTTTCTTAATCAGTACCGAAGCAGGCGGCGTCTTGAGGATAAAGGTGAAACTGCGATCTTCAAAGACTGATATCTCAACCGGTACAACCAGCCCAACCTTTTCCTGGGTGCGGGCGTTGTATTCTTTACAAAACGCCATGATATTTACCCCATGCTGACCCAGGGCAGGGCCAATGGGGGGAGCTGGGTTTGCTTTGCCGGCCGGGATGGCCAGCTTAATCAATGCAACAACTTTCTTAGCCATTAATTAACTCTCTTTTTCCACTTGGTTAAACTCCAGCTCCACCGGGGTGTCACGCCCGAAAATGGACAACAGAGCCTTGAGCTTGCTGCGCTCGGGGCTAACTTCTACTACCTCGCCCTCAAAGTCTTTGAAAGGTCCTGAGAGAACAGTTATCTTGTCTCCAGGAGCCATGTCAACTTTGACGACGGGCTTTTGCTCTTCAGTGCGCTTGAAGATGCGCTTGACTTCACTCATGCCCAGAGGCATGGGTTTGACATGCCCCCGGCCACGACCGTAGGCCCGCCGCTGCTCCGCCCCAACGAAGTTGATCACGTGGGGGGTGTTTTTGACCACCGACCAGGCCTCGTCGTCCATATACATGCGCACTAGCACATAGCCAGGAAAAACCTTCTCGTCAATGTTTTGACGGCTGCCGTCTTTGCGCAGTTTGACCGCTGGCGTCTGGGGGATCTCGACTTGAAAGATGCGGTTGAGCACATCTAAGGTGCTAATTCGCTGTTCAAGATTGAGCTTGACCCGCTTTTCGCAGCCTGACGCAACTTGCACAGCGTACCACCGAGCTTTGCGCTGGTAGTACTTAGCAGTTTCAGCATCGCTAGCATCAGCGGCAGTGGGCTCAGTACCTCCCTGAGGCGTACCCTCTACACTGCCATCTAGGGGATCGTCAAAGGCGTCGTTGTAAGTTAAATCTTCTTCAATCGCCATTAAAACACCTGCCCCGAAACCCAACCAAAGAGCCGATCAACCAGGTAGATCAGCGTTGCTGAAAGGCTAACCATTAGGATTACGGCAGCGGATTCGCTAATCAGCTGTTGCCGACTTGGCCAAACCACTTTGCTCAGCTCCTCTTTGGTGCCCTGCAAAAAAGTGCCTACGCTAAACCCCTCTTCAGCGGTAGCTGAAGAGCTGGTGGCTTTGCCCTTAGGCTCAATTGCGGCGTCTTTTTTAACCACTGGTTTAGCTCCTGTTAGCTCGTACCCGAACAGATGTGACGGAGAAGGCGGTTAGAGACCGCAGCCTGACCGACTAGAGCGAAGAATCTGGCAGTTCAGCGCTGGCTTATTCGTCGAGGTCAGGGAAGAAACGATACCCGCTAGCCTGCACTAGGCTAGGCTAACGGGTATCGTTGCCACCATTCCTCAGCGCGCCCTGGAGGACTCGAACCCCCGACATCGGGTTTTGGAGACCCGCGTTCTACCAACTGAACTAAGGACGCATGACGCCAGATGCTGAACACCAAAGCCCTATCTAACTAATATTAGTTGATTGGGCGATCGAAACGCTGCTTTAGTCGAGTGGCTTTGCCCACGCGATCGCGCAGGTAGTAGAGCTTGGCTCGACGAGCCTTGCCCCGACGCAGCACAGTAATGCTAGCGACCTTGGGCGCATGAAGCAAGAAGACTCGCTCCACTCCAACTCCTTGGAAGATCTTGCGCACCGTGATGGAGCGATTGATGCCGCCGTTGCGCATGGCAATGACAGTACCCTCGTAGGGCTGAATGCGCTCTTTGCCCCCCTCCTGAATGCGTACGCCAACACGGATGGTGTCGCCGACGTAAATGGTGGGCAGATCGGTCTTTAACTGCTCCGCTTCTATGGAGCGGATGATTTCCTCTGCGTTCATGAGAGCCTGCAAATGTGCACGGTCTACGATTATAGGCTATGGATGACTTTTATTAAAGCGAAAATTTATATTTTTTGGATTTATCCTGGAGTTGCTCTCTATGTGGGCAGGGGCTGGGCATTCTGCCGCCGCTCTGGGCATAGTGATATAAAGGGCTGGCCCTGTCACTCTTTGGTGACAATACCCTAAATTCAGAAGACCAGAATTAGAAGATTTCCAGAATTAGAAGACTTTAAAGAGATCGTACACAGCTAGCCCAGTTGCCCCCACGGTTATGTCTACTTTGCCTGTCCCTGCTTCCGGTAAAGGCCGATCGCTCTATCTGGCCGAAGAGGTTGGATTGGCCCTAGAGGCGATTGCCACGCCCGTCTGGATTGCCGATCGAGACTATCGCTGGTGCTTTCTCAACCAGGCCTGCGCACCGCTGCTGGGTGGCGACTTGGCCGCTCTGGTGGGGCGGCCGGGGACGGAGGTGTTGCCGCCAGGGGTGGCCCAGGCGTTGATCGCTTCTGCAGAACAGGCAATCGCCACTGGCGACGATCTGCCTCACTCGGTGGAGTTGACCGATGCCATGGGAGAACGGCGCAGTCTAGTGGCTACCACTCGCCGTTTTTTTGGCTCTGGCGGTGAACTGCTGTTGATGGTGACCCTACAAGATGCCACCCCCCTGCATCAGGTACGGCAGCTCAACACTGATCTAGAGCAGCAGGTGGCCCAGCGCACCGAAGAGTTGCAGACGGCCCTCGATTTTGAGGCTACCCTCAAGCGGATTACCGACCGGGTGCGCGACAGCCTCGATGTTAACCAGATTATGCTGACGGCGGTGAAAGAGCTAACCGAGGCGCTGGAGGTGAAGGGGTCGAATACCTCGCTCTATGACCTAGAGCAGGGCACCTCAACGATTTACTACGAGTACAACAGCTCTAGCCCCTCCTACCAGGGGCGGGTGGCTCAGATGGAAGCCTTTCCTGAGGTGTACCACCAGCTGCTGGATGGGCAGTACTTTCAATTTTGTTCGGTGGAGCCCAACCCGGTGCGAGGCTATGTGGCGATGTTGGCCTGCCCGGTGGTGGACGATCGCGGCGTGCTGGGCGATCTGTGGCTGATCAACGATCGCGATTACGGCTTTAACGACATTGAGATTCGGCTGGTGCAGCAGGTGGCGAACCAGTGTGCGATCGCCATTCGCCAGGCCCGCCTCTACCAGGCGGCTCAGTCCCAGGTGGCGGAGCTGGAGCGGTTGAATATGCTCAAAGACGACTTTCTCAGTACGGTTTCCCACGAGCTGCGCACTCCCGTCACCAGCATGCGGGTGGCGCTCCAACTGCTGGGAGTCACCCTCAACCAGGAGTTGGATCTCAGTGCCGATCGGCATAAACCCAGGGCCGAGCAGTCGCGCATTAGCCGCTACTACGGCATTTTGCAGGAAGAGTGCGAGCGGGAAATTAGCTTGATCAACGATTTGCTCGATCTGCAACGGCTCGACGTGGGCAACCACCCAATGCAGCCCGAGCCTATTTTGCTCGACAGCTGGATCGCTGGGTGGATCGATAGCTTTGTCACTCGGGCTAAGAGCCGCGACCAAACCCTTCAGCTGGTGACAGCCCCAGCGCTACCCGTGGTGTATAGCGACCTGGCTAGCCTGGAGCGGGTGCTCGCAGAGTTGCTCAACAATGCTTGCAAATACACCCCCCCCGGCGAGCATATTGTGCTCAATGTTTCTCCCCACCCGGCCGCTCCCTCCGATCAGGTGTGCCTGGCCTTGACAAATACTGGGGTAACGATCCCGGCTGAAGAGATACCCCGCATTTTTGACAAGTTTTACCGAGTGCCCAGTGCGGATCCCTGGAAACAGGGGGGCACAGGGCTGGGCCTTGCCCTGGTGAAAAAGATGGTGCTGCACCTAGGCGGCGATCTACAGGTGACCAGCGACGCCAATCGAACTTGCTTTACCATTATTTTGCCTACCCAGATGGCCCTGACTCGATAGACGTTTACCCGATAGGATAGAACGATGTAGGTTCCTGCAGCGGGGTGACTGCGATGGTAAGCGCTGTGAATGAGGCTCCAGAGATTTATACAGGGCAATTTGGCGACTACACCATTACCCAGGCCGATCGCCGGGGGGTAGTGCTTTACCGGGCTGGCCTGATGACGGCGGCGCTGGTCTTTGCGGCGGGTACTGCGATCGCCCTTGGCTTCAACCAAAACCCCATTCTGGTGCAGGCGATTAGCGTTCTCTTTACCCTGTTTTGGCTGGGGCTGGGGCTGAGCCTGGCCACCATCCACATCTACATGGTGCCCCTGCATCGTCTCTTGCAGGCTTTTTGGCTAGGGGGCGGCATTGCGGCCCTGGCTCTCTCCCACGGAATTGATGGCCCTCTGGCCCAAACGGTGATGGAGCAGCCCCAGGTGCTGTGGGGTATAGGCTTTGTCTTTGTCGCTCTGACTGGAATTTTCTTTAAAGAGGCCTTTTGCTTTAATCGGCTAGAGACCAAGCTGCTGACACCCCTAGTGCCGTTACTGCTGTTGGGCCACCTGTTTAGCTGGTTGCCCCTGGACGTAAAGCAGGGGTTGCTCGTCGCTTGGAGTCTTTTGTTTGTGGTGTTTGCTCTCCGTAAAGCGATCCAGCCGATTGTGCCCGACATTGGCGACAAGTCGGTGTTTGCCTATCTCAAGCAGGCAGGCCAGCTGTGAACATAGTGGTGGCCCTGCTGCCCTACATTGTTGGCAGTGCTCTGGTGCCGCTGCAAATCATCATTGGGCTACTGCTGCTGCAAAGCCCTAACCGGGGACTGCTCAAAGGGATTGCCTATGTGGGCGGTATGACCCTCACTCGATTGGTGCAGGGTGCTGCCTTTGGTCTATGGCTGGGTGAATCGGTTGCCGCCACCGCCGGAGAAGCCGGTAAGGGGCCAGTGGTGTCTACCCTGTTGTTGGTACTCGGACTGCTGCTGTTGATAACGGCCTACAAAAAGTGGCGCAAACATCCTGACCCTGACGAGCCCCCGCCCAAGTGGCTAACCGCTATCGACAGCACTACTCCAAGCCAAGCTCTGGGCATTGGTTTGGCTCTACCCCTGATTGCTGTCAAGCTCTGGGTATTTACCCTCAGCAGTCTGGCCACTATCGCTACGGCTCAGCTGGGGTGGCGCCAGGGGGCGATCGCCTACCTCATTTTTATCCTGTTGGCCCAGTCTTTGCTGTTGCTGCCTCTGGTGCTGCAAATCCTGTGGCCCAGGCGCTCTAAATCCTTGCTTAATGGCGCATCTGCTTGGCTGAGCAATCATAACCGCCCCATTGTCGTCAGCGTATCGCTGGTGTTTGGGCTGCTGTTTTGTCAGGCGGGTCTGAGCGGCTTGCGGGTTTAGTCCCTAAACTTAAATCGGTCATTTTCCATGGTTTGGCGCTGCTGGCCGAAACCGCTTCGCTATGCTGGAAGAATGGCTCACGTACCAGGCAATCCCCTGATCTATGACCGATTCTAACGATAGGTTACCCCTGACCCCCGACCCGACCTGGGACGAGGTGGAGGCAGAACTGGGCCAGCTCATTGCTGAGGTACAGGGAACCTCTCTTGCCCTGCCTCCTGCCGACCTGGCCACCTGGGAAGAGGTGGAGCAAGAGTTGGGCGATCTAGTGCTGGATTTTCAGGATTTGCAAGACGATCTCAACTACCGCCGGGCCCAAGAGGCTCTGGGCGGTCTGGTGCAGCGTCTTAACTTAACGGCTCGGGAGCAGGCTGGAGTAGAAGAGGCGCTGCAAAACCTTCGGGGTCTGGCAGATAAGCTAGAGCATACGGTGGTTCATATTGCGGCCTTTGGGTTGGTGGGGCGAGGTAAATCGTCGCTGCTAAACGCGCTGATGGGGCACGAGGTCTTCACCACTGGCTCCACCCACGGCATTACCCAAGTGGTGGAAGGTAGCCCCTGGGTGGTCAGTCGAGATGCCCTCGCGGCAGATACCCCCGACCTGCTGCGGGTCTCACTCAAAGGTCTGGGTCAGTCGCGCATTGAGCTGATCGACACCCCCGGCCTGGATGAAGTGGATGGCGAAGACCGCGCCGCCTTAGCCCGCCGCATTGCTGCGCAGGTCGATTTGATTCTCTTTGTGGTGGCGGGAGATATCACTCGGGTGGAGTACGAGGCGCTGCAAGCCCTGCGTCAGGCCAGTAAGCCCATGCTGCTGGTGTTTAACAAAGTCGATCAATATCCCGAGGCCGATCGCCAGACGATCTACGAAACCCTGCGCGATCGCCGCTTGCAAGATCTGATCTCCCCCGATGAAATTGTCATGGCGGCTGCTTCGCCTCTGGTAGTGCAGGCCGTGCCCCAGGCCGATGGCGAGGTGGTTTATCAAACCGTGCGTGGTCAGCCCCAGGTCGATGATCTCAAGCTCAAAATTCTCGACATTTTGCACCGGGAGGGGAAGGCCCTGGTGGCGCTCAACACTCTGCTGTATGCCGAGGGGATCAGTGCTGAAATTGTAGAGCGCAAGCGACAAATTTGCGATCGCATCGCCGACGATACCATCTGGAACGCCACCATGCTCAAGGCTGTGGCCGTAGCCCTCAACCCCATCATCGTCGCTGACCTAGTCGGCGGCACTGTGATTGACATCATGCTGATTCTCACTTTGTCGCGCCTTTACGGGTTGCCCATGACCCGCCCCGCCGCCCTCAAGCTGCTCCAGCAGATTGCCTTTGGTCTGGGCGGCATCACCGTCAGCGAGCTGGTGATTACCCTGGGGTTGAGCTCGTTGAAGGGGGTGCTGGGGGGAGCAGCGATCGCTACCGGTGGGCTTACCCTAGCTCCCTACGTACCCGTCGCTCTGGTACAAGGCGGGGTGGCGGGCCTAGCCACCTACAGCATTGGCCAGATTACCAAAAGCTACCTGACCAACGGTGCCACCTGGGGCCCCAACGGGCCAAGAGCCGTAATTCGTGAAATTCTTGACGGGTTAGACGACGTTTCAATCTTAAGCCGAATCAAAACTGAGCTTAAGGCAAAAATTACGCCCTAGGTCTAAAAAATAGCCTTTTGAGGCAAGTATTGGCTGGCAGAAATCTATCCTGCCGAACAGGAATAGTGGACAAATTTCTGCCCGGCGGTACTAGGGGGCTCCGACCTCAGGGACAGGAATCTCACGCACCTCGATCGCAGGCACGTCGATATTTGCATCTGGCGTCTCAGCCCCATTGCCAACCTCTTCGCTCTCTGCATTCACAGCACTGTCGATCGGGTCTGCTCCTGCGTCAGCGTCATTGAGCTGAGGAGCTGTGGGGGCCACCGCAGGGGTTGATTGACTAGATCCTGGGACAGAAGCAGGCCCGGTAATGGTAAATCTAGTGACGCTTGAAGATGAGCTGGGTTGCGCTTCACCAGCGGTATCCGCCTGGGGCTGACTTGGAACAGGAGCATCATCGCTTTGGCAAAGGCTGTCTAGATTAGTCACCTCACCATCGGCGTCGACCATGTAGCAAAAACCTTGGGCTGGGCTGGTGGTTGGCCACAGTAGAGCGCCAGCTAGCAAACCTAGACCGCTGGCGTAGCTGAGAAGCTTGAGTCGCATTGTCTTTAGAAGTATGGCGTACTCGATCAAGCTACTCATTTGAACCAGATGCTGTATCGACCGGGCGATAGAAACCGATGCGGTAGAAATAAAGTTGTCCACCCTCAGTCCAGATTGCGCAGCAGGTTTTTCCCTAGATTCCCCCTGGCCTTGATAGGGGTACTGGGTAGGGGTTGGTCAATTTACCCTTGCCATTACCCCGGTTTGCCGTAGCCCCAGCACGGTACTCTGGCCTGTGCAAAATAGGACAGTTTTAATCTCCGCTATGAGCACCTCGGTCAGATCCGCTACAGATTGCTCTGACTCATGGGCGGCCCGCAGAAATGGCATAGCCAACCCCGCCAGATCTGCCCCTAGGGCGAGGGCTTTAGCAATATCTAGCCCGTGGCGCAACCCCCCAGAGGCAATCAATGGTAAGGTCGGCGCTGTCTGACGGGCCGCTACAATGCAGTCTGCCGTGGGCAAGCCCCAGTCGCCAAAGGTTTGCCCGAGCCGTCGCTGATGGGCATCGGCGGCTCGCTCGCCCTCGACCCTGGCCCAGGAGGTGCCTCCGGCCCCGGCCACGTCGATCGCCGCTACACCGGCTTCTACCAGGCGTCGCACCATGGGAGCCGAGATGCCGTTGCCCACTTCTTTGACAATCACCGGTACTGGTAACTGGGCGCAGACCTGTTCAATTTTTTGGAGCAGGCCTGTGAAGTTGGTGTCGCCACCGGTCTGTACCGCCTCTTGCAGGGGGTTGAGGTGCAAAATTAGGGCATTGGCCCCTAGCTGGTCGATGGCGCGGCGGCACTGGTCAACGCCATAGCCGTAGTTAAACTGCACGGCCCCCAGGTTGGCTAGCAGCAAAATATCGGGAGCCTGAGCTCTGACGGCAAATGTCTCCATCAGGTCTGGGTTTTCGACGCCCACCCGCTGGGAGCCAACGCCCATGGCCAGCCCGTAGCGCTGGGCCACAGTCGCTAGCCGTCGGTTGATGCAATGGGCGGTATCGGTGCCGCCGGTCATTGAAGAAATCAGCAGCGGTGCCCTCAACCGGTAGCCCAAAAAGCTGGTGCTGAGATCGATGTCTTGGTAATTGATCTCGGGCAGGCAACAGTGGGTAAACCGGTAGCGCTCTAGCCCGGTGGTGACCTGGGCACACTGTACGGGCTGCTCTAAACAAATGCGTAGGTGGTCTGCCTTGCGAGACTGGGTAGCCTGGGACGTTGTGTCGTTGGCGGGCTCAGGCTCAGGTCTCTCGGTATGGGGAGCAATGGGCAGTGCGGTCACGGAGGTTATCGCTAAATCAACGCCCCTATCCTAGGGAAGAATGGGGTGCCCTGGATGCGATCGCACACCAGATGTAACACCCATGCCCCTACTGCTTTAACAATTCGACGGCATCGCGCCCATCGACATCCTGCAAAAACACTTTCACAGCTTCGTCTTTGGCGGTAGGCAGGGTTTTGCCCACGTAGTCGGGGTGCACGGGCAGCTCACGGTGGCCGCGATCGATCAGCACCGCCAGGCGAATGGCGCTGGGTCGCCCATAGTCAATGACGGCGTTGAGGGCGGCGCGAATGGTGCGACCGCTAAAGATTACGTCATCGACCAACACGACGGTGCGATCGCCAATGTCAAAGGGAATTTTGGTGCGGGCCGGAGTGCGGGTGCTGATCTTATCTAAGTCATCGCGGTAGAGGGTGATATCGATCGCCCCCACCGGCAGCTCTACCCCCTCTAGCCGCTGAATCTGCTGGGCCAGCAGGTGCGCTAACGGCACTCCTCGGGTGTAAATGCCCAGCAGCACCAGACGACTTAGATCGCCTCCCCGCTCTACTACCTCCGAGGCCAGGCGATTGAGGGTGCGGCGCATCTCTTCGGCAGACAAAATTTCGACAACAGTGCTGCGGTTACCCATGACAGCTCCCCTGACAGCGATAAAGACTCACTATAGCCTGATCCCAGAGTCTCGATAACCGTTTTCAAAGGGCCGCAAACGATAGCGGGCAGAGGCTGCTCTGAGCCCCTAGGCCAGCAAAATCACCAGCAGCAAAAAGCTACCCACCGACAGTCCAGACTGCCAAAAAATATTGACTGCTGTGTTGTTGACCATGGTATTCACCTCGAATGTAAGGATAGAAACACCTCTTGCTCTTACTATTCCCCAAACCTGTTGCCGATTCCCGTTACCCGTTACTGATGGCCATCGGCCAGAGGGCGATGAGGCAGCGATGGGGCCACAGCCCAACCCAAGATTCGGTGTTTTCCGTAGGCGGCATTCCACTGTTGTACTGGGGTGGGGCCAAAAAATCACAGGGTTTGATCTGGGCTAGGGATGGGAATTAACGCCTCTAGAGCCTTTTGCAGATCGGCGGTCAGGGTTTCGACCGCCGCCTTGGCCGATCGCCGCGATTGGGCGTAGTCAGTCCAGCGATCGCTAATATGCATAGGCTCTCCTAGGGTGATTACGGCCTGGCGCAGACCCAACTGGGGACGTTTGGGTACCCTTGTCCCCTTTATTCGCTCCACCAGGTCAAAGAGAATCAGGGTAGTTTCGGCGAAACGCTCAAAGGTGGGGCTGTCTTTGACGTAGTGGCCATTCACCGCCACAAAGCTCTCTACCAGGCGCATGTGCCGTAGGTGCAGGGTAGCGGCCTCGGCGATCCAGTTGGCTAGACCCCGATCTACCGGCGAAAGCTGAGTCAGATCGGCGATGTCTTCGCGGTAGATATAGCTCCACCCCGCTTCTTCTAAGCGGCGGCAGCGGGTAACCAGCGAGCCCGTGCTGGGTAAAACAAAGAAATGTTCGCCCACCCGCAGCGCACCGTCGAGAACGGTGGCCAACCGCTGGGCGATCGCCGCTGGGTCAGTCGGGCCGTCAGCCTCGACCGAGCCCGACTGGCTCAGGCCAGCATCCAGCCGGTAGAAACGCTGATAAAACTGCTCCATGCGGCTGAGTAGGTGCTGGCCCAAGGCCAACAATCGAGGGTAGTAGTCTGCCGCAGCCACAGCCGCCGGATCGCTAAAAGACTGCACCGGCAGCCCACAGTCGGCCTCAAGCCGAGCCATCAGCCGGTTGAGAGCCCCCCAGTCGGGCCTTGGGTATAGGTAGCGCAGCCCTACAGGCAGCAGCACCACCGCCTCAGAGCGCCCCGCCTTGTGCAGGTCTTCTACGGCCCAAAAGGCCAGCTGAGCGGTGCCGGGTTCCAGATCGCTGATGGTTTCGCCGTGGCCATTGGTGGCCCCCTCGGGGGCAATGGTCACCGGCAGAGGGGCGTTGAGCATGGCCTCGCGCACCGCCTTTAGCGCCTTGAGGTCGAGCCGCCGCCCCCGATGCACCGGAATACCCCCGATCGCCGCAAAAAACCAGCCCAGCCATCGCCCGGCCCAGAGCGGCATGCCCCGGTCGTACATAAAGAAGCTGTGGACTGGTCTCCCTAGGCTAAACCCCCGCTGGCTAGCCGCCTGGGGCACCAGTCGCGAAAACAGGTAAGACAGGCACAGGGGGTCATCGACCTGGCTGTGGCGAAAGGCCATCATCAGGCGAATCTGGCCCGACTGAAACTGGCGAAAGCACGTTGCTAGCACTTCGGGGTTGGGGCAGGTCACCGGCCAAATGCCCGCTGGCAACCAGGGCCGCAGCCGCAGCCGCAGTATGAGGGGCAGCAAAAAATAGCCCAATTGCACCACCCAGGGCTTGTAGCGCGGTGGAATAAAGCCCAGGGGTGCCTGGGCGCGATTGAGCTTAGGCAAAGTTGACTCCGGTCAGGGGCTGTTTTTCATAGCCCACTGTAGGGCAGATCTGAGGGCGACGACAGTCAAACCCTGCTCTACTGCCCCCAAAGCCCCAAGCCCCCTCCCATTGGGAGGGGGCTTGGCCACAGAACCACACAACCGGGGGTATGCACCTGGGTGACCACCCCAAAAATAAAAAGTGCCTGACCCCTGAAAGCCCCCTGGAGTCAGACACACTTACCTGTAAGGACGCTTCTCAAACAGACCAGCCCTGTGGTTCAAATGCCCCCAAGTGAGCCGCTGGCGCTATGCCTGTCTGCGTTCTTCAGAATTAAATTTATTGTCGTTGGTCGGAGGGCTAGAGACGTCGCGAGAAATACGGAACCTGGCTAGTTTTGAGGTGGACTGGTCTGACCAGGTTCGGTGGTATTACCCATGCCAATATTACCTTCGCGAAAGTCGGCAGTCTTGGTTGGCAAAGTAGGGCAGCTGAGTCTCGTCGTTGGGCCAGTGGTAGGCCACGTAGCGCAGCACCCAGGGGGCTGACACCAGCAGACACAGCGGCCCCACCCACCAGCTAGCCTGAAACTCGGCCAGGGTGTCGAGGGTGTTTGCGGCCGACTGGGTGGAGAGAAAATCGACCCCTGAGGCGATCGCATTGTTGAGGGCGTGGGCCACCATTGGCACCACCAGCGATCGCGTACTCAGGTAGAGCAGCGACATCACCACCCCAAAGACAAACAGCCCCACCAGGTTAGAGTGCAGCACCCCAAACAGCACCGACGTCAGCACGATCGCCGGGCCAATGCCCCACTTGACCCCCCAGCGGTGCAGCAGCACGCCGCGAAAGATAAACTCCTCGGTGACGGGGGCCACCACCAGCACCGAGAACAGCACCAGCAGGTTGTAGAGGGCCGGGTTAGCCGCCTGGTCAGCCGATAACATCAGCGACTGCTGTAAGGTGCTCTCTACTAAGTCTGGGGCAACCAGGGCCAGTCCCAGATAGGACACCTGAAACGCCCCCAGCGAAAACAAAAATAGCCCTACCACCAGCCACAGTAGCTGCACCCAGGCTAGGTGCTGGGGCCATTGACCCAGCAGCAGGGTCAGCCGCAGGGGCGATCGCCGGGTCGATCGCACAATAAACACACTTAGACCAACAAAGATCAGACTGTAGAGAATCGGTGCCAGAATTGGGTCATCACCCTGCATAGGCAACATCTCTAGGGCACCCAAGATACCAAAGACCAGACCTAAGCCGAGGGAGATGGCCACAAAAAACAGCACCACCCGGCGCGCCTTTAGGGCCAAAAAAGGATTGTCACAAGCGGTCATACGGCAAAATCACACCGGGGTATGCTGGCAAGAGATTGTCCTAGGCAGAAGCTGTGGGGAGAGACACTATTGGACTTAGGCTGGACTTAGGCGATTGCTCAAAAAACTTTCCTACATCAGGCCAACAACGGTTTGCCCCTACGGTAGAACAGCTCGTTAGCGGGGCGCAGCCTGCGCCCTCGGGAAGCAACCTCAGTATTTTTTGCCAGAATTGGCCTGAGCTATGGCAGACCATCGTCGGGTTAAGCCGATTCCTTCCGATTCAACCATGAATTGCCCGGAGAGAGCTATAACTGAGGCACTGAGCCTTGATCTAAGGCTCAAGGAGGATAAGGCGCGGCCCAAGACAGAGAAGGATGGTGGCTGTAGCATTACCTCAGGGTGCTCTGACGGCGACTGTCCTGTGCCTCCCGGGTCAGTATCTACGTAGTGGGGGTGGTCGCTTTTGCTTTAGGCCTCTATGACCAACGTTTCGCCAGACCTAGGCGTCATTTTAGTGGCACCAGTGGCCAACAGTAGCCTGGGCCCGCTGACTGAGCTGCTGGGCCTCCTCAAAAGCGAAGGTTACGAGTTGCGCCACGCCAACAGCGAAGATGAGATTATCGCTGAGGCTGAGGCAGACTCCCCAGACCTGATCTTGCTGGCCGTCAACCAGTTTGACACCGCTGCCATGCGAGTGTGTCACCGGCTCAATAAACGTCCCCGCACCCGCCAGATTGCCGTGGTGGTGGTGGGCCAAGACAAAGCCCTGGCTCGACGACTGCGGGCCTTTGAATTTGGAGTGGTCGACTACATCGATCAAACCCTCTGGGTTGAAGAGGCTGCTGCCCGCATTCGCGCCCAGGTGGCCACCCATCGGCTGCAGCGTCGGCTGCGCCGCCAGGCCCAGATGGCGGTATCGGCAGGCAGCGCCACTAATTTGCTGGGCGATCTGCAAAAGGCCTTGCGCCGCCAGGCCCAGCTTTTGCAGGCTCAAAATCAGCAGCTTCAGCAAGAGATGCAGGAGCGAGAACAGGCCCAGCAAGCCCTGCGTCTGGAGCAGCAAAAGTCTGAACAGCTGTTGCTGAATATTTTGCCCCGGGCGGTGGTCGATCGCCTCAAGCAGCTAGAGGGCTCCCTGGCCGAGCGCTTTGACGATGTCACCATTTTGTTTGCTGACATCGTCAATTTCACTCCCCTGGCGGCTCAGATAAGCCCGCTGGAGCTGGTGAACTGGCTCAACCAGATTTTTTCGGCCTTTGATCGCTTGGCCGAGCGCTACCAGCTCGAAAAGATCAAAACCATTGGTGATGCCTACATGGTGGTGGGGGGCCTGCCCCTGCCCAGGGAAGACCATGCCGAAGCCGTGATGGAGATGGCTCTGGCCATGCAGGACGAAGCCACGCGCATTGTCCGCACCGACGGCCAGCAGTTTCAGCTGCGCATTGGCATCAACACCGGGCCGGTGGTGGCCGGGGTGATTGGTATCAAAAAATTTAGCTACGACCTCTGGGGTGACGCGGTCAACATCGCCAGCCGAATGGAAGCCCAAGGCACGCCGGGCAAGATTCAGATCACCAAGGCCACCTACCAGCGGCTGCACCACCGCTATGCCTTTGAGGAAGTCGGTCAGGTGATGGTGAAGGGGCATGGCTATCTCACCACCTACCAATACGTCGGCCCTGGGCAAAAACCTTGATAGACTGGGGAAGCTAAAAATTTGGGGGTTGGGATTGTCCCGGCTAAATAACTCTAGCGGGACAATCCCAACTCCTACTTTTGCCCAAAGACGAGGGCGCTGAACCTGGCCCCTTTGCCCCACTGACGGTTAACTCATACCTTTTTCTATGGCGACATTTTTGCTGGAAGTTGGCACCGAAGAACTGCCCGCCAGTTTTGTCAGTGATGCCCTGCACCAGTGGCAAACCCGTATTTCCGCTGAGCTGACGGATTTGGCCCTAGAGCCTGAGGCGGTGCGTGTCTACGGTACCCCCCGGCGGCTGGCGGTAGTGATTGACGGGCTGCCCTTGCGCCAACCCGATCGCACCGAAGAGGTCAAAGGCCCCCCGGCCCAGGCCGCCTTTAGAGACGGCAAGCCCACCCAGGCGGCCCTCGGCTTTGCCAAGTCGCGCGGGGTTGAGGTGTCGGCACTGGAGGTGCGCGACACCGACAAGGGGGCTTTTGTCTTCGTCAACCAGGAGATTCCCGGGCGGGCCGCCGCTGACCTGCTGACCGAGCTGATTCCGCCCTGGATTTTGGGCCTAGAGGGCAAACGGTTTATGCGCTGGGGCGATGGCGACCTGCGCTTTCCACGCCCGATTCGCTGGCTGGTGGCGCTGCTGGATAGCGAGGTACTGCCGCTAACCCTGGAGAACGGCTCGCTGGCCTGTCAGAGCGATCGCATATCCCATGGGCATCGGGTGCTGCATCCCGCCCCTGTGACCCTGCGCCGCGCCCAAGACTACGTCGAGGCCCTGCGCGAGGCCTACGTCGAGATTGACCCCGCCGCCCGTCGCCTGTTGATCCAGCGCCAGGTGGAAGAGACGGCCAAAAAACTGGGGGGCGTGCCAATGATTTCCCCTGCCCTGCTGGATGAGGTGACTAATCTGGTCGAATGGCCCACCGCCGTAGTGGGCAAGTTTGACCGCGAGTTTCTCGACCTGCCGCCGGAGGTGGCCATCATTGAGATGGAGAGCCACCAGCGCTACTTTCCTCTGAGGCAAAGCGCTGAGGATCTGGCCCTGCTGCCAATGTTCATTACGATTTCTAACGGCGACCCGGCCAAAGACGCCCTGATCGCCGAGGGCAACGCGCGGGTCATTCGCGCTCGGCTGTCAGATGGCAAATTTTTCTTTGACGCCGATCGCAACCAGCCCCTCGACGCCTTCGTCCCCAAACTTGAAACCGTCACCTTTGAAGAACGGCTAGGGTCGATGGCCGCCAAGGTCAAACGCATTGGGGTGGTGGCCGACCACTTGGGCGACCAGCTCAACCTGGGGGCGCAGCCGCGCCAGCACATTCGCCGGGCCGTCTACCTGTGCAAGGCCGACCTGGTCACCCAAATGGTGGGTGAATTTCCTGAGCTCCAGGGGGTGATGGGCCAAAAGTACGCCATTCACAGCGGCGAGCCCGAGGCGGTGGCCACTGCGATCGCCGAGCACTACCTGCCCAGGGGCGCCCACGATAGCCTGCCCCAGACCCTGGTGGGCCAGGTGGTGGGCATTGCCGATCGCCTCGACACTCTGGTGGGCATTTTTAGCACGGGCCAGCTGCCCACGGGGTCGTCTGACCCCTTTGCCCTGCGACGGGCGGCCAACGCGGTGGTCAACATCATCTGGGCGGCGGGGCTACCCCTCAACCTGGGGCGGCTACTGGATACGGTGGTGCAAGACTATGCCCAGGATGCGGCCCTAGAGGTCAACGCTCCCGAAGCTCTGGGCACCCAACTACACGATTTTTTCTTGCAGCGGATTCAGACCCTCTTGCAGGATGAACTGGGGGTTGACTATGACCTGGTCAATGCCGTGCTGGGGGAACGGGCGCTAGCCGACCCGCTGGATGTCAAAGATCGGGCGCTGTTTTTGCAGGAGATGCGCCGCAGTGGGCGCATGGATAAGGTGTACGAAACGGTGAACCGGGCCACCCGCCTGGCGGCCCAGGGCACTCTGGACACCGAGGTGCTGAACCCAGCCGGGGTGATTGCCGCTGAGGCCTTAGAGGCCAAGGCTGAACAGGCCTTTTTCGCTGCCCTGGAGGCGCTGGTGCCCCAGACCGAGGCCGCCCAGGCCAGCCGCGATTACGACCAGCTGGTGGCGGGCCTAGAGCAGGTGGCCCCGGTGGTTAGCGGCTTTTTTGATGGCCCCGACAGCGTGTTGGTAATGGCCGACGACCCGGCGGTGCGGCAAAATCGGCTCAATCTGCTGGGCCTGCTGCGCAACCATGCCCTGGTGCTGGGCGACTTTGGGGCGATCGTGAAGGGGTAGGGTGCAATGAAAAATGCCCATGTGATTGGTCTCGGGAAGTCGGGGGTGGCGGCGGCAAGGCTGCTCAAGCGCAATGGCTGGGAGGTGGTGCTGAGCGATCGCGGTTCTAACCCATCCCTCATCTCTCAGCAAGCGGCACTGGCCCAGGAGGGCATTGCGGTGCTGCTCGACTACAGCTTTGTGCCCGACAGCCGCACCCACCTGCTGGTGGTCAGCCCCGGTGTGCCCTGGGATAGCCCGGCCCTGGTGGCGGCCCGCGCCAACGGCCTGGAGGTGATTGGCGAAATGGAGCTGGCCTGGCGATTTTTGCAGGATCGCCCCTGGGTAGGCATTACCGGTACCAACGGCAAAACCACCACCACCGCCCTCACCGCCGCTATTTTTCAGGCGGCGGGGTTTCATGCGCCGGCCTGCGGCAACATTGGCTATGCGGCCTGCGAACTGGCCCTAGAGCCCACAGTGCCCGACTGGGTGATCGCTGAGCTGAGCAGCTACCAGATCGAGGCCGCCGCTACCCTGGCCCCCAAAATTGGCCTCTGGACGACCCTCACTCCCGACCACCTACAGCGGCACCAAACCGTTGAAAACTATGCCCAGATCAAAGCTACTCTGATGCACCGCTCTGAACTGGCGGTGCTCAACGGCGACGACCCCTACCTGCGTCAGCATTTGGCGGAGGTACTGCCTGCCGCCCACTGGACTAGCGCTGACGGTAAGGGCGCGATCGCACCTCTGCGACCGGTGGCCTACCTTGAGGCCGACTGGGTCAAATTTGAGGGCATCCCCATTGTGCGGGCTGACGCCCTGCGAATGGTGGGCGACCACAACCGGCAAAATCTGCTGCTGGCGGTGACAGCGGCTTGTCTAGCGGAGATCGATGCCGAGGCGATCGCCGCTGGGGTCTCTAGCTTTCCCGGTGTGCCTCACCGGCTAGAGCACATCTGCACCTGGCAGGGCATCGACTTTATCAACGACTCTAAGGCCACCAACTACGATGCCGCCGAGGTGGGGCTGCGATCGGTGGCGGCCCCAGCAGTCTTGATCGCGGGCGGCGAGGCCAAAGAAGGAGATGACACCGCCTGGGTGCAGCGCATTCTAGAACGAGCCGCCACGGTGCTGCTGATTGGCGATGCGGCCCCCCAGTTTGCTCAGCGGCTAGACACAGCGGGCTACAGCGCCTACGAGATCGTTGAGACGATGGATCGAGCGGTGAGTCGCAGCGCTGAGGTAGCCCCATCTCTGGGGGCCTCGGTGGTGCTGCTCTCCCCTGCCTGCGCCAGTTTTGACCAATATGCCAACTTTGAACAGCGGGGCGATCACTTTAGCCGACTTTGCCAGGAGCACTTTGCATAACCCGCAGCATTCCTAGAGTCAGCAGTGAGGAGCGGGTCATTCGCATCCCGAGCCTGCTCCGGCAAAGCCTGGGCTGTGGGCTACCAATGGAATTTTTTAGAGCAGGACGAGTTTGCTGTGACAATTCTGAAGTTAAGCTTCAAACCCCGCCCCCGCTGTGCTCAAGCTTCTAGAATTAGCTGGTCTTTTATAGGTCAGAGAGCCCGCCTGGGGGCGATCCCCCGATACCACTAGTCCCATGCTAACTAGCCTACTACCGGCAGGAAAACGGGTAATGACAACAGTGAAATGGGTTCCTAGGCTGCTGCTGACGGTTCTAGGGATAGTGGGGGGTGTCTGGGCCGCCCCTGGGGCTTGGGCCGACAGTGGAGCAGGCGATCGGGCCGCAGGAGGAGCTGAGAGCGAGGCGGCATTTCAATCTGCTGGCTCCTTCGACCCAGCTATTCTAAGCGTTGGGCTCACCCCCATGGACGCCTTTTCTGCCGCTGACCTGGCACCTGGGTCGAAGGTCGAGGCGCTAGGAGCGGTGACGACCAGCGCCGCTGACCTGGCTGAAATTATACCCATTGAATATTCTGAGGTTGTGGATAACTCCCGAAAGGGGGCTGGCACCCAGGTCGTGCCGGCTATTCCCCCAGAGATCGGCCAGCGAGAGCCCCAGGTCGCCACCCCTAGCCCTTGGCGAGTTGAGTTTCGGCCTTACTTAGAGGTGCCCTTTAGCGTCAGTGGTCAGCTGGTGTTTGAGTCGGTATTAGATCTAGGAAATATCGATATCACCCTTGCTGGTACTGATGTTGAACGGCTCACCATTACCCCTAATGTGGCCAGCGCTCGGGCAGCGACGGGGCTCAGCCCGAGCGAGTTGGCGGCACTGGCGGCGGCGACCGTGGGGGGCACCCCAGCCTCTGGAACGCGCACTGTGCAGCTGACTCAAGTTCGTGGCGTTGACCTGAGCAGCGTTTTTTTGCTGGGGGGTGAGCTAGAAATTTGGTACAACGACGTGGCCTTTGTGGTCGATGGCTTTTATGCCAACCTGGGCTCGCGACTGCTGTTTGGGCGATCGGGTACCCAGAGCATTTTGGAACTGGGGATTGACTATACGCGGGTTGGGGCTTCTCTAGGCTGGCGGGCGGGTCGGTTTCCCCTCGTCAGCCGTGAGGGGGTACTGGCGTCGGCGGTGTTTCCAGCAGTGACGGTCGATCTCTTTGGCGGCGCCCGCTATAGCTCCTACGGGTTTGACTTTGTCTCAACCAACACCCAGTTGACCTCCCGCGCCAACCCCAGATGGGTGGAGCCCGTTTTGCAAACCCGCGCGGAGGTGTTGTTTGACCCACGCACCAAACTCACGCTCAATGGCTATGTGGGCGGGTTTGGTCTCGGTAACTCTCCCAATCTTTCGTGGGGCGGGTCTGCGGGGCTTGACTGGCGCTTTTTGCCCAATGTATCTGTGCGGCCCAGCTACAAGTTTGCCAGCGTCGATTGGGGTGGTGAAGAAGGCGTTGTAGATCTGACGACCCACTCTCTGTGGCTCGGTTTTACGGTCTACTTTAATTAAGCGCAGCAGCGTTTTGCCTGTCGGCATTGTTTAATTATGGCTGTCTGGTTAGATCAAATTGAATTTTGGTTTGAAATTTAGACTGACAACAATTTTTAGGTAATCGCTATGACAATTGGCAATGTATCAAATGAAGACATTAAGTCTTCCACCAGTTGGGTCATTTTTCTGAGCATCGCGCTCATTGTATTGGGCATCTTGGCCATCATCGCGCCTGCGATCGCCTCTGCTTTCTTTACCGCCATGATGGGCTGGATTTCTCTCATCAGCGGTATTTTGATGATTGTGCAATCCTTTCGATCGCACCCAGTGCGAGGGTTTTGGCTCAACCTGATTGTCGGTATTTTCTATGCGGTGGCGGGGCTTTACATTTTGTTTAACCTGGGGGCGGCGCTGCTGGCGCTGACCCTTGCCTTTGGCATTTTGTTCGTAGTGGAAGGTGTGTTTACCATCGTCATGGGTTTCACCCAAAAGGCGGGTCGCAGCATGTCTTGGCTAGTGGTGCTCAACGGCGTGGTGACGCTGATTCTCGGCATTATGGTGCTCAACCGCTGGCCCATTAGCGCCCTTTGGCTGATTGGTCTCTACGTAGGTATTAGTCTGCTGTTCACTGGCATTAGCCTGCTGGCGGCGGCCTTGGCTACCCGCAAGGCTCTATCTAATGTCCCGCTGTCAGAAACAGAGATCTAGGTCGATAGGGCTTTGCCCATGGGCCTAGGATCCTAGCCGTAGCTAAGGTACTAATGCCTCGCGCAGGTGGCGGCGCACCTGGGTAAACCCAGCTTTCAGTCGCTCAGGCTGTTGGTAGAGCCGCCCCAACAGCAGCACCCCTTGAATCAGCGTTAAGAGTTCATCTGCTAGGGCTTGGGGATCGACGCCTGATTTCAACTCAGCCTGGGCTAGCCGACTGGCAAATGCCTGCTGCCACTGCTGAAACACCCCAATGAGATGATCGCGAAAGGCGGGATTGTACTCGGCTAGATCCACCACCAGATTGCCGAGGAAACAGCCAAAGCAGTCTCCTGTGCCCAGGTGTTTGGCTTCTAGAGCATCGATCATCCAAAAAATTTGGGCGATCGGGTCATCGGTCTGGGCCGAGGCCGGGTCGATCAGATGGGTTTTGAGCTGCTGCCAATCAAAATCAATCAGGGCGTGGCCCAGATCATCTTTAGAGGCAAAGTAGTTGTAAAAACTGCCAGACGAAGCTCCGCTTACCTGCAATAGCTCCGTTAACCCGGTGCCGTTTAGCCCTTTGCGGTGCACACTGCCCACCATGGCATCAAGCATGTCTTCACGGGTGCGTTTACGATGAACCATCCCACCTGTTACCAATTGCAAACAATGTCTTGAACGATGTCTCGCCTATGCTCGATGCTGCCAGGCCTGGTTTGCCCAGCGCAGGGTCGCATCGAGCAGGTAACCGATCGCACCAATGATCAAAATCGCCGCCATTAGCTCTGAATAGGCGAGGCGATCGCGGGTATCTAAAATGAAATAGCCCAACCCCGCTCTCACCCCCAACATTTCTGCCGGTACCAGCACAATCCAAATAATGCCCACGGCCAACCGCAGCCCCGTCAGCAAGTGGGGAATGGTTGCAGGTACCACTATTTTGGTCACAGTTTCCCAGCGGGTAGCGCAGAGACTGCGCGACAGCAGCAGCCAGCGGCGATCGACCGAGGCCACCCCCGCTGCCGCATTTAGCATCAGCGGCCAAACCGCCGCCACCGTCAGCAAAAAATACACCGGCCAGTCGCCAATGCCAAACACCATCACCGCCACCGGCATCCACGACACCGGCGAAATCATGCGCACAAACTGAAACAGCACCGACGTCGCCTGCTCGATCGCCCGCGACAGACCAATCAACAGCCCCAGGGGAATGCCGATCAGCGTAGCGGCGAATAACCCCACAAACACCCGCCGCAGACTGGCCCAAATGTGCGGAAAAATTGACCCCGAAACCACCATCTGCGCGATCGCCCCAAAAGTCCGCTCCGGCGAAAAATCGCCAATCACCCCGCTATGCCACAGAGGCGTGGTCGCTAGCCACCAGATCAGCAGCGTACCGATCAAGCCCCAAAGAGAGATGGGGATGGGGATTGAGATCCGGCGGGGTGGTGAGGTGGTGAGGGCCATAGATGGGGGGATGGATAGAGAATCAAATTCCCCTCTCGGGAGGGGCTAGGGTTGGGTTGGGTGGGGCTGCCCTGATTTTGGATTGGCGATTTTGGATTTTGGGAAGATTGCGGGTAGGGGCGCAGGCCCTGCGCCCAGGGCAACGTCTATGGCGTTGATGCAAAATTATGTTGATCCCTAGGGTGGGCATTGCCCACCAGCAACCAACGCTCTACCCTCCGGCGATTAGAGCGATCGCCGCCTAGGCCAGCGATGAATGCCCCATGCGGGCGATCTGGAAGCTCTCTTCTCGCAATAGAGACTCAGGCAGGCCAAAGACCTGAGGCCCGCCCACTGCTTGTAGAGCCTGCTTCACAAAGGAGTCATCCACCAGATCGCTGGCCACCTCGGCGGGCTGGAGCCCCTGGAGAAAGGCGTTGTCGCCCTCCACCTGGGTTTGTTGAAGCAGCCGCACCAGCTCCTCGGTGTAAGAGGGGAAGGGGAAGGGCTGAAAGTCAATCCGCTGAGAGCCCCAGTCGGCGTGTTTGATCGCCCCCTGCTTGGCGTAGGTGTCGGCATCAAAGCCGGTGAGCACCTTTTGCAGCACGGCCTCGGGGTGAGGGGTGTAGCTGCCCCCCTCTTTAGAAAGCAGGCTGGCGGTCTCCGAGCGGTGATCGCGAATCCAGAGCTGGCTCTTGACCACGGCATTCACGACGCCCTGAGCCCATTCGGGGCGCTGGTTGAGATCGTCTTCGTGCAAAAAGACAACGCAGCAGGCGTGATTCTTCCACACGTCGCCAGTAAAGCGCAGCACCTTGCCATTGCCAGAGGCTTCGCCTGCGGCGTTGAAGGGCTCGGCCACGATGTAGCCCGCAATGCTCTTGTTGGCCAGGGCCGACACCATTTCGGGGGGCGGCATAACCACCAGATTTACCTCGTTGGGCTGAATGGTCTGGGTGCCGGGTTTAGTCACCACTGTCAGGCCCGCCTGACCCAGCAGCTGTTGCAGCACCACGTTGTGAATTGAGTACCAGAAGGGCACGGCAATCACCTGGCCGCCGAGGTCTTTGACCTCGTTGATTTCGGGCTGCACGGTGAGGGCAGAGCCGTCGACGTGGTTCCAGGCGACGATTTTTCCGGGTACTTTTTGCGCCCCATAGCGCAGCCATACGGTAATTGGGCTGAGCAGGTGCACCACGTTGACCTGGCGAGCTAAAAAGGCTTCGACAATGTCGGCCCAGGAGCGAAACAGCACCGGCTGCTCGGCGGTGAGACCCTCGGCTTCGTAGAGCTGATTGGCGTGGGCAATCAGCAGGGGCGAGGCATCGAGAATGGGCAAATAGCCAATTTTGACGGGCTGATCGAGGCTGCCCGTGGCGGTGGTATTCGCCCCAGGCGCGCTGGTGGCGTTCTCGGAGGTGGAGGGGGCACCACAGCCGCCGGCGATCGCACTGAGGGCAGCAGAGCCAGAAAAGAGGGAGGCCAGTTTGAGAAAGTCGCGGCGGTTGAGGCCGCAGCAGGCGCAGAGAGAGTTTAGGGAGTGCATGGCGGTTTGGCGTAGGGATGGGGCTAGGGGGTGAGGGCGGGTTTGTCCATCACCTCCGATAGGGTGGTGAAGATTTCGGCGCGCAGGGCCATCAGGTCTTCGGTATGGCGCACTCGGGGCTGGGGGGTGGTGACAACCCACTCTCGGTGAATGCGGCCCGGATTGCGGCTCATGAGCAGAATGCGATCGCCCAGCAGTAGCGCCTCGTCAAGGTCATGGGTGACCAGCAGGGCAGTGCAGTGGCGCTGGGCAATAATCTCCAGCAACAGCTGCTGCATTTCGAGCCGAGTGATGGCATCGAGGGCGCTAAAGGGCTCATCCATCAGCAGAAGCTGGGGATCGCGGGCAATGGTGCGGGCGATCGCAGCCCGCTGGGCCATGCCCCCCGACAGCTGGTGCGGATAGGTGCGGTGAAACTTCTCTAGGCCCACACTGAGCAGAGCCTGGTCAATGCGGCTGCGCAGCTCGGGGCGCGACAGGCGTGGCATGTGGCTGAGCTGTAGGCCCATGGCGACATTGTGCTGCACCGTTAGCCAGGGCAACAGGGCCGCCTCCTGAAAGATCAGCCCAATGCGCGGGTCGGGAGCCTGAATGCGATCGCCCTGGAGGTAGATGTGCCCCCGGTCTGCCAGTTGTAGCCCGGCAATGGTGGAGAGCAGCGACGATTTGCCGCAGCCGCTGGCCCCCAGCAGACAGACGATTTCACCGGGCTGCACCGCTAGGTGAATGCCGTCAAAGACGGTGAATGGCCCCTGGGTGGTGGCGTACTGCTTGGCCAGATCCTCCACCACTAGGGCAGGGCGATCGGGCGATGCCCTCGGCAAGTCATGGGTCGCAGGGGACGAAGACGGATGCAATTGACTGTTCATGGACCTGACGCGCTCCGGCTTAGGGGGTAGCAGGCAGAGTCTGCAAGACTTTTTTCAAATGCTTGAGTGCCGGGGTGACCATGGCGACAAAGTAGGCTTCGCGCAGGCGACGCTCGATCGCCCCCCCCTGCAAGTAGCTTCTGGCTCCGGCATAGAGCATGTCAGCCTGAGATGCTCGCAATGATAGCTCTGAGGCATCGGCGCGGGCCTGCACCACCCGACGAAAAAAGCCAGGTTCGCCGTAAGGGGGCTGATCGTTGAGGGTGTCGGCCAGGGTGTAGGTCTGCGATCGCAGCTGCTCCAAATCTGCCTCAATGCGCTCCACCGAGTCATCTAAATAGCCATTTACATGGCCATAGCGCTGGTTTGACCGCTTCATGCTGTCAACACAGGCCTGGGTCAGCCCCAGCCCCATGCCCACCTGAGCCAGCACAAAGCCCGGCTTGATGCGATCGATATAGTCGGCGCAGGGGGCCGCCAAAATCCACTCATCGGGCACAAACACCTGGCGCAGCTGACAGCTATAGGTATTGCTACCCTCCAGGGCAATGAAGTGAGCCGTCGATTTGAGGGTGAGACCGGGCAGGCGATCGGAGACGATCGCCATTAGATAGTCATCGCTGTCGGCAATTTTGGCCACCACCGCAAAGTAGTGCCCCGGCCCCAGATTCGACACCCAGGGCAGCAGCCCGTCGATCACATAGCCCCCCTCGCGCCGCTCGGCCACCAGGGCAATTTTTTCGATCTCGGCAAAGTGCTTCATCGGGTTTGACAGCCCCGTTCCGGCCAGCACCTCGCCAGTGGCGATCTGGGGCAGCACCTGTTTTTTTAGCAAATCATTGTCGGTGTTTTGGGCATACCAGACGCAGGCAATGTGGCACCAGGTCATAAACCCCGTACACAGACAGGTTTGCGACACCGCCTCAATCACCTGCACCGCCGCCCGAAACCCCTGGCCCTGGCCGCCAAATGCAGGGGTGAGGCTCTGCCCAAAGCCCCCCAGTGCACCCAGATGGTGCATAAACTCGCGAGGATAAACCCCCTCCTGGTCGATGGCGGGCACCAGGGGTGCGAGGCGCTGGGCGATCGCCTCGTCGATCACCCCCAGGTCAAAGGGAATCGCCGCTGGTAGGGAGGTGGCTGAGATGCGATCGAGTAGGGCGTTGGGGAGCATAGGGGTAGATGGGTAGGGAGTAGAGAGTAGGGTGCATGCGCACAGCAATGCACCCATAAAACTAGGCCAGAGTGACCTCCATATTCACCGGCAGCCGCAGGGTATTGGCCACGGGTGACCAATCGTTGGCGTGGGCCACCAGGTCATCTAGCTCTTCGCGGCTGGCGTTGCCTTCGATATTGACCTTAACGCGAATGTCGCTGAAGCCCAAGCGCTTTTCTGACAGGTCGCCAATGCCCCAAACGCCGGTGATGTTGATGTCGCCCTCTAGCTCTAGCTCCAGCTTGGTGAGCTGAATGCCGCGCCCAATGGCGTTGGCGTGAATGCCTACCGAGAGACAGGAACCCAACGCCGCCAGCACGGCTTCAGAGGGGTTGGGTGCGGTATCTTGCCCCAGCAGGGTGGGGGGTTCGTCAATCACGTGGGCGGGCAGGTCGCGCACATAGGTGAGGTTGCGAAACTGGCCTTCGCAGACGGTTTTGGCGCGCACGGTGGCGATCGCATTGGGGTTGTTCCGAGCCTTTTCGGCCAGCCCTTTGAGGCCTTCTTCGCTTACGGGGCGCAGTCCTTGGCTTTCAGCGGTGAGTTGAGTCATGGCAGTTTCAAATAGAACGTTCTACACAATTCAATCAGCAGAATACCCCGAAACCTGTATCGCCGGATACGATTTGCCCTGGCCACCCAGCACCGGGGGAACTAGCGACTACCCCGACACCAAGAGGGGCAGAGCTGCCGCCTCTGTAGAGTGCCACGATTCAGGTTGAAATGCAAGTCAATTGAATTTCAATCGAGATTCGTTTTCAGGGAATTGCCTGGATGGTTAGGGTCTAGGGAATGGCACTGGGTACAGATTTCTCCATTACCCATCTAGACTCTCCGCTGGGCTGGAGGGTTTACCATAGGGTTATGACTCCGATGAGGTTGGCCATGCTAACGCAGGATCCCCCTAGGCTAATTGGCGCGGTCGCGAAGGCAAGTGGGTTGCCCGTCAAAACCATCCGCTACTACGACGAGATCGGCCTGCTTAAAACTGCCGGACGCACTGAGGGCGGCTACCGCATTTTTGCGGAAGATGTGTTTACCCGGCTGGGCTTTATTCGGCGATCGCAGAGTCTGGGCCTCACCCTGACCGAGATCAGAGAATTTCTGGAGGTGCATGATCAGGGCAATTTACCCTGCTCGCACATTCAGGCCAAGCTAGAAGACAAGCTTGTCGAGATTGAGAGACACATTCAAGAGCTACAGCTCCTGAAGCAAGAGTTAACTGGGCTACTCTCTGGTTGGCCCAGTACCCCCGAGAGCGCCCAAGAGACCATTTGCCCCATTCTTGAGAAGGTTTAGAGAAGGCTTAAGGTTTGCAGGCAAAGCGATTTGGCGCGACTGCACCCCTGCCTGTAAAGACCTGGGCATGACGGGCCGCAGGGTGCGCCCTGCCCTATTACTCGCTTACTCAGCAGCTAAAAGTAGTGATACTAAATTCTGCTCGCCTACCTCCGATTCGGCAGGGCGAACCGCGGTTCGCCCCTACAGGGTGTCTACGCCAGCGGGATG
>NZ_JAYFES010000101.1:0-95309 GCF_055795045.1 Pseudanabaena sp. PCC 9330 | reverse complement strand
AGAACGCTGGCTCCCCACTTCTTCCTCCAATCCCTGAAACTACCGTACCACAAGCTTTTTAGCAGCTTTCAGCCAACTTTTGTCAGTCAACCAGGGTACCTGGTCTTACTCGACTACCAACTACGACGAGTATTGGGTTCCTGTTATCTATAAATACAATGCTCCTGAAGGGGCGATCGTACTAAACCAGGAGTACACCTCAAACTACGCAGTTGAGAATCACCCTAAGCTGGGAATCAAGTCTGCCAAGGGTACTGGCAAGACCAGCCTCATCAAACGATGGGTGGATCAGTTTGAAAATCCCAAGATGGTTTTAGTCATCTCTAACCGTCAGGCAATTGTTGACAAACTGGTTGCTGATCTTAGCTTTCAAGACTACCGCTCGGTTCGAGGTGGAGATTACAGGAGAGGCTGCGGTTACGTTGTGTGTATAAACTCGATTCCTCATATCCCCGCTGAGATGCGTTCTGGCTGTGTAATCATCATTGACGAAGTTGAGAGCACTCTGAATGACCTAACACTCAGCAGCACATTTGAATCTAATCGTAATGAAGTTAGGATAGCTCTAGAGGAAATGGTCTCAACCTGTGAGGGGTTACTGTACCTAGATGCTGATATATCGGAAGCCACCTACAGCTACATCAACGAAATCACCGAAGGTGGAGAGTTCCTTGTAAATATGTACCAGCCTCTAGCTCATAAAGGCAAAGCAGGTGGAATGACTAACCTGGAAATTCGTATCAGCAAAAATATTGAGGCGGTATTTACTGACCTTGACAACACTATTAAAGGTCGCACTCCTTTCATCTACTGTGATCTTGCGGCGACGGTTATCATCCTTGGCTCTATCTACCCTAAGTTTGACGCCATCACAAGTGACACAAAAGCTAATTATCCTCAAATCTTCAAAGCCTCTGACAACTATCGTCCTGCTGGTTTGGTTGGTTCTCCTTCAGTAGCGACCGCTATTAGCCTTACTAATGGTCATTTCGACTTTGTGGGTGGTATCTACGAAAAGAAACTCACAACCATTGAGACATTTGCACAAGGGCTACATAGAGTACGTTCTGGTTGCGATCGCGTCGTATGGTGTAAATCACCCACTAATCCTAAACTAGCGAAGACTGAAGCGGAATGTTTAGCTGAAATTTTGTCTGCACAACAAAAAATTTTTGACTTGCATGATGTGCCAAAGAAGGCTGTAGCTACTCCGTTCGATCGGCTTAAGGCCGCAATGATGGCTAAGAACTCTCGCCAACACGCTTACCCCCTTCAGGCGATGCGTGAGAAATTCCGTGCTGAAGGGTACTTTGTTACTGAGACTGAACTCCTTGATGGTGAAATGACTGAAGAAGACATCATCTACAAGCAGACTAAAGAGCTTATCAAGGCTTCCAATCTTGAGTCCATTCTCAATGCTGAAGATGTCGATCTAAAAGTTTTTCAAGAAAAAAAAGAGTTCACACCGGAAGAGAGTGCTGGGTTTATTAAAGGTCTCATTAGGCGATCGCTGGTTATTGACAATGTCACCGAAGATGATGTCAAATTCTATCAGAAAGATAACAATTGGCAAGCCATTCGTTTGGTTGAGTATCTGAACGAACCCAAGTTGGCTGAGAAGAATGATGAGTGGCAGAAAGATTATTACGCTCCTGATAAGGACTTCTGCGTTGATACCGTTAGATTGGCCTTTGACCTCAACCTAGGCTATTTTAGGGACAATGCTCAGTCTATTACCGATGAAGACATTAAAGAGCTAGTGAAGGTTGCTAGAGAGCAATCAGCAGATATCAAGCTTCTCTTAGGTATTGATGTCAGCAAGTTGAAAAAAGAAAATGCCATCGCTCGTAAGATTCTTGCCTCTGTAGGCCTGAAGGTGGTTACCAAAAGAAATTATGGTAACGGTAAAGAATTTCAGATTCCCGAGGTTCATATCGATGAATACTTTGAGGAAGTCATTAAGCGCCGAGAAGTGAAGAGAGCAAAAGGTCAGGTGGCTCTTACCAAAGATACTCTTAATATAGGTCGCCCTTCTCAATCAAAGAAGGCTTTAAGTCCTAACCATTTCAGTGATCAGCCCCGCAATGAGTTAGAAAATGAGTTAGAAGACTATTTTCCTAGAGAACATGATTCACGAGAAGATGACGACGACGATCGCATAATCGAGTTCTGAAATGCGAATAGCTAATCAACATTGATACCACATCAACAATCTCGTATACTGGTCATAAGTTAAGGATTGATACCCCTCAACTTACCTATTAAAATTTGTACCAAAAGGCCGATTAGAAATAATATCGTTAATTGGATCTTTTAATATTTAGATCTTCACCTGATTATAAATGCGCTGATATCATAAAGGTCATTTAGTATTAAGGATAAAAATGTCTCTTTCCCTTCTATTTTTTGAAAACCTCTTCAAAGTTTACGAGGACAACAGGCTTCAACTGGAGAAGCAGCTCTCCACGAAATTCGTCCAGCGTTAATATGAATTTTAGAAAAGTAAACGCAACAATTCAAAGATTAAGCAAGGAAGCCAAGCTCATAGATGGTTAATAAGCCAATTAAAAGCAAGCTAAGAGTCTTCGCCCTCAAGCAAATTGCCTAAGTAAAAGCGTATGAACTCTTCAGCAGCTTGTCTGTTCAGTGTTTTAAGAGCTTCTACAATTTCCACAACTGTATCCGCTGCGGGGTCTCTGTCCCCTTTTACCCAACGGTAGACCGTGGTGCGCTCAACTCCCATAGCCTTGGCCAGACCATACTGGGTGATGTCGTACTTCTCTAGAACTTGCTTAAGTACATTGCCTGCTTTTCCCATGGAATCATAGTCTCAGAGCCTAGCAGGTAAAGAAAGGGTTCCGATCGGTTGACATCCAGTTGGCATATTACTAGGCTTAGGAAATCCCTTATGTAACCTAAGCGAGTATCCCTATGCCTCAAGCTTTCCTGACTTCCCCCCTGCCCAGCACAGATACTCAAGCAGCAATCACTACCGAACCAACTGGTGAGCCTGGAAGAGAAAAGGTCTTGCTTACCGTTAGAGGATCGGTTTACGCTACGGAGAGGGTCATTTACGAAGCCTATCGGGTTGGTTTCGCAGAAGTCAGAGAATGGAGCAAGCCTGTACCCACAGGTAAGGTTAACGAGGTGATGAGAGTCTTGACCCGGTATGTAATCATTGAGTGATTATGCTTATCAGTGGAGAATAGACAAGAATCACTGAAGTAAGACACTACAGCTCCTACTCTTATCCGGTGGATCGGTAGCGATCGCAAGGAAGAGTAGGAGCATTGTTTTATGGTTGGCTGGGTTCTACTGGCTGTAGAAAGCAGCGATCACCATCAGGATTGCTAGATATAGCTTCATAATACTTTCTCTCCCATAGGCAAATAGTGTATTTTTGCCTGCTCTAGTCTTGACGCTGGTATAGAAGGTTACTAGCGTTAAATAATTGGGAAGCCTATCACTAAAGCTTCTGAAGGAGTCTTGGAATGATTGCAGATTTGAGAATGCCAGTCTCGGTTTTTGCTTTAGTACTAAAAATCTAGGGCAGAGAAAATATTGGGAAAACTCTAGCTCTAGAAAAGAATATTAGATAGTCTCAGATTAGGCAAATATCAGGTAAGGATAATTTTTTCAATTAATATTTCCATGGAGGAGCAATCTCAATGAATAGACATATTAACTCGTTGGCATATGGTTTGGGAATCGCTTCATTTGTTTTCACAACAACACCAGCGATCGTTCAAGCTCAACAAGTGCAAGATATTCAAGGATGGAATAATACACGATGGGGCATGACCTATGCAGAAGTAAGATCTCTTCACCCTATTGGAAGTTTGCAGGTAAGCCAAAGTGCAACGTCATTCTCACATTTCGCCAGCATGGATGGTTTTAATGTGGGTGAAAGTACTTACAAGGTGGAGTTTTATTTTAATAGTGATAGATTAGAAAGTGTTATTTTGCGGTGGGATGAAAATGGTCGATCTCCCTACTACAGCCTGTTCAATAATCTGAATAATAGATATGGGCAAGCAGAAAATATCGTTTCCTCTCTCCCGCAAAATTTTGTCTATCAAAAACAATGGAATATGCCAACAACGGCTATAACAATGACAATTCCAGTTGGTATATGTCCTGCTATTTATGCATGTGAGATTAATTTATCTTACCGCAGGCAGCAGCAATTGGAAGGAATTTAGAAGATGATTTCTAGGTGTTGCACAGCGAATCGAAGACCTATGTCAGAGTCAGTTTTGTAAGTTTCGATGCCGTTGCTAGTTCTATATTGCCTGCTAAACTTGCAACAGTACTTTAATAAATTCAGGAAAATTTGGAGATGTATATTGGTAGTATCAAATTAGCCCAAAAAATAGCTATCACTTTTTTGCTTTGCTTTGCCTCAAACGAAATTGCCTATGCGAGGCCAGTTATATCATCAAATCCATTAAGAAGCTTAATGGTTTCTCAGAATATTTCCTCAACTCAAGAGCTTCGGCAGGGGCATGAAGAATATTGCCTTGGAGTTACAGAAAAGCCTGCCAGTTATAATTTGCTTGAAAGTTCGGTTCTCACAAGTGAGGTCTGGAAAAAGTTTTTTTGGGCAAATGGATGGTGTTTTAATTTCACACGGGAAAGAAATACATGGCATTATGGAAGAGAATATAGGGTCGATAATTCTCAACAAATGATGGTTTCTACGATTACAAATGAAGGCCATAGTTTAAGGGTTTCATCTTATGCAAGTTGGTCATCTTCTCGCAGCAGCGTCTTCAGAATCTTGATTGCAGAGATAACGGATTACAGAGTAAGAGGACAAGCCACACGTGATATTTATCTGGGTGAGATAACACCCGATGCGGCAGGCGTTAATCCATCAATTGGTACTCCTGAAGCCCTTTACCCATATCAACGTGAAATCATGGAGGCTATTGGATTGCTAAGTCAATATCAGTTGCCACTTTCTGAAATGCCGTTCTAGTTGCAATCAAGATTGGTTAAAACTCTCGTAGCTTTAGGGTTGCTATGTTGTTCTGCAATGCCTATTACGATTATGCAAGGCAGTTATTAAGGCATTTCAAATCTAGCTCTTATACGATCAACCTCATTTAAGAGATCATTTGTTCTGAGCCAATCGACGTATCCTTCAAAAATACAAGTTGATTGAGAATTATAGACATAGACATGATGCACATTTGCAAAGTTTTTGATGCAGTCCAAACATCCACTTCCATCATAAAATTCAATTTGCTCAACAATATATTCTTTAGAATGGAGCTTCACTCCAGGACGCGACATTCCAGGAACTTTTTTCAAGCGCCTAACAACTTCCTTTGCCACATCATCAATGTTGCGGAGTTTGACAAAATCTTTGGCAAACATTTGCTCGAAAATAACTTGAGCCACCTCAGGCAATGACCAATAGCTCGTATGAGCATCCACTATGCCAGCAAAAAGGGCGATATCCTCCTGATTAACCTTTCGAGCTGCTGTCTCCAATAGGTTTGCATCTTTATAGATAAAGAAGTCGCGAAAGATAAGGTTGGTACGTCCTTTTTGTGAATTTAAGCTTGCACTTAATGGGTACGAAATTACGTCGGAAGCATGTACTATATTAACCCACTTAATCGTTTTGGGTGTGTAGCTTTGAATCTTTCGCTCAATATCCTCAGCATTAATACCAAGCATGGCATTGAAAAATAATATGGGAGATCCCATAGTAGTGATACTAGCAAGAGAGGCTTGCCCGTTGCTATCTTCGACTCCCCGATCTGAAATCTTTTCTCGAATTAAGAAGGCTGGATCTCCCTCTTTGAATTTGTCAGAAAATAAAATATCCCATAGAATGACAGTCCCTAGTGAATGAGCAACAATGTGAATCTCTTTCTCGTCTGGATGCTGTTCTAAGAATTTAGTCAGTTGATCCGCAATAAGTTTTCTCACCTCAAAGCCTTGCTTTTCATTCATATAGGTGAACATATCACCCGTAAATTCTGAGATAAGCCCCTCCCTAAATTGCCTGTACCTAAATGAATCTTTAGGGCTAACACTATATTTTTCTTCGAGGGAATTCAGATCTTCATCGATGTAATTCCAGATTTTATTAAAGTCATTCAGAACATGACCCTAAAAGCTTGAATAGAAAAAGGGTAGCTTTTTGTTTTCCTGATTGAATTCCTTTTTAATGCCCTCCACTAGTGAATGTGAGTACTTCACATCTCTTGTGGCAACGCCATGAATAAAGAAAACCAGCATAGCAATGAATCTTTTTAATGATTTTTGAGTATTGAATTTGTTGTTAGCTTGTAAAGTTTAAGCAATTTGGAAAATCTGAGTCTGCTAGGTCAAACCTCCTTTGTGTTCCGTAGGAGCGACACATAAACTACTCCCAATGTTAACCTTTCCCAGTTAGGTTGATTCAGCGTCCAAAGGATTCCACCTGCTAATGCGGCCCAACCTACTGGCCCAAGCACCAGTGCGATCGCCTGGCTCATGCCCATATAAATGCCGAAGGGTATGGTTATGCCAATAGCGCTGGTCAATCCGCCAAGTACCGTACTGGCCATCAGGTAAACCCCAAAGCCGCTCATTCTAGCAGCCGCCATAATCCCGCCACTAGCTAGAAGGGTCTCTAGGTGCGGATCATCGCTGTTACGCTTCATCTCTAGAATGAGTTTGTCGCGATCCTCTGGAGAAAGCTGGTCGAGCATATCCTGAAACAGCTTAGAGACAACCGATTTTTCAATATCCGCCGTCGATAGATCATTCCAGTTGCGCCCGCCAAGGGCTGCTAGCCAGTCAATGTGAACATGATCAGCAACGTCTGTAACGACTTGCTTCCATGACTTATCCCAGAAGAGCTGTCCTAGCGTCCCTCCTCTCAGATACTTGATATGGTTAACCAGAGTGTCAGGAGCATCCCCATAGGCCGAACCCGTTATTGCCGAAAGGTTTGCCCGTTGTTCTGACGTAGCAGCCTTAACCAGGTTGTAGAACTCGTCCATGGCAGTTAGGGGGATACTCTATCCCTATATACACTTACTTCAAAGCCAAACCAGGAACGGATGTGGCTGTTACTTGATTTTGCCCACACTGTAGAAAAATCATCCTCAGATCTACACCAGTCTTTTTTGGCTGAAGGATGCGATCACCTCAAAAAAAATTGAATCTAAAAATTTCCACCGTAAAAAAATTAGATCTTCCCTTTCGAGAATGCCCTTTTTTAATCTCAGGTCGTTTGCCCAGCGCAATAGAGACACTTTCTGAAGATCCGGGTATAGCCAATCAGGCGTACCTTGTGGTCGAAAGGGGGGGGTAGCTTCAACCATCCCCTGTTATAGATACCAGTTCATCAGCACTTAGCCTTTTAGATCTGGCTAACCGCTCCAACCCTTCAGAGCGAGTTATCCCAAGTTCATCAGCCACACTATCGATCGCAAATTTACTCAGTACTAGGAATATACTTCAACAGATCTCCTGGCTGACATTCCAGCACTTTACATAAAAGCTCTAGGGTTTCTACGTCAACCCTCTTGGGCGGATTATTCCTCAACTTCGAGATTGTCCCTACATGCAATCCCGTAAGTTCATGCAGCTTTTGATTATCTATCTCACGGTCTGCCATTACAGCCGCAAGCTTCCACTTAATAGGCATATTAGGGGGCATGGTTATCGACATGGTTACTTTACCTTGATTCATGTTATCGGTGAATAAATTCATTGTAACAGATCATATATAAACCGTTTCGGTGTTTCCATTCACCGATTCGATGAATTATAATAAGGGTATGAAAACAAGCAAGCCGGTGGGACAAGGAGCCACAGCCAAAGGCAAACGGTGCCAACGGGAGCCAACCCAGCGACAAGGCAGTTTAGACGATAACGAATTGAGGAAAACCCAATGATTAAAGGAGTTTCAATTGGTACACCGCTTCATTCGGAAACCGATGTCTACGCCTTCTGGCTAGAACGTCGATCATGCATCCACTTTGTTGTGGAACGTCTGACTAAGGCGACAGGTGCATCGATCTGGAAAGGGTTTACCACTGAGAGTGAAGCCCTGGACTGGATCAAAAAATACTGAACGACAAAGGGAGAGCACGCCTGCAAGCAATAGCTCTCCCCCGTAAACCCACTACTACATAGGTCTAACGTCAATGATAGTTTCTCTAGCTGACTACGAACAGGCTAAGCAAGCCCAGCTTGAACAGGATTGTATTAACTCCAGCATTGAGCAGGGTGTAGAGGATGCCATCAAAGGGCTACCCGACTACAAGCGCATCGTTGAAGATCCGCTCTATCGGGCATCGCTGGTTAAGGAGCTGCTGAAAATGTCGGCGGAAATGCGGGGCCGATATCACCAGCAGCAGACCCACGCTTTCGGGTCATGGGGCGCAAGCTTCGACAGCTCCAACACAAGCGAAATCGGCGAATTTTAGCCACCTGGGAGGGCGTTCCCTCCCTTGCCCTTCATCCTTCTACAGTCTTCAAAACCATGACCAAACTACTTTCCGCAACTCTGGCTAAGGCACCACGCCAGGTCAACACTAAACACGGTGTTCGCACTGTGGCTGATATCCGGCTTGAGGATGGCACCGAGCAAACCCTTTGGCGACCGGCTAACGATCCAACGTTGACGGCACTTAGACAAGGGGCAACCATTCAGCTCACGCAAGACTCTAAAGGCAAGCTGAGCTTGATTGAGAATGCCCCACAGACCACCACAGCAGCACCGGGGCATGAATCCCCAGCTAGCGCTAGAGAGGCGTATCTATCGGCCTTAGAGCGGGTATCTAACCGATATCAGGCTTGCATTACTAAGGCGAAACAGGTTTGGGCTGCTGACTACTCAGAGGATGAGCTTAAGGAGTTACCAGAGCTGCTACACAGCACCGCCGCAAGCCTATTCATTGAAGCCAACAAGATGATCCGCTAATCGTTCTCAGGGCAGGCGATCGCCTGCCCTATCTCTCTACTCCCTTCATTTGAGGATTGCACAATGCTTTTTAACCTTCAACATTGCACCGCCACACCAGCCGCCCTAGACGTTCTAGAACAAGCGGGTATTGCCCCTAGCAACTTACTCAGACGACACGTTTCAGGCGACTTTGGTAAAGCTGGGCACTATAACGAAATACTCCCTAGCCTGACAGAAGAAGAGCTTACCTTACAGGCTCTAGCAACTAGTGACGATGGCAAACTTAACGCGATCGCCATTAAAACGGGTGACGGTCGGGTGATGTCGTACTACTGCATTAATGATGAGCCTGTTTGGGTGAGTACCTATCTAGGCGATGGCGGATATACCACGATCCTTCTACCCAGCGAATACTAGACCACACCCACTGGGCAGTTCTTTTGAGCTGCCCTGTTTGTTGTTAATCGTACGATTCAACTCTGAGAACTACAGATGAAACCAGCACCGCCGACTACTGCCCAGTTTGGGGCATATCAAAACGCCTACGACTATTTCAACGAGACACTATTTGAAAATAGCCTTAACCCTTGCCTTCTCAACTTCAGCCGCAAATCTAAAGCGCTTGGATTTTTTGCCCCAGAGCGCTGGTCTGATGGCACTAATTACACCCACGAAATCAGTCTTAACCCTGACTTGCTTGAACGCCCATTAGAAGACATCTTTTCTACGCTAGTTCATGAAATGGCCCATCAGTGGCAGCAAGACTTTGGAACACCTAGCAAAGGCGGATATCACAACCGGGAATGGGCAGACAAGATGATTGCGATCGGCCTAATACCGAGCGATACAGCTCAGCCAGGGGGCAAGAAAACAGGCTCTAGTATGTCGCACTATATCGACCAAGCTGGAGCCTTTAAGCGGGTATTTGAGGCCATGCCCGATGATCTACGGTTGCCCTGGCTAGCTGGGCCAGGAATGCAACGACAACCTAGCCGCAACAAAGTTGTCTACCAATGCCCAGAATGCCAAGCAAAGATATGGGGCAAGCCCGATCTAATGGTGCTATGCAACACCCATGACGATCTAATCCCCTTTGAACGAGTAGCGTAGCTAGCAGTTAGGGAAGGGTGAGTTCTTAGCCTTCCCTTCTTTCGCCATTTCTTGGTAAGCTGTTGGCCATTCAAGCTGCACTAGTACAATCACTCTGAAAGCCCTTGCAGTAAAGGCTTTCAGAAATCAACATGCAATTTAGCTGCTCAACAGCTTATTCACGTAGTTGATGAACAATATCTAGAATTTCATTTCTTCCTAAGAGTGCACCAAAATATGACATGGCAATTGATTTGTAGCTCAAATTAAAATCTTTTGCCTTTGGAATAGAGGTTATATATAGGTGCTGCCCTCCCAGCGAATGGCTTAAATGATAAACATAATATCCATCTCTTAATTGACTAACTAAATTGGCTTTCTTGAAATCTATTTTTAATAGTATGGGAGCAGGGCCGCAGAACTTACATCTTAGCAATGCATCACGTAATTGGTTGAGACAAGATATTTTAGGTTGGTCAATTTCTGAATCTTCGCTTATATCGTCGGGATTGTAATTCTCCCTGAGAAAATCATAGGAATTATTGATTTGCTGTAGCTTTAGATGGGCGCGTTGCTGTAACTGGGGATTATTTTGAAACCGATCTGGATGCCAAATCTGAACTAATTCTTTATACGAAGCTTTAATTTGTTCTAAGGAAGCACCTGGCTTAAGCTCAAGAACTGCAAAATGTTTATGAAGATCTAGATTATTCATATTTATTTTAGCTTCTCAGAACACGGAATGCTTGAATTATGCGACGCTAATCTATCCTACCCTTGTGCTAGCTTTAAGACCGGATTATTTAGGTTTATTTCTCTCTTGTCAGCCAATGCTTGCTCTGCCTCATCGTGTTAGCCGTAGGTGGGCACTGCCCATCAGTCTTAATTCACATCAGTAGCAGCAGGTCTTCTAGCCTCTGGTGGGCTTAGTGACACTACAAGCGGTTTTGAGTAGGTGATGTACTTCACCCTTGAATTGACCGGCTTAAAGTATTGAAGGTATTGCAGCCCTCTGAACATCTTGCAAAATTAATTCAAACTTATGTCTAACAGTAGCAAGCTGCACCAACTCAGTATTAGAAGTTGCCATTGCTTTTTCCGTTTGCTGACGGGCCTCAGAAATATTTTGTTCAAGTTGTCCATAGACCTGAATTTCAAACTCCTGTAGTTGTCCTTCAATTTGCTGTTCGAGATCAACAGCGATCGCCTTAAACTGACTAGTAATATCACGACGAACATCAGCCATTTTTCTTTCATGCTCATGCTCCTGATGCATGGTATGTATATCAAGCCCTATGGATACCAAGGCTAGGGCTGGGCCTAAAAACATTGCAGCGTTGCCGATATTTTTAGCGATCCCTACTGCCTGCCATGGCTTGAATTTAAAGCCAATTGCCTTCCCCGCTTCAAGCACAAATAAGTGAGTAGCACTTCCAGCAGCATCCATTGGACGTAAGAAAGCCTGACCACTCTTCGCTGTAGAAATAAATCCTCTAGCTGAAGATGCTGCTAGTTGAACACCTGCCTTCTCTGCAATACCCGTCAACCAAGCAATTTGTTGCCCGATTTGCTGAGAACCAAACTTCTGATCTGCAATTTCAACATTAATTTTTTGATCAAATTTAATCTGAGCAACAAATGCTTGAGTGAGATTACTTTGCAGTTCAGTTTCAATTTCATTTTGAATCGAGTGAATTGCTGTTTCAATTACACTTTCTAAATCTTTTCCAGCTTTCTCATAATGCTTGCGAACATTGATTTCTGACTGCTTGTTGAGATCCTTAAACTTTTCATCTCCAACTGCTGAAGCTAAATTAGTCCCTTCAGTAATAATTGCTGACGACATTTCAAGTATGATGCTCTTAACTTTGGTGCGAAGCCGCTCACGCTCTTTGTTAATGCGGCGAGACAACCGTAGAAGTACTTCTAGAAATGTCGTATCTTCGTCAGAATTTCGAGCGAAGCCAATTTGGGCGTCATCAATACAGCCTAAAGCAATTCGGACAGGCGTATCGAGTCGAGCAAGCGATGATCGACGCTCAACAAATTTATTAAGCTCTTCTATAAACGTACTAAAACGGCTTCTCTGGGCAAATTTAACTGAAAGATCATCATCCCTATCGACGCTATTGCAATAATCTTTAGCATCAACAAAGCAAGTTGGAAACTCAGCTAGTTTATAAGGTTTGAGCGCTTCTGACAGGCTGTGACTATAGCTGGATATTTTTTGGGTTTCTTCTCCTGCACTAGCTGACATTTTGTTGATCACGAGCATCATCTTCCACCGATAGCCTTTGTCATAGGCTAGCTTTTTGAAGTTTTCAGCAGTAATCGAATCAAATAGCATGTCAGTTAGACAGAATATTAGTAAATCGGCTTTTTCAATTGCACCGTAGGTAATGTCATCATGATCGTTGCGGTCAGTGAATAGTCCTGGTGTATCAACAATTCTAACGCCATTCCAATCATAGAAAGCTATTTCATCTGTTGCGATATCGGCGTCAATATAAATATCCCGCCGACCAGTCAAGGCTGAAATTATAGTAGATTTTCCTGCACTATATTGGCCAACAAAAGCAACCGTCAATGCTCCTTGTTGTTTATATTCCTTGAGGCCATCATGGAGTTTCTGCCTAATCTTGGTCAACTCCTGAGATTTTCCTGAAACAAGCAAAGTATCAAATTGAATGCATGAAGATTTGAATCGTTGAGCGATATTGGCAGCTTTGAATGTTGGATTTTCCCGCGTCATGGAATCACCTTAAAATTAACTATTAATAGATTGAATCGAAATCTTTTCTTGTAAAATTCTACAGATTTCTTCTTGAGACTTAGCCAGCGGTAACTCAGAAGTGGTTTGAATCAAAAAGCTATGGCCAAAAACACGGTCTGCCCTGCGAATTCTTTTGCTAATAGCTATATCAGTTAAAGGTTCATACTGATCCGATGCCCAGTCAGTAATTCGCTTAGCATAAGCCCGATTTAGATATTTGGCTGTGCTTGAGAGTTTACTTTGAGCAGACTTGAGTTGATTTGCTATCTCATCAATGCCCTGAGTTAATCCCTCAAAATAATTATCGACAGCAGTTGAAAGGGATTGACAATAGTTCTCAAAGTCTTTTTCTGCTTGTTCAAGGACTTTTTTGTGCTGTTTTTCAATTTGAGATTTCAAGGATTTTGAGATTTCTTTGACAGCCTTGTGTCGCTTCTCATGGCGTGACTCAAACCAGCTTGAAACCCAGCCAACTATCCCACCGACTATACTCATCAGAGCCAAAGGCGGGAAAACAAATGCTAGGATTGCCCCAGCCGCAACCATAACCATGCCACTGATACGAATAAAGTCTTTGTCTAAAAGGCTTGAATCCTGCTCTAAGAAACTAAAGTTGCCACTTTTTAGACGGCTGATCAACTTAAGTTCAGTCCCAACTTCATCAATAGCTTCTTGAATAGAATTCTGAAAATAATGACTGGCCTCTTCGGCGGCTATCTTGAGTCGATCTTCAAATGTACATGATTCTAAGACTTCCTTCCAGCCATGTTTCATTCTACCTTCGTCAGAATCCCAATATCTCTCTGCAAAAGGTGTTACCTGATTTAAAGCATCTTGAAATACTTCGTTGATCTTGAGTTGTAGCTGTGCCCAACTGTCTTCTCTTGCTTTTTGAGCTTGGTCTTTCAGTTCTTGCCGTTTTTCGTCAAGGCGCTTTGCCAAGTCGCTATACTCTCCAGCTTGAAGAGTAATCCATTTTTGGGGGCTATCAATAGAGCAAACGGTTGAACCCAAGAGAGTTTGAGATCGTCGAATCGTACCGTAGTCAATTAGCGATGCCCGAATAGAGTCTAGAAAATCTTGAATTCGGCTCACCTTAAAAAGTTTCTTGGCTTGTTCTTGATGTTCAGACTCCTGTGATAGTTGAGCGGCTAACAACATAGCCGGAATTACCTCTAAGTAGTCGTTTGGGTAGTGTTGATTGGCATAGCGGTTAATCCGATTTAGATGGCCACCAATACCGCTCCTTCCTTCCAGAGCAAACCAACGCTCTGGATCTCTTAAGAAGTCTTCTAAGCCCAGAGAGTCACGCAGATTGTAGCGAATATTGAGTAGCACGATCAGAGGCTTAGTTTTCTCCTTCAGAACTTTTAGAAAGGCAAACTCCGATTCTTGAATACTGTCATCAGTAACCACATAGCAAATCACATCCGCCTCTTCAATCACACTGCGGGCAATCTCCTCATCGGTTTTGCCGCCAGGTGCGCCAATGCCAGGTGTGTCAATAATGCGGATATTTTTCCACTCATAGATCCGGTTATAGCGAGTGGTGCGTTGCTTGCCAATGCCAATAGCCTCCCACCCTTCCCCAGTGATAATGGCATGAAGGGTGCTTTTACCAGCTTTTGTGCGGCCCATGAAGGCGATACTAAAGTGGTTGAGCGCTCGTTGCTTAGCTTGCAGCGCCTCGCGCACTTGTTCTAAGTCATGCAGAATCTCGGCGGAGAGGTTTTGCTGGGTCAGTTCTATTTGCTTCGCAACTTCCTTAGCGGTCTGGTAATCTCCCTCTCCAGTGGTCTTCTGTTGAATATTGTGGATCACGTGTTGGATGCCATTACCCAGATCTTTCAAGGCATTAAACGTAATTCTCAAAGACTGATCGGAATACCGGAAGTCTTCTGTAGCAATTTTGGCACACTGCTGAATAGCTTCATCGTACTCTGGCCCCGATAAAAGTATTTCTCGCTGGAGGTGCTCAATACGTTGACCGATAGACTTTGGAGCTAGTTCAGATAGCTTGGTAACTAGCGATCTTGATAGTAACGACTCAGCCCCCTTAAGTAATCGTGCGCCTATGGAAAGCCCATCTTCCTCTTCGTTGACAAGGGTTTTCCATTGCTTAAAACCTTGGGCCGCTTCGAGGATCTGCTCAATTTCAGATTCCTGGATACCCCAAATCTCGGCAATATGGTTAACCAACTCTCGCTCTAAAGGGGAAAAGTAGCCATCGACGTAGGCAATAGCTAAAATAAGTCTAAAGGTTTCACTCCGTTGGCCAATAGAAACTTTTTGAGCGGCTTCTTCTATAGAGACCTTGCTCTCATCTTGGCCTAAAATTTTTTCTATCTCTTGAAGCGTTGCTTCGCTGACATTTGCCTGATCTGCTAGGTCGCGTAGTATACGTGATTCTTGACTGTGGATTTGTTGGTCGGCGCAAATAACGTAAGTAAGCAGCAAAAAATTATAATCTAACTTCGGACGATCAATTTCAGATCCGTTTAGAATGTTTTCTGAATTCAACATTTTGAATATCCGAGTAAATATTAAAATTGATTTTTATGTTAATTCACGTCGGATTTGTGCGATCGCATTCTGTAGTCCTTTGCAATGAATCCAGCCAACGAAACCACCATAGATTATGTTTTCCTCTAAGTCTGCCAGAAATATATGATCAACCCCTACGGGATTTTTATAAGTCTTGACAATAGTTCCATCCTGAAGAGTCATTATAGAAAGTGACTTGGAGAAATCTCTCTTTGAGGCTGCTGTCATGCCAGGAACAACGTCTAAAATAGTCATAGCTTTCTGAGACGCTGTTAAAGGAGGTGGAGAGCAAGTGTTCTCTCCACCTGCGGGTGCTGTTAACCCCATCAAGGCAATGATAAGGAGACAGCATAATAATCCTACCCAGTTTCCCTGAAAGGCTAAGAACCCTAAACAGGCAAGGATACCCAATATCCTTAGGCTCTTGAGTCTCATTGCTTGATTTTCATCAACAGCTATAGAAGATCGTTCCCTAACTCTTCTAAGAATGACCACCATTGCCCGGAAGTTTCTAGCCGTTATGGCAAACTTTCACTACAACTTCACTGGTTGACCAAAATTTTGAACTAAACCACCTCAGCAGACACAGCGATCGCAGGCAGGTTTTCATCACCTACCTCATCGCCAATAATTTCAAGCAGCTCTTGGAAGGCACTGGGAGACAGTCTCCCTACTAGATGCACTACAAACTGATCGATGGAGTCGGTTAACTTCTGGTCAGCCAAATCCTGTTTCGACTGTTCTAGGCCATGCAACCGCTGTCTCAGCTCACTATTCCGGTGCATAGCTGTGTTGAGCTTTACGAGTTGATGTATATCGGTGCCGCCCTCAGCTTCCTCAGAAAGCCGCTGCCAAACGCCCTCTAACCGCTCATGTTCGATCGTACGAAGCAAAATACAGTCATCAGTAGTGCGATCGCGTGTCTCAGCCAACGATAGCGCCACATCGCTATGGATCTGCCCTAGACTCACTTCAAGCTGCTGGGCTATCTCTCTAAAGGTGTGCCCCTTAATCCGAAGCTGCACCGCCTGTGCTCGACGGTCTGCGATCGCTAACTTGGTTCCGGTATTGGATCCATTCAATTGGGCGTACCAGTCACCCCTGCCGGACACGGCAGGTGGATCACAGCTTACAGCTAAGCCCATTTAGTGAAAAAACGGATCACATAGAGGATCACGCTTTTCATTCAACGTCTGAAAACAGGGCGGATGATGGGGCTCGAACCCACGAATGGTGGAATCACAATCCACTGCCTTAACCACTTGGCTACACCCGCCATAATCGCGATAAACAATATAACATTCAGAACGGCCCAATTGCCATTGCCGACGCAAAGTTTCTAGACAATTGAGCGCTGCCTCCTTAGCCCCTGTCTGTCTATGTCAGTTTCTATCATTCTGCCCGTTTGGAACGAAGCGGCCTGTCTAGGCCGCACGCTGGCTAGCCTACAGGGCCTCAACCCACCGCCGACAGAGGTGGTGCTGGTAGACGGCGGCAGCAGCGATCGCACCTTGGCCATTGCCCGCACCTACGGCGATCGCCTCCCTCTGACCATTGTTAACTCATCAACCCGAGGGCGATCGGTGCAAATGAATCTGGGGGCCAAGACCGCTAAGGGAGATATTCTCTGCTTTCTCCACGCCGATACCCTTGTGCCCGACGATGTAGTGAGACTGGTGCAAGGCACCCTGGCGAACCCCTCCGTGGCCTGCGGCGGGTTTATCTCGCTGATGACCGGGCCACTGTCGGTGCGGTGGGGCATTTCACTGCACAATGCGCTAAAAACCTACTACGCACCGCTGCTGTTTCGGCCCTATCTATTTTTTGCCCGAGGGCTGCGGCTGCTGTTTGGTGACCAGGTGATGTTTTGCCGCCGGGCCGACTTTTGGGCCTGTGGGGGCTTTGACCCAGCTCTGCCGATTATGGAAGAGGCCGACCTGTGCCTCAAGCTGTGTCGCCGAGGCCGCATTTGCCAGGTCAACCGGGTGGTGCAGTCTTCCGATCGCCGGGTTGCCGCCTGGGGCGCGCTCAAGGCCAACGCCATCTATCTGATGATTGGCCTGCTCTGGGGGCTGGGGGTGCCCGCCACGACCCTCAAGCAGTTTTACGAAGAGGTGCGATAAACCGCTAATACCGAGCGATTAGCTGCCCCAAAATTGGCGAAAGTCTTCGTCTTGATCGCTCAGGGCTGCCCAGGGCGTACCCCATTGATGCAAAATTTCTACCAGACGCTGGCAGGCGGGGCGCTCGGTGGCGTAGTGCCCGGCGTCGATCAGCACCAAGCCGCGATCGCGCCCTTCTTGAAACTGGTGAAACTTGCAGTCTGAGGTCAGGTAGGCCTGGGCTCCGGTGGTGGCCACGGCACCTAAATAGCTGGCCCCAGAGCCGCCCAGCACCGCCACCCGCTGGATGGTCTGCGCCAAATCTGCAGCGGGGGAATAGATCAATCGGGGCGGCGAGAGCTTGGCTTGGATCAAATCCAGCAGAGCTTGCAGGCTCAGAGCGGGGCTGAGATCGCCGACGCGCCCGTAGCCAATGCCGGGCTGGGTCGGCACTATTGGCACAGACTTTTGCAAGGCCAGCAGCTGGGCCAGACAGTCGGCGGTGCCGTCTTGCACCTGGTCAAAGTTGGTGTGGGCGGTGTAGATGCCGATGCCGTGGGCGATCGCCTGCTGCACCATCTCCCCCACGGGGTCGCCTGGGGTGACCGACTTGAGCGGGCTAAAGATTAGCGGGTGGTGGGCCAGAATGAGATTGACCCCCACCCCCTGCTGCCGCAACGCCAGAGCCTCGGCCATTACCGCCAGAGTCGGGGTGAGGCACACCAGCACCTGGGCGGGCTGGTCGAGAATTCCCGGCTGCACCTGCCAGCCGCAGTTGTCCCAGCTCTCTTGCCAGGCGGGGTTGGCCCAGGCTTCGAGTTTGGCAATCAGGTCTGCGATCGCAAGCGCCATAAAAAAACCGCTGGCCAAGGTAGCTCAGGTCTAGGGGAAAACTCCCCCAGTTTACCGTGCTACCCCTAACCAGCGGCGTTAGACAGGTCTGTTGAAATGCCGTTGTCCTAAAGCGCTCTATATGAGCGACCAGGAGGCCCTACGGAGTAATGTTGCTGAGAGCATCTTTGATCTGATCTATGGGCGAGGTGGCCTGGGCCGAGTTGGCGGGGCGGTTCATCTTATCGATGTCTGCATCTTTTTGCACCTCGTTGAGGCCTTTGTTGGCGCGATCGCGCATCTTGTCACCCCTTAGGGCATTCTCAGGCTGCACAGCTTTTTCTGACTCGTTGTAGACTTCGTCGAGTACGGCGGTGCCCTGGTCAGGGCGGCTGGGGGTGCTGCCCATGGCCAGAGCCACCGGGGCAGCAGTAAAGAGCACTAGGGCGCAGCTCAGGGCGATCGCCAGGTTGCGCACCCAGGTTGTGGCAGCGGCAAACAAAGTATTCATAGTCAGTCTCCTAAATCGGATGGGGAAAGTTTTGCTCTAGGCGGGAGGGATTGCACAGAGCACCCCACTGCCGAGACTTAACTGTTCTACCGATTTAAGCGGCTGGTCAGAATCGTCCTGCAGACAGAGCCACAGGGTAGAGATTGATCGATCTAGAGGCTGGGCCGAGCTATGTCTTGGGTAATGGTTGCGCCATCGATCGCCCTGGCAAACAAAAAGCCCTGGCCATATTCACAGCCCAGATCGCACAAAATATCGCGCTGCCGGGGGGTCTCAATGCCCTCGGCGGTCACCGCCATGCCCAGGGTGTGGCAGAGGTTCACAATGGCGCGGACAATTTCGAGCTTCTCGGCGTCGGTGTCGATGCCCTGCACAAAAGAGCGATCAATTTTGACAATGTCGATGGGGAACTGGTGTAGATAGCTAAAAGATGAATAGCCGGTGCCAAAGTCATCCAGGCAAATTTGCACGTTGAGCTGTTTGAGCTGCTTGAGCATGGCCGCAGCGGCTTTGGCATTTTCAATGAAGACGCTCTCGGTAATTTCTAGCTTCAAATGGTGACCGTCCATGCCGGTCTCTTGCAGAATGTTGACAAAGGTGTCTACCAGATTTTTTTGGGCAAAGTGATGGGTCGATAAATTGACATTGATGGCTATGGCCGGAGGAGGCTCGGTGCTGTTGGCTCGTCGGGTGAGATGCCCATCGACCACAACCCAGGCCCCTGGCTCCATCTGTCGCCAAGCCTGGAGCTGCTGGCAGGCCTGGCGCAGCACCCACTGATCGACGGTCGTGACTATGCCCATCTCTTCGGCTAGGGCGATGAACTGGTCTGGATAGATCAGCTCGCTATCTGGCTTTTGCCAGCGCACCAGGGCTTCAAGGCTGGCGACATCGTGGGTTGCCAGCGCGATGATGGGCTGATAGTGCACTCTCAGTTCGTCGCGGGCGATCGCATAGCGCAGAGCGTGCTCTCGCTGCATCAGCTCCCGTGCCTGGCCGTGCATGGCCGTATCAAAGAGTTCATAGTCGCCCTGCCCCCGCTTTTTGGCCCGATACATGGCGATATCGGCATGGCGCAGCAGATCGGTGATCTGCTCGTAGGGAATGGAACTCATCACAATGCCAATGCTGGCCGTGATCAGCAACTCATGGTTTTCGATCGTGAAGGGCTGCTGGATTTCATCGAGAATGCGCTCGGCAGCGCGGCAGGCCATGGCCACATCGCTAACATCTACCAACAGCACCGCAAACTCATCGCCGCCAAAGCGGGCCACGGTATCGACTGCCCGCAGATGGGCCTGGAGGCGAGGGGCAACCTCCACCAACAGCTGATCGCCCAGCAGGTGCCCCAGGCTGTCGTTGATGCTCTTGAAGCGATCGAGGTCGAGCACCATGATGGCAAAGCCATACTCCGGCGATCGCTGCGATCGATCGATCGCCTGCTGTAGGCGGTCTAAAAACAGGGCGCGATTGGGCAGCTGGGTGAGGGCATCGTGCAGGGCGTTATGCTCCAGCTGGGCCTCCATATACCGCTGTTCGGTGCTATCGCGCACCACCATCACGGCCCCTTCCAAATGGCCCCGGTCGTTGTAGACGGGGGCCGCGCTGTCTGCCACCGGAATTTCATGCCCCTGCTTGGAACGCAGCAGCGCGTTCTCGGGCAGGTACACGGTATTGGTTTCATATAGCGACTTCAGGAGGGGATTATCGATCAGGCCGCGCGTCACCTCATCTAGAAAATGAAAGACCTCGGCGGGCGATCGCCCAATGGCCTCTGCCTGAGACCAGCCGGTCAAGGCCTCGGCCACCGGGTTCATAAACTTAATCAGGCCGCTAGTGTCGCTGGCGGCCACCCCCTCGCTAATGCTGTTCAACACCGCCAGCAGCCACTGGCGGTGCTCTTTAATGGTTTTCTCTAGGTGATATTTATAGAAAGCAATCTCAATGTTGGCGCGCAGTTCTCTAGCTTCAAAGGGTTTGAGAATGTAGCCAAAGGGGGCCGTCACGCTGGCCCGCTTCAGGGTTTCTTCGTCAGCGTAGGCGGTCAAATAAATTACCGGAATATCTAGAGCCTGGGTAATTTCAGCGGCGGCCTCAATGCCATCTATGTCACCGCTGAGGTGAATATCCATTAACACCAGATCGGGGCGCAGCGCCAGGGCCGTTTGAATCGCGGCCTCGCCAGAGGTAATGATTTCTGGCACCTCATGCCCCAGGTCAATCAGCGTGGCCTGGAGATCCATGGCAATCACGACTTCATCTTCGACGACCAGAATGGTCTTTTTTTCCATGGCGTTCCTGAGGGGGGCTACTACGGGAGAAATTACTATGCCGGAAAGACAATTTGAAAAGCAGAGCCAACCGACTGCGGCAAAATCACCACATCTCCTTTGATTTGTTTAGTTAAATTCTGCACCAGGCTTAGCCCTAGGGACGATCTCTGTTGCAGATCAAAGTCGATGGGTAGGCCAACGCCGTTGTCTTGCACCCTGAGCACAATCTGACGGTCAGCATTGAGGTATGAAGTAATGGCAACTTCGCCAGGTTTGCCCCCCGGAAAGGCATATTTAAGCGAATTGGACATCAGCTCGGTGAGAATTAAGCCGCAGGGTAGGGCGGTTTCAATATCTAAGCTGTGGGGCTCGATCTCTAGCCGCAGGTCAATGTGAGGGCTGCCAGCCTGGTAGGTCTCCAGCAGACTATAGGCCAAGCTGTGAATATAGTCGGCCAGATCAATGCGGGTTAGATCCTCCGATTTGTAGAGCTTTTCGTGTACCAGCGCCATGGCCCTGACTCGGCTTTGGCTATCGCGCAGCACCGATAGCGCGGCGTGGTCAGATACCTGGCGCGACTGCAAGTTGAGCAGGCTATAGATCACTTGCAGGTTATTTTTCACCCGGTGATAAATCTCTTTGAGCAGCAGCTCTTTTTCTTTCAGCGAGGCCTGGAGTTTGGCTTCCGATTCTTTGCGATCGCTGATATCTTGATGCACCGCCACCAGCACCGAGCCATACTCCGGGTGTTCAAACACTGAGGTCGTTGCACTACACCAAAAGGGCGTGCCGTCTTTTTTAATGTTGTGCACTTCGTAGGTGGCTTCCAGATTCTCCAAAACAGCCTGGCGAATGGCCTGATTCACCGCTTCGGCTCCGGCCTCATCGGTGGCATAGTTGACGATCGACACATGCTGCCCACCTAGCTCCCCAGGGCCGTAGCCAAACATTTGCTCAAATTTGCGGTTGACGTAGCAAATCATGCCGTTGTCGGCCCTGACCACGCCGATACCTTCGGCCATGTTGCGGGTGATCACCGCCTGAAATTCTTGAATTTGTTCGGCCTGCTTGCGATCGCTGATGTCCAAAATCACCCCCAGCATGCGGATGGACTTCTGGTTGGCATCGTAGAGGCCTCGCCCCCGGCCCACCAGCCACCGCATAGTGCCGTCGGGGTAAAACACCCGGTACTCGGTTTCGTAGTCGGTGTGCTGGTGCAGGGCGTCTTGCAGGGCCTGCTCTACCCGCTCGAGGTCGTCGGGGTGAATGGCCCGTCGCCAGCTCTGGTAAGGGTCGGCGGTGGCGGCGGGGTCGAGCCCCAGCAGCCTAAAGTGGTTGTCGTTCCAGCTCACGGTGTTTTGCCGCACATCCCAGTCCCAGGTGCCAATGTGGGTAAATTCGAGGGTCAGCCGCAGCTGCTCTTCGCGGCGGGCCAGGGTCTCTTGGGCCTGCTTACGCTCGGTAATGTCTTCGAGAATGTAGGAAAATCGAGGATAGCCGCTGGGGCCACTCTCGACGGCGCACACACTGCCCGCCAGCCACCGCCCCCGGCCCGGCCCCTGATCCTGGTAGTATTCAAACCGCACCGGGGCCTGGGTGCGCTCCGCCTCGCGGTAGTAGGCGCTCCAGAGCGCAATGGTGGTGGCAGAGACCCCCAGCTCGCTGGTAAACCGATTGGGCACGGCCTGGGGAGCCACGCCAAAAAACGCGGCGGTGGCTCCGTTGCTGGAGATATACAGAATATCGTCGTCGTAGAGTTCGACCACGCCCATGGGCATGGTCGAACTGTTAAACAGGCTACGCAAAACGGCTTTTCGCTGGCGCAGATCGGTGTTGATCGCCGAGAGCTCGGCGGTGCGCTCGGCCACCCGCTGCTCCAGCTCATCCTTGGCCCGGCGCAGGTCGTCTAGGGCCTGCTGGCGCTCGGCCTCGATGCGTTTGCGCTCGGTCACCTCTTCGCACAGGACGCTGATGCCGATAATGCGATCGCCGTCCTTCAGGGGCCAAAAGCTCTCTACCCAGGCCCGCTGCACACCGGGCTGGGCCGGGGTCTCGCCGCTAATCTCTACCTTCAGCAGCGGTTCGCCCGTTTTAAAAATGGGGCGCAGCATGGTCTCGGCCTGGTCGGCCAAATTGGGCAGCAGCTCGCGCACACTGCGGCCCAGGTGCGCTTCCACCGGCAGCCCGTTCATCTCCGCTAGCCGCTGGTTGATCCGCACAAAGCGCAGCTCGCGATCGAGCACCCCCAGGCCAATGGGGGCCGACTGGTAGATGGTTTCGATTTCGGCCAGTTGCTGCTGCACCTGGCTCGGATGGGCAACAGGGGCGGCACTCTCTGCCTGGGTCATGGTATCTCCCCTTGGCGATCGCCAAAAACGTCTTCTGATCAGCGTTTCGCACCCATCGGCCCAGCCACCGCATCTCAGCCGTAGTGATTGGTTCCACCATCGGCATCTCTAATTTAGCTGGGCCTTACCTATTAATTCCCGACTGAGCAAATTGCCAGGCAAATATCACAAAAAAGTAACCGTCCCCTGCTCCTGTCAGCGGCTCTAAAAGAGCAGCGGAGTCGAAGGGGACGGTTAGCCGAGAGGACGATTACCCTCTATTTGAAGAAGTTTTGACTCTCAAGATGGTGCCCTAGACACGGTCTATGGGGTTGCCGCCTTGTAGGCTGCCCAGCCGCCGTAGCTCGAGATATCGGGCCAACCGTGCGCGTCAATCAGGTCTTTGGGGTAGAGAAATGCGATCGCCCTGCCGCCATCCGCCAGCTGCACCTCGTGGGGATACATATGCGGCGGCTCATTGTCTTTGAGGTATTCGTACTGCTCCGGCGTCATCACATATAGCTCACCCGGAATACTAATGCCATCGGCGGCCACCTCATAGATGCCAGGGTGCCAGCCATCTTTCACCGCGTGCAGCCGGTAGATGGGGGCCGTCTCTGTTGCCCCTACAAACTCTGCATCTTGCAGGTTTTGGTTGTCGGGCTGGCCGCGCAGGGCAGAGCCGCAGATAAAGACAGTAATGTTTTCAGTTGTGTCAGTCATGGCGAGCGTTCCAGTGCCAGAGATAGCGCAAAAGGTTTCCAAATCAAGCCAAATTCAAGTCCAGAAGCAGGATTATGAAAAAACTCCCGATCTTGAGCTGGACTTGGTATATCACCTTAGAGGATTACGCTACCCCCAACACATCTTTTTGTATACAGTCTACCAAGGGCAGATTAAACCAGGCGACCATTGGGCTCTAGCAGCGCTAGGGTAAAGGTTGGCGGCTCGATCACCAGAATGGCTTCATCGCCTCGGCGGGCCAGTTTGGCAGCCACCTCTAGCACCTTGGCGGCGTCGGTCTCCTGCTTAAACACGCTGTAGTAGCGGTTGTCGTAGGTCAGAGCATTTAAGGGTTTGGCCACATCGGGTACCTGCAATCGGCAGGGGCGATAGGCAGCGCGGTCGGTCACCACTAGGCAGGCTGTGGGGCCAAACACGGGGCGAATGCCGTGGCCAGGCTGACGGGCTGGGGCCGCGTAGCGGGCTTCCTCTTCATGGGCCCAAATGGCATAGCCCCGGCGGGTGGATGTGATGGCCGCAGCGTTGTCGCGCTTGCCCAGGCGGGTGATCACCTCTAGCGTCTTGCGGGCATCGGGGATGACCTTAAAAAAGCTGTAGAACTGGTTGTCAACGTAGATGGCCGACAGGCGATGGTCGCTGTCGGGCACGCGGATGTGGCAGGGGGTATAGAGGTCGCGGTCAAACAGTAGCTTGCAGGCCATGGCCTGGGTTGGAGCAGCCAGAGAACCAAGAGAATCGGGGCGAGAGGAGGCAGGCATAGGGCAGGTGCGGTAGGGGTAGGGGCCGTCACCGGGGATGGCCCCTGGCGACACGGTAGAGTTACCCAAAGCATGGAAGATTCTCCGTGATTTCCCAATGTAGAAACAACGGAGGTTTGCCCCGATGCGAGAGCCTCTGCCCGGGGGAAATACTGAGGTTTTGGCCGGTTTGCAACATAGTGCAACATATTTGCTCCCCAGGGCAGCGATGGCGGTGGCCCTAGCCCTTGGGTTGAGCCATGGCCGAGAATCTAGGCAGGGTAAGCCAGACAGGGCAGGGGTTGGTAATTCCTGATATGGTAAAAGACTGAAGCAATGCCCTGTTTGAGTACGCCACCCCCGCCATGATGGCCACAGTAGATTCCCCAATTCCAGTTGTGTTCCCTCTGCCTGCGGTGGTTGAGCAGGGGGCAATCAAGATGGCGCTGCTGCTGGCGGCGATCGATCCTAACCTGGGCGGGGTGGCGATCGCCGGGCGGCGGGGTACCGCAAAATCGGTCATGGCTCGCGCCCTGCACCAGCTGCTGCCCCCGATTGAGGTGGTCGAGGGCTCTTGCTGCAATGCCGACCCGGCCAACCCCCAGCTGTGGGATGACCAAACCCGCGATCGCTTTGGCGACGAAGCCAATGCTCCCGACCTGCCCACCCGAGTGATCCCTGCTCCCTTCGTGCAGATTCCCCTCGGGGTGACCGAAGACCGGCTGCTGGGCTCAGTGGATGTGGCCCGCTCGATTCAGGCGGGGGAGAGCGTGTTTCAGCCGGGGCTGCTGGCCGCCGCCAACCGGGGCGTGCTGTATGTAGACGACATCAATTTGCTCGACGACCAGGTGGCCAACCTGCTGCTGGCTGCCCTCACCGCCCGCCGCAACCAGATCGAGCGCGAGGGGCTGAGCTTTCAGCACCCCTGCGAGCCGCTGCTGATCGCCACCTACAACCCCGAGGCGGGGCCGCTGCGCCAGCACTTGCTCGACCGCATTGCGATCGCCCTCTCCGCCGACGCCCTCCTCACCCTTGAAGATCGGGTGAACGCCGTGGAGCAATCCACCCAGTTCGCCAACGATCCCCGGACGCTGCTGGCCACCTACGCCGACGAGCTCGACGCCCTGCGCACCCAGATCATCCTCGCCCGCGAGTGGCTAAAAGACATCACCATCAGCCGGGAGCAGATTCAGTACTTGGTGACCGAGGCTCTGCGGGGCGGCATTCAGGGTCACCGGGCCGAGCTGTTTGCAGTGCGGGTGGCCAAGGCCCACGCTGCTCTGGAGGGCCGCGCCGAGGTGACCGCCGATGACCTGCGGGTAGCGGTGGAGCTGGTGATCGTGCCCCGCTCCCTGCTGCCCCAGGAGCAGCCCGAAGAACCCCCGCCGCCGCCGCCCCCACCGCCCTCTGACCCCGACCAAGACGAACCCCAGGACAACACCGAAGACCAAGACAAAGAAGATGACGAGGACGACGATGACAACCCCGAGGACGAGGAAAGCCCCCCCAGCATTCCTGAGGAGTTTGTCTTTGACCCCGAGGGCGTAATTATCGACCCGTCGATGCTGCTGTTTGCCCAGACCATGGGTCGCCAGGGCAAGTCGGGTAACGCCAACCTGATCTTTTCTGAAGAGCGGGGGCGCTACATCAAGCCCTTTTTGCCCCAGGGGCCGGTGCGCCGTATTGCCGTCGATGCCACCCTGCGGGCGGCGGCCCCCTACCAAAAATCTCGCCGCGAGCGCGAGCCCAACCGCAAGGTGATCGTCGAGCAGGGTGACATTCGCGCCAAGCGTCTGGCCCGCAAGGCCGGGTCGCTGATCATTTTTGTGGTCGATGCCTCGGGTTCCATGGCGCTGAACCGCATGCAGAGCGCTAAGGGGGCGGTGCTAGAGCTGCTCACTGAGGCTTACCAAAACCGCGACCAGGTGGCGCTGATACCCTTTCGAGGCGAGCAGGCCGAGGTGCTGCTGCCCCCCACCCGATCTATCGCTATGGCCCGGCGGCGGCTAGAGCGCATGCCCTGTGGCGGCGGTTCGCCCCTGGCCCACGGCCTCACCCAGGCCGTGCGGGTGGGCATCAACGCCCAGCAGTCGGGGGATGTGGGCAGTGTGGTGATTGTGGCGATTACCGACGGGCGGGGCAATGTGGCTCTGTCGCGATCGCTGGGTGAGACGCCCGACCCCGACGCCCCCAAACCCGACATCAAGCAAGAACTGCTGGAGATCGCCGGACGCATTCGCGGCGTCGGTTATCAACTGCTGATTATTGACACCGAGCGCAAATTTGTCTCGACGGGCTTTGGTAAAGAACTCGCGAAGACCGCCGGGGGCCGCTACTACCAGCTGCCCAAAGCCACCGACCAGGCGATCGCATCGATGGCCCGAGGGGCGATCGCCGATATGAAGACTGGGTAAACCAACAGACTTCTCTGGGGCTCCATAGCGCGTTGCCATGGCCAGCCGGGCAATATACAAGGTGTAGACTACTCTGAGAGCTCACCCCCGTGGGCCATGGGTATCTGCTGTGCACCCTCGCGAGTCGCCATGGAACGTCGAGTCTCATCGTTATCCCAGGGGCAACGTCTGCTAGCCGCCATCATGATTACCGATGCGGTGGGGTTTAGTACTCGCATGTCGGTAGATGAAGAAGCCACGCTGCGGCTGATTGACCGCGACCTGACGCTGATTGGCGACATCTGCCGCGACTTTGGCGGCACGGTGCTCAAGTCGACCGGCGATGGCCTGCTGATGTATTTTCTCAGTGCGGTGGAGGCGGTTTCCTGTGGTTTAGAGATGCAGCGCCAGCTGATAGATCTCTCCGTCGGGCTTGAGACGCACCAATACCTCGACCATCGCATTGGCATTCACCTGGGCGACATTCTCGTCAGTGAGCAAGACGTGATGGGCAACGGCGTGAATATCACCGCCCGGCTGCAAACCTTTGCCAAGCCCCGTGGCCTGTGCGTTTCGCGCACCATCTACGACGTGGTCAAGGCTCGGCTCAGCCTCCACGCCACCTTTCTGGGGCCGCTGCATCTTAAAAATATTGAAGAGCCGGTACCGGCCTACCAGCTCGCCCTCCACGAAGAAGAGGGAGATGCCGACTCGGGGCCTCAGGGCTCGGAGGAAAACACCTGCACCCTACCGATGACCACGGAGGCGCTGCTGGCCAATGCCGTGCGCACCCTTAGCACCCACGCCCTAAGTCTGCGCATTAAAAAGCTGATCTTTGCCACTTACCAGCAGGCCTGGGAAAACGATGCGACGGTGCTGGCTCAGTTTGACATTCGGTCTATGCTGCTGTCGCTGCGCGATCGCTACCCCTCTCTGCCCGAGCTAGAAGACCAGCTGCGGCGGGTCGTGGCTGGGCTCAATCGCCAAGATCTCTACGCCGAGGTAGCCGAGACCATCGTTAAGCAGGTGCAGACCTGGTACGGGCGATCGCTGTTTCAAAACCCTGAAACCGTTGACGATGAGCATACCCAGCTCACCGTTCGCTCGGTGGAGGAGCGCTGCCGGGCCGTTGCTGACCAGTTTGACCAAAGCCCCGATGCCCTGCGCCTGCGGAAGCTGATCCACTGTCTCTGCTACGGCGGCTGGGAAAACGACCCCGAACGACTCAACCAGCTGTACCTGCCTGGGCTGATTCAGCAGGCGATTACCCTCGCCCCCCGACCCCAGGATTTGCACTATCGCCTGAACCGCATCGTTAAGCGCCTCAATCGGCGCAGCCAATATACCCGCCTGACCAACCAGATTGTGGTCAGTCTCCACCCCCTTTACCAGCATCAATCGGGTTTGCCCGCTCCCCTCCTAGAGACTTCGGGCGGTGATTCGGGCGGCAGCTCTGACGAGGTGCCCGAGCATACTACCCTCACCGGGGTAGGCCTGCCGCCGGGCACTACGGCGGCTGATTTGACCACCCTCCACGGTACCCTCTCTGGCCTGGTAACCGGTGACGTTGACCTCGGTGGCCCCCGGCGCGATCGCACCTCCCTGTTTGATCTCAGAAGCAGCATCATGCAGTACGCCAACCCGCTGCGGGCTAAGATTTTGTTGTACTCCTGCCTGTATGGCCCCTTTGGCTATACCCGCCAAGACTGGTCGACCCTCAGCCACAGCACCCTCGACGACCTGCTCCAAAAAATCTTTGACTACTGCCCAACCTACGCAGATTTAGACAGTAAGCTGTCTATTATTTCTCACTGTTTGGGGCGGGCCGGTGACCATGGTCAGGTTTCTGGAGCTATCATCCAGGCAATGCGCGACTACTATCCTCAAGATCCCAATACTCCCCTAGCGCCCCTTCCCCCCTCAAAGCCCTCAACCTCTACAGCCGATCTGGCAGATCCGGGGGGCGATCGCTCGGGGGCGTCCCTCTCATCGGCCCTTTCTCCTGCCTAGGCCCCTTGGTGCTTCACTATGAATGCCCGTGAACTGCTCGACGCTTACGCCCGTGGCGATATGGACTTCCACGGGAAGGCCTTGGTGGGCATTGATCTCGCCGGGGCCGACCTGATCGGGGCCAACCTGGTTGAGACTGATCTCGAAAACGCCAATCTGATGCTGGCTTTTTTGTCGCGGGTGCGACTGCGCCAGGCCAACCTCTGTCGCGCTCAGCTGATCGGGGCCAACCTCAACCAGGCCGACCTGTCGGCGGCGACCCTGCGCGATGCCAATCTACACGGGGCCAGCCTGCAAGGTGCCGACCTGCGCAGTGCCGACATGACCCTGGCCGATCTACTCGACGCCAACCTCACCGGGGCCGATTTGCGCAATGCCGACCTCAGCGGGGCCAACCTGACGGGGGCCTGTCTGCGGGGGGCTAACCTGCGCCAAGAAAACCGCAAATACACCACCAACCTGCGCGGGGCCAACCTGCATTTGGCCGACCTGCGCGGCACCAACCTCTCTGGGGCTGACCTGGCCCACGTCAATCTCAGCGGGGCCAACCTGAGCGAAGCGGTGCTGCGCGATGCCAATCTCAAGGGGGCCAACCTGCAGGGGGCGCTGCTGCGCTTTGCCAACCTCAGCGATGTCGATCTCAGCCACAGCTGCCTTGAGTCGGCGGATATGACCCAGTGCCGCCTGCCCCGCAGTAACCTCAGTCAGGCCAATCTCAACCGTGTTACCGCCAAGGGTATTGACCTGACCGAAGCGATTTTGGCCCAGACCCAGATGGATGACTGCCAGATGGCCGATGCCCGCTTCAGTCGCGCCGATATGTCGCGGGCTACCCTCCGGCGATCGGTACTCACCAAGGCGCTGCTGGTAGAAGCCTACCTGGGCCGGGCCGACCTCACCGGGGCTGACCTCACCGAGGCGATTTTGGAGCGGGCTGAGATCAGCAGCACTACACTAACCGACGTGGTATTGACCGGGGCAACGATGCCCGATGGTACGATTTACGGGTGATTTTGAGCGGGAGTAGCCCTGTCGCTAGAGGAGCCTAAGTCTTGAAAAGTAGCCCAAAGTGGTGGCAGATGATGCAGCGCCTGGGGCAACGGGGCCAGCGTTGGTGGCTCAGCGCCCAGGGTAGCCTGTGGGATGAGGTTTTGAATCTGGCTGCCTGGCTTGAGCAGAAGCTAGAGCCCATGCGGTCTGTACCCGCAGGCGATCTCACCCGTCTTCGCCAAGGCCTGCTAGAGGAGTCGTGCCTGAGCTGGCACTACCTAGTGCTGGTGGTGGGGTCTTGCATTATTGCTACCCTCGGCCTGCTGTCAAACAGTGCGGCGGTGATTATTGGGGCGATGCTGATTGCGCCGCTGATGCTACCCATTCGAGGTGCGGCCTTTGGTATTTTGGAGGCCGATCGGGTGCTGATTCGCGCCAGCATTACAGCCTTGGCGGTGGGGTCGCTGCTGGCGATCGCCATTTCGGCGACCCTGGGGGCTATCTCTGGGGTGGCCCAGTTTGGCAGTGAAGTCATGGCCCGCACCCAGCCTACCCTGCTTGACATGGGTATTGCCGTCACTGCCGGTGCCCTGGCGGGGGTGGCAAAGGTGGAAGAGAAGGTGGCGGGAACGGTGGCCGGAACAGCGATCGCCGTCGCCCTGATGCCTCCTATCTGCGTGGTGGGGCTACAGCTGGGCCAGGGCAATTTTGAACTCAGCCTAGGGGCGCTGCTGCTCTACTTCACTAACCTGTTTGGCATCACTCTGGCTTGTATGGTGGCCTTTGTGGTGTTTGGCTACTCTATGGTGCACCGGGCGCGGCGACCGCTGGGCATTACTCTGATGTTTACCGCTCTGCTGGTGTTTCCATTGGGGGTCAGTACGCTCAGCCTGCTGCGGCAAAACCAGCTAGAGGCCAGCGTCAGAACGGCCCTGCTCGATCGCACCCTCACCTTTCAGCGCCTCACCCTGGTGGATATGACGACCAACTGGCTGACCACTCCACCGGAAATAGCCCTTACCGTGCGCACCTCTGAACCGGTTTCAGCCAAACAGGTGGCTCTGCTAGAAGAGTTTTTGGCCAGAGAACTGCGTCAGCCCTACAAGCTGACGTTTTTGGTCAGCCAGGTCGAGGCGATTACCAGTGACCAGCGCGACGAACTCATTCAAGCGCCCTAGCATTCTGTAGCCCAACTACTGTGTTCTAAGCCAGAGTTTGCATTAGCCAGCGCATGGGGGTGCTGGTGTCTTTGGTCTGCGATCGCCCCAGTGCCTCTTTTGGGGGGCCGACCTTCTCACAAACCCACTAAACTAGGAAAGGGCCATGAGCCCTGATCCTGTTGCGAAGCACCTATGAACTTTTTGGCGAATCTGATTCCTAGCCGGGCCGATGGGGCCACCCTGCCCAAGCGCAGCCGCCGCGTGCGCGGAGTGGAACTAAAATCCGAGGCCGAGCTGGCGATCATGCGTGAGGCGGCCCGCATTGTCGCCACGGTGCTCAAAGAAATCGAGGCCCTGGTACAGCCGGGCATGACCACCGCCGACCTAGATGCCCACGCCGAAAAACGCATCCGCGAAATGGGGGCTACCCCCAGCTTTAAGGGCTACCACGGCTTCCCGGCTTCCATCTGCGCCTCCGTCAACGACCAGGTGGTGCACGGTATTCCCAACAAGCGCCAGGTGATCCGCCGGGGCGACCTGCTCAAGGTCGATACGGGGGCCTACTACAACGGCTTTCACGGCGACTCGTGCATCACCATTGCGGTGGGCGAGGTGTCGAAGCAGGCCCAGCAGTTGATGGTGGCAGCGGAGGCGGCCCTGTATGCGGGCATTGCCCAGGTGAAGCCGGGGAATACGCTGCTGGATATTGCTGGGGCGATCGAGGACTGCGTGACCAGCTACGGGTTCACCGTGGTGGAAGATTTCACCGGCCACGGGGTGGGCCGCAACCTGCACGAAGCGCCCTCGGTGTTTAACTTTCGCACCCGGCAACTGCCCAATATGAAGCTGCTGCCGGGGATGACCCTGGCGATCGAGCCAATTTTGAATGCAGGGTCGAAGCAGACCCGCACGCTGAAGGATCAGTGGACGGTGGTGACGGTGGATCGCAGCCTGTCGGCCCAGTTTGAGCATACGGTGCTGGTGAGCGAGACGGGCTACGAGATTTTGACCGATCGCGCCCAGATTCCCGTGGCGCTGGCTTCCTGAGCTGCAAAGACCTCAGAGGTCTGGGTGAGCGATTCCCGAAACACCGACTTTTCCGTAGCAAGCTAACTGTCCCCTCCTGGGAGGGGTAGGGGTGGGTCAGCCCAGGCCAGCGAAGGAACTCGCTGTATCAGCGGATTACTCGCTGTAGCAGTTTTGACCCACCCCGCCCTACGGGCACCCCTCCAAAGGAGGGGACGGCGCTATCTTGAACTGAAGTTACCCACGGCACAATTACAGGGAGTTGCTTTCGACAAAGAACCATGGGTTCTGAATCTCCGTGGGGAGGGGGTCGAAAATAATTCTTCTAGATCGGGCTGAAAAGCTTATCGGCTACAGTTTACAAGTCTCGATGCGAGAAAAGAGCCCCCCCATCAACAAATCCATACCCAAAACCCACATTCCAAAACTCTAAAGGCAATTCTCCAGGGGGAGATAAATAGGGGTTGGCTTTGATGTCGTTGTAGTTCAGATACTTGCCGTCTCTGCTCCAGCCGACCCGATCGCAAAACTCTGACCAAATTTCTACACCCGGATAGTTACCGTCGAGCTTGGCCCCGCATTCTATATAAACTTTCTTTTGCACACTAAAGCCAAATCTGCCCCGGCTGTACTTCACCCAGAGGCCATCAATCGTGCGTAAATCACTACTGGAAAAGGTTCGCAATTCGTCTTCTGTGAACCAGTCGCCCGATTTTTTGCCCACGGCGCGAATCATTACCTCGTAGGTTTCCTTGTCGGCGGCGCGCCAGTCCTGGGCCTTTAGCAGGTCGCGCAGGCGGGTGTAGTCAATGCCCTTTTCGCTGCTGAGGTCGTCTTCGTTGGCTGCCTGTGCCGCCTGCGCCTGCTCGTGGCGCAACTGCTGAATTTTGTCGTAGAGCCCTGCGGCGATGCTGGTGAAAGCTTCGTCCCGATCGCTCCACTGGCTGATGGGCCGGGCATCCTTGGGCAACGCCTGGAGGTCGCCCAGGCGCAGGTCGCCCACAGGCACATGGTTCCACAGGCACGATCGCAAAATCACCGGAATCACGCAGGCCTCTCCGGCTTTGTGGCGGGCGATCGCCCGGCTCAGCTCCACGGTGTAGCAGTAGTCCGATTTGATGAAATCCACGCTGACCAGCAGCAGAATGATCTGCGCCTGCTCCAGGTTTGCTTTAATCTGCGGTTCCCACTCCTCGCCAGGGCTGATGCAGCCGTCGTACCAGCTGCGGATGAGCTGGCTGCGCCTGAGGGGTTCCAGGTGGCCCATCAGGTCTTCCATCAGAGCCTGGTCTTTGCGGGAGTAAGAAAAAAAGACTGAGATGGGTTCGCTGACCATCCGCGATCGCCTGTGCTGCCTGGGTTAGCCCATGATAACCCGCTTCTAGCGGTGCCTTCCGCAGCTTACACCAGGGTTTCCATCAGCCAGCGCAGCAGGGTGCTGTCGTCTTCGCTCTGCGATCGCACCAGCGCTTCATTGACCACCGCCATCGACAGCCCCGGCAGCACCTCCGACACCGCGATCTCGCCGCTGCGGCCAGCGTCTACCGAGAAGGCAATTACGGCACAGTTCTCCACATCCACCACCCAGTATTCCGCCACCCCCAGCCGTTCGTAGAGCAGGCGCTTGGCCCCCAGGTCATCCTTAAACGAGCTGGCCCCCACCTCGATTGCTAGGGTCGGCGGGCCATAGACCGTCACATCCACCGGGGCATTGTCCTGGGGCGGCAGTTGAAAGCTGTCGCCAATGTAGAAGGCGGCATCGGGCTGGCAACCGCGATCGCCGGGTCTGAAGAAACTGCAATTGATCAGCTTGACCAAACGAATATTGCGGAGCGCAGCAAATAGGCTGACCACATCCATCGCCACAGCATTGTGCCGCCCATGCCCAGGACCCAGCGGAGCCATTTCTATCCTCATGTAGCCGTGGTCAAAGTAGCCCCGACCCTCCGCGTACTGAGGGTCGTCCATGGCAACGGCAAACTCATCCCAGGTAGCTTTGACCCAGGCATCGGTTTGAATCTGTTGACGGGTGGAAAGCACCATAACTCTAGACCAACCTCAGGCTGCGAACAGCTCCCTCTAGTCTACTTTCCCTAGTCAAGCATTAGGTGACAGGTGATAGACGGCCTGCCAACCTGTCACCTATTATCTGCCACCTGCTATCTACCGCTACTAACCCTCACCATTGGCCTTGAGGCAGGGGCGTCGCCCGTAGTCTACCCGAGTCTCTACGGTAAGAACGTAGGCCCGCAGCCCATCGCCGGGGGGAAAGGGATTAGCCTGCACCTCCTGCATGGCCTTGCGGTCTAGGGCACCATAGCCCGAACTGCGCAGCAGTGTCGGTTCGCTGCGCCAGCTGCCGTCGGGGTTGACCAGGGCACCTAAGGTAATGGTGCCCGGCTCTTCGACTAGACAGACCCGCTGGGGATAGACCGTGGAGGCATTGGGGCTATAGTCTTCGGCGGTGAGGTTGGCCTGGCCTGTGGCTTCGCGGATCGCAGCTTCCCACTGGCTCTGGTTGGCGTTGAGGGCGGCGCGGGTAATGCCGTCGGGGTTAAACCCAAAGCGATTTTGAATAGACTCGGTGGCGCGAGCCACCTGGGCCTCGGGCAGGCTGAGGCCCGCCACGTAGGCCAGCAGCCGTTCTCCCATGGCGGCGTCAAACAAGGGGCGGCTGGCTGGGGCAGGGGGCGGTGCCGGAGGGGTTGGCGGCGCTGTGGCAGAATTGCTGGCAGCAGGGGCAGAGCCGTTAGCGGGGGGTGTGGCGGGGCGATCGCCCTGGTTAGCCGTAGGCCGAGCAGCGCTGACCCGAGGCCGAGGGGTAGCGGGGGCCGGTTGCCCCCGGACAACCCCAGTACTGGAGCGCGCGACTAGGGGCTGAGTTGTCCCTGCTACCGGAGCAACGGCGGCGACAGGAGCAGTGCCGGGGGCTGCGATCGCGTCAGCGGTACCAGCGGGGGGCACCCGGGTAATGGCTACACTGTCTTGCTCGGGGTCTGGGGGCGGAATCACCGCATCGTCAGAGGAACCCGAGGGCAGCATTAGCAATAGCCCGTGCAACGCCAGCGAGGCCAGCAGCATTGGGGCCAGCAGCACCTGCCACAGGGGTCTAGATTTCTCAGCGGATCCAAACCGATGGGGGGTAGTGGGGGATGTCATGCTGGGGTTAATCATGCTGGCGGGGTAGCTGTTCTTACTAGCTTACAGGGGGAGACTGGAATCGTTGGGGGCGGGCGTTAATGCTGTGGCATTGCTAAGCGATCGCAGCTCAGCCAGCGTTGGGGTCGGCACTCCAGATCACCACCAGGCCCGTACCGGCAGGGGTGCCGACCCCGATACCCGCCACTGAGACAAACAGCACCGACTGGCCTGCTTTGAACACTTGGTAGAGCGATCGCCCACAGTAGCCTCCCGGCACCGCATTGATCTGGTACTCCGGCGGCGGAAACGTGCGAGGAATATCTTGTCGCTCGATAAACTCGATATTGCGGGTCAGGTAGCGCACGTCGATGGCACCGGGGCGCAGAACAAAGCGATCGGCATTGATCTCAGTAAAAAAGCACTGCTGCTCCTCTGTCGACCAGTCTTTAATGCCCTGGCGAGTGAGAAACGCCACGCTGGGAAACGAGGTCGCCGTTGAGTCAAAATCGCTATCCCCCGACCCTCGGGTGAGCCGGGTAAAAATCTCCACCACCTGCTCCTCTTGCACAAGGGCCGCAGGCTGCTCAGGGGGAACCTCAAAGGCAGCTTCCGGTGGCACGTTCACTGGGGCTGCTGCCGGGGGCGGTGTATCGGGGGCGGCTGCGGGAATGATTGGCTGAGTGGGGGCCGTAGGGGCAGCCGCAGTCTGGGCGGGCGGCGGCGCAGTCTCAGCCAGAGGAGGAGTGGGCAAGTCGGCCTCGGGCTCAGGCTCGGGTGCCGCCAAACTACTGATGCTCAACAGATCCACAAACTCTTCTTCAGCAGTTTCGTCGTCAATCTCGGCCACAGGGCGCGAGGGCAGGGGGGTAAACAGCAGCAGCAGGTGGGCCAGCACCGAGAAACCCAGCAGCGGTGCCAACAGCAGTTTTGCTCCGGCCAACCCCTGAGGACGGCGGGGGGCAGGCGGTGGTGAAGCCTGCACCTCTGGCGGCGCGGGCGGCGATTTTACAGATTCCCCAATGGTCATGGGTCTCAGGTTAGGGATTGACAATTTACGGGTGGCTGGCAGTCAGAAGGTGGCTTATGTACTGGGGCCAGTCTGGTTAAACGTTTGAACGTGCGAACGCTTTATGGATGCTGGGTCAGCAGTCGCCCCAAAGCCCTTGGGAAGAACACGCCATTCCCAAGGGCTAAGACGGTCTTACTGACTGGGTTACTGGACTCTACAGCCCGGCGAGAATGGAGGCATAGCGCTCGCTGGGCAGGGGCACGTAGCCGGTTTCGGGTACCAGGTCAGGGCCGTTTTCGAGCATGAACTCAACGAAGGCGCGCACCTCGGGCTTGCTCTCAAAGCTGCTCTTCTTCACGTAGAAGAAGATGGGCCGCGAGAGGGGCGCGTAGGTGCCATCTAGCAGGGTCTCTTCGCTGGGCAGTACGCCATCGACGGCGGCAGCGTTGAGGGTGCCCTGGTTTTCCTGGTAGTAGGCGTAGCCAAAGTAGCCCAGGGCGTTGACATCGCGAGACACGCCCAGCACTAGAATGTTGTCGTCTTCGCTAGCGGTGTAGTCGGCCCGGCTAGCAGCTGCTTCGCCCACGATCACCTCGGTGAAGTAGTCAAAGGTGCCGGAGTCAGTACCGGGGCCAAACAGGTTAATGGGCTGATCGGGCCAGCTGGGGTCAATCTGGTTCCAGCGGCTGATGGTGCCTTCGGCGGCGGGTTCCCACAGCATTTTGAGCTGCTCAACGGTGATGTCGTCGGCCCAGTCGTTGTCGGGGTGAATCACCACGGTGAGGGCATCGAAGGCGATGGGCACTTCCATGTACTCAATGCCAGCGGCCTTGCAGGCTTCAATTTCAGACTCTTTGATCGGGCGAGATGCACCGGTTACATCCAGTTCGTCGGCGCAGAACTTCTTGAAGCCGCCGCCGGTACCCGACACCCCAACGGTGACCTGAGAACCGCGATTTTCGGCCATATATTCTTCGGCCATGATTTCAGAGATGGGGAAGACGGTGCTAGACCCGTCTACCACAATGGTCGAATCATTTTGGGAAAAGGCGCTAGGTGCAGCCACACCAGCGGCTACGGCGGCGGTCAGCACTCCGGCTAGCGCATAGCGATTGATTTTTTGTCTGCTCAGCAACATACAACTCTCTCCGTGGCGTTCTAAGGACAATAAATTCGCCAGTAGTGAGCCTATAGCCCCAAGCCTAAGAGAGCTTCATGGCCAAGCTAAGGCTAAATTTAGAGAAGTTTAAAGAGCTTTAATCGTTATGCGATCGCTGAAGATAAATGAGCACACGGCTCTTTTATCTTGTGTCAACCAAAGACTTTAGAGAGCCTGTTTAAGGGTTAGAAGGCGGTCTTAAAGGCTAGGATTTTTGAAAAAATTTTGCAATCAAAAATAGACAAGGCATGGCAAAAGCTATGGTGAACTGCGATCGCATAGCTTGCAACCGGCTCTACGTAGCCGAGTTTGATCAATTGTAAGGAGGGAGTTTGAGGGCTGTGCCCCCAGTCAGAAGCTTCATCCTCCTCCAGCCCTACCCGTCTCTTCAACTTAATTGCTCTCACCTATTCGACTAGATTTTTGAATCACTGATTAACGGAAAGTTAATAAAGCAATAAGGGACGAATAATTCAGCTTTAAGACCTAGCTAAAATCTAAAACTAGCTGCATTTATTGGGCGATCGCGGTTTAGCGTACTAAATGTACCTGTGTGCCGAAGAGAGGTGCTGACCCCGATGCCCGCCGAATTTTCACTACCGCCGAACCAGGATGGTCTCTGGCAGCCCAACCGTCGCCGCAGCCGTCGGGTTGAGGCCACTGTGCGAGTGGTCTGTTTTTTGTTTGCGGCCATCTCCATTCTCACTACCCTGGGGATAGTGCTGACGCTGATCTTCGAGACCTTCGATTTTTTCTTTGACCCCTTCTTTCGCCAAGATCTGTGGGTTGAGCAGCTGCCCGCTCTGCTGCCCGACGCCACCGAGGGCCAGATTCAGGCTCTCGGTGAGCAGCTTCAGGCGGCAGACCCCCGAACGGTGTTTGATCAGGCCGAGGCTCTGGGGATTACGCCGCCGAGCCGGGCGGCGGGCTTTTTCCATGCTGTGGGGCGATTTTTTACCGACAATCGCTGGACGCCGCTGTTTAAGAACGGAGGCTACGGCATCTTTGTGCTGGTGAGCGCCACCCTGCTGACCAGCACCATTGCCATGACGGTGGCGGTGCCCCTGGGTCTGCTGATTGCGGTGTTCCTCAGCGAGTACGCCGCCCCCAGGGTGCGCCAGGTGCTCAAGCCCGTGCTGGAACTGCTGGCCGGGGTGCCCTCGGTGGTGTTTGGCTACTTTGCCCTGCTGACGGTGACGCCGTTTTTGCAGGGGTTGATTCCGCCTTTGCAGGGGTTTAATGCCCTCAGCGCGGGCATGGTGCTGGGCATCAGCATTTTGCCCCTGGTGGCGTCGCTGAGCGAAGATGCCATTAGCGCCGTGCCCGAGGAGCTGCGCCAGGGGGCCTTTGCTATGGGGGCCACTCGGCGCGAGGTGATTCAGGCGGTGGTGCTGCCAGCGGCACTGTCGGGCATTGTGGCGTCGGTTATTTTGGCGGTGTCGCGGGCGATCGGCGAGACCATGATTGTCAGCCTGGCGGCGGGCCAAAACCCCCAGCCCATTGACGCTAGCCTGGGCTTTATTAACCCCTTTGTGCCGGTGATGACCATGACCGCCTTCATTGTGCAGGTCAGCCTGGGGGATGCGGCCCACGGCACCCTGCCCTACAAGACCATCTTTGCAGTGGGCATGGCCCTGTTTGTCATGACCCTGGCGCTAAACATTATCAGCTACTGGTTTGTCCGTCGCTTTCGGGAGAAGTACGACTAATGGCCTCGTCACCGTCTGAACTGTCGCCCCTGCCCCCTGAGGCGGTCAAACTGCGCGAGTTTTCCGGCGATTTGCCCCAGCGCTACGCCCTCGATCGCCTCTTTCAGATCGCCGCCTGGGTGGCCACGGCGATCGCGATCTTCGTCCTCGGCTGGCTGCTGATCGATGTGGTGAGCGAAGGCTGGGGCCGCCTCAATTGGGAATTTTTCACCAGCTTCCCCTCCCGCAGGCCAGAAACGGGCGGCATCGTCAACTCCCTGGCGGGCACCTTTTGGGTGATGCTGCTGGTGGCGGCCTTTGCCTTCCCCATCGGTGTCGGCGCGGGGCTGTATCTAGAAGAATTTTCTGAGGACAACTGGTTTACCCGCTTCATTGAGATCAACATCAGCAACCTGGCGGGGGTGCCCTCGATCATCTACGGGCTGCTGGGGCTGGCGGCCTTTGTGCGGCTGATGGAGCCTGTCACCGGGGGGCGATCGGTGCTGGCTGGGGCGCTCACCCTGGCCCTGCTGGTGCTGCCGATCATCATTGTCGCCACCCGAGAGGCGCTGCGGGCGGTGCCCGAGGGCATTCGTCTGGCGGGGCTGGCTATGGGCGGCAGCCGCTGGCAAGTCGTGTGGGATCACGTGCTGCCCGCCGCCATGTCTGGCATTCTCACCGGGGTGATTTTGGCCCTGTCGCGGGCGATCGGCGAAACCGCACCCCTGATTGCGATCGGGGCGCTGACCCTGGTGCCCTTTACCCCCGGCTGCACCGAGGAGTTTCCCTATCTCAACCCCTTAGATCTGGTGCGCTGCCCCGCCGATGTGGTGCAGAGCCCTTTCACGGTGCTACCGATTCAGGTGTTTAACTGGGTCGGCCGTCCCCAGCGGGCGTTTCACGTCAACGCTGCCGCCGCCATCATTGTGCTGATGGCGGTGCTAATTGCCATGAACAGCGTGGCGATCGCGCTGCGCAGCCGCTTTAGGCAGACTCGGTAGTGCCTATCTGACCCCCCACGATCGCCCCTTGCCAGCGCTAAACTCAGGGCATCGATGGGTAAACGCCATGGCTCACCTCCGCGATCGCCGCCCCCAAAATGCAGCGGGCAACCTCTACGTCGATAGCTCCTGCATTGACTGCGACACCTGCCGCTGGATGGCCCCCGCCATCTTCACCCGCGAAGATGGTCAGTCTGCCGTGGGCCGCCAGCCCGCCACCGATACTGAGCGGCTGGCGGCTCTCCAGGCTTTGCTCGCCTGCCCCACGGCCTCCATTGGCACCGTAGAGCCGCCCAAAGCTATGAAGGCCGCCCAGGCCAGTTTCCCAATCCCCATTACCGCCAACGTCTACCACTGCGGCTACCATGCCGAAAAGTCCTTTGGGGCGGCCAGCTACTTAATTCAGCGGCCCGAGGGCAATGTGCTGGTCGATTCGCCGCGCTTTGCCGCCCCTCTGGTAAAGCAGCTCGAAGCCATGGGCGGCTTGCGCTATCTCTACCTCACCCACCGCGACGATGTGGCCGACCACCAGCAGTTTCGCGATCGGTTTGGGTGCGATCGCATTCTCCACGCCGACGACATCAGCAGTGGCACCGCCTCGGTAGAGATTCAGCTCCAGGGTGCTGACCCCGTTGAGCTTGCGCCCGACCTGACAATTATTCCGGTACCGGGGCACACCAAAGGCCATACGGTGCTGCTGTACGACGACCGCGTCCTCTTTACGGGCGATCACCTGGCCTGGTCGGTGCGGCTGCAACAGCTCTACGCTTTTCGTCGCCACTGCTGGTACTCCTGGCCTGAGCAGGTGACATCGATGGAAAAACTCGCTGCCTACGACTTTGAGTGGGTGCTACCCGGCCACGGTCGCCGCCACCACGCCGACCAAGCCACCATGGCTCAGCACATGCAAAAATGCCTCGATTGGATGAAAGCGTAGTAGAAACTATGGCCGGTATTCGCCTTCATGGCGGCAGCCCGATGGGTGAATTGGCCGATTTATTCCACCGCCAGAGAGACGCGATTGCCGCCGATCGCCCGCAGGTCGGTCAACAGCCCAGCCACTTCGCTGTAGGTCAGCTCGCGATCGGCCTTGAGCACCAGCTTGCCGTTGGGGTTTTGGGCAAAATAGCTCCGCACCTCCTGGCTGAGCTGATTGAAGTTGACGGGTTCGTTATCCAATAACGTTCTCCCGTCTTTGTCTAGGCCCACCACCAGGGCATCGACCTGGACGATCTGAGTTTCTTCGACGGCCCCATCTCCTTCTACCGACTGGGGCAAACGCACATTGAGCAACTGCTGACCGGTCAGACTCATAGAAATAATGATGAAAAACGTCAGCACAGTCATCAGCACATCCATCATGGGGACGAGGTTGACCTCAGGAATTTGAGAATTGACCTGGCGACGGCGGCGAGAGCGCATGGGAAGTGAGTTAAAGACAGATCTTGAGGCAGCTTGGTTAAAGATGAGACCAGCTGTCGCCCGACAGCTAAGAATGACACTACTATAGAACGCTAAACCTGGGGTGGAAGCAGATCGCAGCGGCTCACTTGAGCCAGTCGTTGGCGATCGCTTCTTTACTTGGATGCTTGAGCAGGGGCTGTTAACCCAATGATACCTAAGGAAGTTTATCGGCACGTTAACCGCAGTCTGGGCTATCTGGGTCGGCAGCCAGGTCTATGGCTGCTGTTGTGGGTAGGCCTCTTGCTGTGGATCAATAGCCCCCAGCAAACCCTGATGGCCCAAGATGAGGGCTACTACGCCCAGCAGGCCCGATGGATGCTCGATCGCAACGACTGGATCACCGTGGGCTGGTGGGGGCAGCCTTTGTACGATCGCACCATTGGCCTCCAGTGGTTGATTGCCCTGAGCTATCACTGGTTTGGCATCAGCGAGCTGGCGGCGCGGCTGCCCAGTATAGTGGCCTCGGTGGCGGCGGTGCTGCTGACTTGGCGCATTGGCACCCGGCTGGTGCCGCCCCATGCAGGGCTGTGGGGCGCTGCTATTTTTGCCGTTATGCCCCTGTGGATGCAGACCAGCAAGCTGGCTACCCAAGATGCCTGGCTGATCACCCTAGAGCTGTTGGCGATCTGGGCGGTGCTCCGCAGCGAAGACCAGCCTCATCGGCGCATGGCTTGGGGCATGGTGGCGGGCGCGGCTCTGAGCCTGGGGTTTTTGTTCAAGAGCGTCATGGTGGTATTGCCCGCCCTGGCGCTGCTGCCCTACCTGGTGCGCAGCCACAAGACCCACCGTCACCTCACCAATCGAGGTCTCTACTGGGGGGTTGGGTTTGGGGCCATTCCTACCGTGGTTTGGTTGGGGAACAGCGTGGCTCGCTACGGCTGGCTGCCCCTCCAGCAGCTATTTGGCAAATTGCTGCTGCTGGCCCAGGCCAATTCGCCTACGGCCGCCGCCTTTCAATCGACCTCCACGGTGACCTATTACCTGTGGCACATTCCGGCCACCACGTTTCCTTGGGTGGGGTTTGCCCTGGGGGGGGCCTGGCTGGTGGGCCGCAGTGCAACGGTGGGCCGTCGCACCCTGTGGTTGGGCTACCCGCTGGTGCTGTTGGTGCTGCTGAGTTTGTTTGATACCCGCACCTGGTACTACTCTCTCCAGATCTATCCGTTTATTGCCCTACTGGCGGCGGTGGGGCTCGACCACCTGGGGCGGCTGTTTCGATCGCGGGCACCGCACCGCTACCGAGTGGCGATGGGGCTGAGCTGGGCCGCTGGGGTGTTTGGCATTTTGCTGATGTCAGGTGGGGTGGCGCTGCTGATGACCCCAGGCGAACTGATCGGCGACGCTCTGCGCCCCTACGGTTGGCTGGGGGTAGCGGGAGGGCTGGGCTGGCTGTTGCCCTGGCGCATGACCCTTAACCGCCACCGCCACGTCACCCGCCACGAAAAGCGCCTCTGGCAGTGGGGCTGGCTGCTGGGGCCGTGGTTGGCCATGGCGGCAGCTTCGGCTACCGGTCTGTTTGGCAACTATGAGCCCGCCTTTGTGCAGAGCCTGGGTGAACCGCCCACTGTTAGTATTTTGGCCAATAACACTATAGATATGGTGCGGCCCTCGGGCGATCGCGAGACCATTCTCTTCAGCTTCTACACCCCCCACCTGGGTGCAGCTCTAGATAATTGGAGCCAGCTGCCCCCAGAAGGGTATGCCTGGGGCAACCCTGCCCTCGTGCCTTTGCCCGAGGGTTACGCAGTTGTCGCCACTGTAGAGGACTGGCTGTTGGTAAGAGCGCCCCTGGTACCGACAGCTGTGCCCAGGGCCTAGGGGATCAGGAAATTTCTGGAAAAGGCGCTGCCCCCACCGGGGGGCGCAAGCTCTGCACATTCGGGAAGAAGCAAAATCCTGCGGTATTTTCTCGGCCAGAATCGTCTTTTACCAAATCCGAGTCCCATAACCCCGATTCCCAAAAGGCCAAACCGTAGGGGCAAACGGTTGTTTGCCCTGGTGAATCGGGGGTAGCCAAGGCGGATTTCGTCTTACCCAGTGGTGATTAGCTGCTTTTTTAGCCAGATGTCGTGGAGGGCGTGGAGGTAAACGGGGTCAGACAATAGGGCGATCGCCCGGTTGTACGACTCCACCGCATTGCCGTAGGCCCCGATGTCGGTCAACAGCTTGCCCCGGTTAAACCAGGCCTGGTGATACTGGGGGTTGAGGGCCACGGCCTGGTCGTAGGCGGCTAAAGCCTCAGCTTTACGATTGAGGCCGCAGAGGGCATTGGCGCGGTTATTCCAGGCGGTACAGTAGCGGTTGTCGAGGGCGATCGCCTGGTCAAACAGATCTAACGCCTGGTGAAACTGAGCTTGCTCACATAGGGCGCAGCCCTTGGCATTGAGGGCTTCTACAGGGGTGTCGTGGTCGGGCATCGGGTTCATAGGGCAATCGCTCGGGGGGCTATCTCTTGGGCAACAGTCCCCATTGTGGCCAAGGCGGAGAGTTGGCTGGAGGGGGGGTGTTACCCGATTTGGGTACGGGTTACAGATCGGCGGATGGGATGGGGAGATCGGTATTTTGCTTTAATCTAGACTCACGGTTGCATCTTTCAGTCTTTCCCCATGCCCCAGGTATCTCTAGCTGAGTTTGTCGCCGCTGTGCGGTCTGGAGAGTTGGTGAGCTTTCCGACCGATACGGTGCCAGCGCTGGCGGCGCGGCCTGAGTCAGGCGATCGCATCTATGCCGCCAAAGGCCGTAGCCCCGACAAACCCCTGATTTTGATGGGCGCATCTCTGGCAGATCTGCTGCCCTACGTCACCGGCAGTGGGGTTGAACTAGCCCAGTGGCGTGCCACCGCAGAAGGCTACTGGCCCGGGGCTCTGACTCTAGTGCTGCCCGCCAGCGATCGCCTACCCGCCGCCATGAATCCCCAAAATACCGGTACTGTCGGTCTGCGCGTGCCTGCCCATGCCCTGGCGCTGCATCTGTTGAACCAAACCGGCCCCCTGGCCACTACCAGCGCCAACCGCTCGGGCGATCCACCCCTAGAGACCATGACGGCGATCGCAACCAGCTTCCCCCAGGTATTTACCCTATCCCCAGCCGCCCTAGCTGATATCTATGCAGAACTAGGTCGCGAAATGCCTGCCCTCGATCGCCCCCAGGGGTCTGGGCTGCCCTCTACCGTGGCCCAGTGGCAAGGGCGAGAGTGGCAAGTGCTGCGATCGGGCGCAGTCACCCTTCCCACCATTGACAACCCTTCACCCTAGTTCCACCCCATCTCCCCATGCACTACCCCCAGGGCAACGACTTCACCGACCTAGCGGCGCTACAGCTGGCCTACGATCGCCTCCTGCACCAGTTTCAGCACCAGAGCGCTTTTTTGGGCACCGCCTCCCACGAGCTGCGATCGCCGATCAACCAGATCATCAGCCTGCACCAGCTCATTCTCGAAGACCTGTGCGAAAGCCCCGCCGAAGAGCGAGAGTTTATTGGCCAGGCCAACCAGGCCATTCAAACGGTGCTAAAAAATCTCGACCTGCTGATCACCCTCTCCAAGCTCGACATTGGCACCCTCACGCCCCAGCCCCGGCCCACCGCTCTCGCCCCGATTTTGACTCGGGTGCAGCGCCTGATTGAAATGCAGTGCATCAATCGCCAATGCCGTTTTGCCCTTAGCCCATTGGATGAGAGTCTGACGGTGCAGACCGATACCGCCTGGCTAGAGCAGGTGCTGGTGATGCTGATTGAGGCGGCGCTGCATGAGGGTAGTCCTCAAATTAGTCTGACCGTGGCAGACGCCCCTGCCAGTGGCGATGTCGTTTTGCACCTGGGGGCCAACCCGGCTGAGCACCCAGCCCCAGAGATACCGGGCTTCTCCCCTGAGTTTCGGCGTCGGCTCGCCGCCCGCCTCGTGCCCCATCTCAACGCTACCCTAGACGCCGAGGGTGAGTCGGGTCACCAGTGGCGGCTGTGTCTGCCGCGATCGGCAAAATAGCCGAGCCTACCATCTCAACGCCTCCATTCCAAAAACTTTGGGTATAGTTTGGGCAACCCTGTCTCCGGAATGCCGGACGGGCTCTCTGTAGTCACTGCTGAAGCTACGTTAACCCTGTGTGTCCCTGCGATCGCCTGCCGCCTTAAAGTCCTGAAACTAGGTCACAGACAAGCTTATGGAACTTGGAATTGTTCTGCTGTTTATTTTTGTCGTGTGGACAAACGAAAAGCTGTTTGGCAAGTCATTGGTTACCCCAGTGCCGCCCAAAACTGCAGAGGAAGAATTTACCACCGCCCTGAAGAAGTTTTTAGAGAAAGGCATTCCTGTACGCACCATCGAGAAGTCCGACAAGGGAGGTAAGTGACCCTTGGCTATGCCTCAGAGAGGGTGTTTAGGCGATCGCTGGGAAAGATAAATACCTTCTGTAGGGGCACTGGGCCTGCATCTTCGGGCAGCAACAAACCAGCCTTTGGCTGGTTTGGGCCACCATCCTGGGGTTGGCCTCTTGAGACGTCGGGGCTATGTGATGCAGATTTGGGATAAGATGCATCTGCACTAACCCACATCCAACCCCACCCCCATGACCGACGATTTTCAGTCGGGGTCTGTGGCCCCAAAGGCATCTTCAGAAGCATCTCTAGAGGCTGCTACCGACCCCACCCCTAGCTTTGGTTGGAACCGCTATGCCGAGCGCATCAATGGTCGCTTTGCCATGGTTGGGTTTGTGGCCCTGCTGCTGCTAGAGCTAGTGACAGGGCAAACCTTTTGGGCCTGGCTGGGGCTGCGCTAGCTGGCCCGGCCACGGTCGTGGTTGAGATGGTAGGCTTAGGGATGATTTTTGGGATGACATGGCCGTGGTTAACCCCAACGCAGAAATTGGCCGCCTGCGGGAGCTGATGCCCGCCACCGCCCGCATGAAAACCAAGCTCATGCTCAATGAGCGCCAGCTAGACGTTATCAAGGCCGAGTTTCCGCGCCCGTGGCAGCAGGCCTCCACCGTCTCGATTAATTTTGAACGCTGGCAGCAGCTACCCGTCGCCGAGCGCGACCTACTGTTTTTGCGCACGGTGTGCTGGGTGACCCTGGCCAATGTGCTAAAGCCTAACTGGTACCAGGCGCTAGCCGCTGCGGGGCTGGCTGGAGGCTTTGTTGAGCTACTCCAGGGCGATGCGGTGGGGGTATTGACGGCGGCCAGCGTCACCGCTCTGGCGGGCTGGCAGATCTGGCGGGGGGTAACTGGCCCCCAGGTCGATATTACAGCTGACGACAAAGCGGTGCAGGTGGCTCAGCGGCGGGGCTACGGGCAAGCGGCGGCGGCAGAAGCCCTCATTCGGGCCATTGAGGCGGTGCCCCCCCTGGAAGGACGGCAGGTGCTCACTGTCAATGAACTGCTGCGCTGTCAAAATCTGCGGGTGCAGACAGGGCGATCGGAGTTTTCGGTGCCGGAGAGCTATCTACGCTAGGGCGCTATGGTGCAACTGTCGTCAGGGCAACTGTCTTCAGGACAACTATCGTCAGGGCAACTGCGGTCTGATCAGCCGGGCTGGCAGGGCATTGCTCGTCTGGGTTATGCAATGCAGGGCGATCGCTGTGTAGCTACCGAGGCCTATACTCGCGCCCCACTGCGGGTGCAGCGCCCGCTCTACCCCGAGGGCGATCGCCTCTGCCATACCGTATTGGTGCACACCGCTGGTGGCCTGGTGGGGGGTGACAGTCTGGCGATCGCGGTGACCGCCGCCCAGGGTAGCCAAGTCCTGATCACCACTGCTGCCGCTGGCAAAGTCTACGGCAGCCATGCCCATGCAGCTACCGCCCAGCAGGTAGAGATCAGCCTGGCTGCCGACAGTTGCCTAGAGTGGATGCCCCAGGAAACCATTGTGTTTAACCAGGCTCACTACCGCCAGGGGCTGCGGGTTAATCTAGCCCCTGGGGCCATCTGGGCAGGCTGGGAGATCACCCGCTTTGGCCGCAGCGCGCGGGGGGAGACCTTTGAGCAGGGGCAGTGGCGATCGCACCTCGAAATTTGGCAAGGGAATTACCCCCTGTGGATCGATCGCCAGCACTTGGCAGGGGGCAGCGCACCTCTGCACAGCCCCAATGGGCTAGCCGGAAACCCGGTGGTGGGTAGCTTTGCCCTGGTGGGCTACCATCCTGACCCGGCCCAAGTAGCCATACTACGTCAGCTCTGGCCGGTCGATGCCCCCGGCAGCGTGGGCGTCACTCGCCTCCAAACCGGTCTACTCTGCCGCTACCGAGGGCCATCGAGCCAGGCAGCCCGGCGGTGGTTTGTGGCCGTTTGGCAGCACCTGCGCCCCCAATACCTGGGTCGAGCCGCCGCCACCTCTAGAATCTGGCCCCGTTAGCCGACAGCCAAGATATGGGCTATCTGCTACGGTTTACTTTGCCAGATTTTTCCTATGAGACAGGGAATTTACTCCCTGATGGTTGCGGCTGAAGCCCATCAGGAAAGCTTCACAAGTTTAAGTTTTTCCCACAATGCTTTGAGGCCAAAAAATAGTCAACTAAGATCGAAGAGTAATATAAGTCAAGCAACGGCAGAGGTATGCATTAGAGACACTGGCTAATCTGCTCACTTTTATTTTCTTTAGGCGATTAAAGGTTTTCACGTCAAGAAAACAGCGATTTTTTGGGTGGTCAACCGAGGCTTTATAAGGACTAAATTAAAACTCCTTAAGGTCGGGCTTGCCAGTATTGCAACGATCTTTTGGCCAATTCATTGCTGTTGAGGTTAGCCCGACCAACTGACTTTTTCCCTAGGTAAAGGCGCTAAGCGTAACCCGTACCCCTGAATTTGTTGAGCGCGGACTCTAAACAGCGATGACTCTAAACAGCACTGCCTCTAAACATTTTGAAACTGTAGTTTAACTGCCGCTTAAGAGTTAAGCCCATCCTTTTATCAGGAGACTGCCGTGGACGTTCAAATCGTTTACCAAGATGGTGTCAAATTTCAAGCCAGTTGTCGAGGGCACAAAATTCTTAGCGATCAGCCTCTAGATAGCCACGGTGAAGACAAAGGTATGACTCCGCCAGAGTGGTTTTTGTCGTCCCTAGGGGCCTGCGTAGGGTTTTATGCCGTGAAATATTTAGAAACCCGCCACCTCGACCCAAAAGGTCTAGAGATCTCGGTCACCGCCGACAAGACCGAAAACCCTGTCCACATCGACAATATTCGCATTCGGATCACCAGTCCCATAGCCCTAGAGCCTCGTCATCAACAGGGGCTAGAGCGAGCGGTGGATGCCTGCATTATTCACAATACTCTCACCCATCCGCCGACCATGACGACAGAGGTTGTGCTGCCTGCGATCGCAGGATAAATTGCTATATCACCAAGCCAGACGCCAAAATTCCCCGCCCGTGCATTCCGCCGTAAGGACTAAACCATGTCGACCTGCCCCGATCCGGTGACGGATCTCTGGAAAACCGGGAGTCACCCCCTCGACCCGATCTTTGCGCCCCGTTCAGTGGCGATCATTGGAGCAACAGAACGCCCCGGCAGCGTAGGCCGCACGGTGCTGTGGAATTTGATCAGCCATCCCTTTGGCGGCACGGTGTACCCGATCAACCCCAAGCGGCGGAACGTGCTGGGCATCCAGTCATTCGATCGCATTTCCTCCCTGCCCGAAGTGCCTGATCTCGCCATCATTGCCATCCCGGCCCCTGGGGTGCCTGCGGTCGTACAAGATTGTGTAGAGGCGGGGGTGAAGGGGGCGATCATTCTCTCAGCGGGGTTTAAAGAAATTGGCCCCGAGGGCATTGAGCTGGAGCGCAAGATTAAAGCCATAGCCCAGGGGCACATGCGGCTGATTGGCCCCAACTGTCTGGGCATTCAAAACCCGCTGACGGGGCTCAACGCCACCTTTGCCAGCCAAATGGCGCAGCCGGGCAATGTCGGCTTTATTAGCCAGAGTGGAGCACTGTGCACCTCCATTCTGGACTGGAGCCTGCGGGAGAATGTAGGGTTTAGCGCGTTTATTTCCCTGGGGTCGATGCTGGATGTGGGCTGGGGCGATCTGATCGACTACCTGGGCGACGACCCCCACACCCACAGCATTGTGATCTATATGGAGTCGATTGGCGATGCGCGATCGTTTTTATCGGCGGCGCGGGAGGTAGCTCTGAGCAAACCGATCATTGTGATCAAGGCGGGGCGTACCGCAGCGGCGGCTCAGGCGGCGGCCTCTCATACTGGCGCTTTGACCGGCAGCGATGCCGTGCTGGATGCGGCCTTTCGTCGCTCTGGGGTGCTGCGGGTTGACCATATCGAAGAGCTATTTGACACCGCCGAAGTGCTGGCTAAACAGCCGCGCCCGCGCTCCCCGCGCCTGAGCATTATCACCAATGCCGGGGGGCCAGGGGTGCTGGCTACCGACGCGCTAATCCGCGCTGGGGGCACCCTGGCGGAGTTGTCCAGCGCTAGCCTAGATGCGCTCAACGCTGCCCTGCCCACCCACTGGAGCCACGGCAACCCCATCGATATTCTGGGCGATGCAGAGCCGGCGCGCTTTGCCGAGGCGCTAAAAACTACCCTGGCCGACCCCGGCAGCGATGGCTGTCTGGTGGTGCTCACCCCCCAGGCCATGACTGACCCCACCCAAACGGCCCAGGCGGTGGTCGAGACCTGGCAGGCTAGCGGCTCGACCCGGCCGATTTTGGCCAGCTGGATGGGCGGGGCTGAGGTGGACGCGGGGGAAGACATTCTCAACCAGGCGGGCATACCCACTTACCGCTACCCCGACCAGGCGGCGCGGTTGTTTGGCCTGCTGTGGCAGCACAACTATGCGCTGAAAGGTCTCTACGAAACGCCCTCGCTAACGCTAAACCATGGGGTAGATCGGGCGGCAGTGGCCAAAATTCTGCAAGCAAATCAGGCCGAAAATCGCGCCCTTTTGGCCGAGGCCGATTCGAAGGCGGTGCTGGCGGCCTACGGCATCCCGGTGGTAGAGACCAAGATTGCGGCGACAGTAGAAGAGGCGATCGCCGCTGCCGACGGTATTGGCTACCCCGTAGTGCTCAAGCTCTACAGCCACACCCTCACCCACAAAACTGACGTGGGGGGCGTGCAGCTCAACCTCGACAGCAGCTACGCCGTCGCCCGTGCTTTCGATCGCATCCACACCAGCGTGGCCGAAAAAGCCGGAGCCGAGCACTTTCAGGGGGTCACCGTGCAGCCGATGATCCGGGTCGATGGCTACGAACTCATTCTGGGTAGCAGTCAAGACCCGCAGTTTGGCCCGGTGCTGCTGTTTGGCACCGGGGGGCAACTGGTAGAGGTGTTTCAGGACAGTGCGATCGCCCTGCCTCCCCTCAACAGCACCCTAGCTCGCCGCCTGATCGAGCAAACTCTGATCTACAAAGCCCTGCAGGGGGTGCGAGGGCGGGCGGCAGTAGATCTCGACCAGCTAGAGCAGATGCTGGTGCGCTTTAGCCAGCTGGTCGCCGAGCAGCCCGACATCGCCTCCATCGACATCAACCCCCTTCTGGCCTCCCCCAGTGGCCTGCTGGCCCTAGATGCCCGGGTCATTTTGCGAGACCCCGCTACCCCACCCTCCCGCCTGGCTATTCGCCCCTACCCGACCCAGTATGTCTGGCCCTGGCGCGACGGCATCACCATTCGCCCCATTCGCCCCGAAGACGAGCCCCTGATCATCGACTTTCACCAGGGGGTGTCAGAGCACAGCGCCTACCTGCGCTACTTCCACGCCATGAAGTACAGCACCCGTGTCGCCCACGATCGCCTCGTTCGCATCTGCTTCAACGACTACGATCGCGAGATTGCCCTGGTGGCCGAAGTCACCGACCCTGACCCAAAAATTCTCGCGGTCGCTCGCCTCACCCAAAAGCATGGCCTGCCCGAGGCTGAGTTTGCCATGCTGGTGGCCGACCCCCACCAGCGCCAGGGGATCGGCACCGAGCTGCTCAGCCGCCTGGTTGACGTGGCCCGTGCCGAAGGGCTACAGCGCATTACCGGCGAAGTTTTAGCCGAAAACGACGGTATGCAGCGCCTCTGCCAGCTAGTTGAGTTTACGCTCAAACCCACGGCAGAATATGGCATTGTGTCGGCCACCCTAGACCTATAGCTAGGCAGACCTAGCGCTAGGCGGCGACCAAGCCCCGGTGACGCAGCAGGGCCTGGGTGCTGGGTTCGCGCCCGCGAAAGGCCTTAAACACCTCCATAGGGTGGCGACTGCCGCCCAGGGCCAGTACCGTATCGCGGAAACGACGACCCGTATCTGCGATCGCCCCCTCGTCCTCCAATCCGGCCTCCTCAAAGGCCGCAAAGGCATCGGCGCTCAGCACCTCGGCCCAAAAATAGCTGTAGTAGCCTGCCGCATAGCCCCCGGCAAAGATGTGGGTAAAGGCACAGAGAAAAGCATCCTCTGGCAGGGGCTTGAGAATCGAAGACTGCTCCGCAATCCGCTGACTCACCTGCCGCACGGTCTCGCCGTTGCCGGGGCTATAGCGATGATGTAGCTCAATATCTGTCCAGCCGAAGCGCACCTGGCGCAGAATGGCGCTGCCGGTCATAAAGGTGCGGGCCGCCACAATCTTTTGATACAGGTCTTCGGGCAGGGGCGCACCGGTATCGACATGGCGAGCCAGGGTGAGCAGGGTGTCACGGTGGTAGCACCAGTTTTCCATAAACTGGCTGGGTAGCTCCACCGCATCCCACTCCACATTGCTGATGCCCGCCGCTCCGGTGTAGTCCACCTTGGTGAGCATGTGCTGGAGGCCATGGCCAAACTCATGGAACAGGGTCTCCACATCCCTGAAGGTCATCAGACTGGGTTTGCCATCGACTGGAGGAGCCTGGTTACACACCAGATAGGCCACGGGCAGACGCACCTGGCCGTTGATCTTGCCCCGGTTGATGCAGTCATCCATCCAGGCCCCACCGCGCTTTTCGGCGGGGCGGCTGTAGGGGTCGAGGTAGAAGTGGGCGATCGCCTCTCCGCCGCTGTTATTCACCCGAAAATACCGCACATCGGGGTGCCACACGGGAGCTTCGCCATCGGCAGGGGCAATGGTGACATCAAAAATGCGGTGGGCCAGGGCAAACAACCCGTCGAGCACCTGGGGTAAGGGGAAGTAGGGGCGCAGCTCTTCGTCATTGAGGCCATATTTTTCTTCGCGAATGCGCTCGGCCCAGAAAGCGGTATCCCAGTGGGTCAGATCCTCGGCTTCGGCGGCCCCCTTAGCTTGAGCGAAGGCGCTGAGTTCCTCTAGCTCTTTGACGGCGGTGTCGTAGCTGGCGACCCGCAGCTCGCCCATGAGCTTGTCGATCGCCTCCACCGAGGGGGCCATTTTGCGGGCCAGGCTGAGATCGGCGTAGGTGTCGTAACCCAGCAGGTTGGCCATTTCGTGGCGCAGTTCGAGAATTTTCTCGATGTTGGGGCTGTTGTCGAGATCGCCCTCGGAGGCGCGGGTGACAAAGGCCCGGTAGAGCTGCTCACGCAGGTCGCGGCGGCGACTGTGCTGCATAAAGGGGCCAAAGCTGGGGTAGTCGAGGGTGATGCGCCAGGGGCCAGCCTCGGGTGTGGCCCCCGCTTCTCCAGCGTCGCGGGCCAGCTGAGCCGCTAGGGCCAGCAGGCTGGGGGGCAACCCGTCAATTTCATCTGCCGTGGTCAACGTCAGGCTAAAGGCCTTGGTGGCGTCAAGCACGTTGTTAGAAAACTTGGTGGTCAGCTCCGCCAAAGCCTGCTGAATCTCGTTGAAGCGGTCTTTCTCGGCCCCTTCTAGCCCGACCCCAGACAGCTCGGCTTCGCGCAGGGAGGATTCAACAATGCGCTGCTGGGCGGGGTCAAAGCTGGCCCACTCGTGGCTAGCCCGCAGCTGCTTAAAGGCGTTGTAGAGCGGCTTGCTCTGGCCCAGGCGGGTGGCAAACTGCACCAGGCCGGGCTGCACCTCTTCATAGGCGGCGCGCAGCTCGGGGCTATTCTTGACTCCCATCAGGTGGCCGACGATGCCCCAGCTCCAGCCCAGGCGCTCTTCGATGCGGGTGAGGGGCTCAACTAGGCCCTCCCAGGTGGGCAGCACCTCGGCCTCTAGCTTTTCTAGAGCTGCCGTGAGGTCGTTGAGCAGGGTGGCAATGCCCGGCACGATATGGGCGGTCTCAATGCTGTCAAAGGGCGGAAGCCCCGCGCCAATTAGAAGGGGGTTTGGAACGATGGTAGCTGTCATAGTCGCAGAATCAATCGAGGTAGGAGGGTTAAGGAAAACAAGGATCGCGATCGCTAGGGATCAAACCCCAGCGTCTCTCGAAACTGATAGGAATGGGTCTGGGTAACAGTCAATTTAGATGGAGTTAGGCGAAGTCATTATGAGTTTAATTAAAAGTGTATCTCATTTTGCTATTTGCCACACTCTTTAAGCAGTGGGCTGTCAATTACCATAGCCTTTATTCGAAAACTGATCCGAATCTCCCTTGGGGCTAGGAGGCTGGGCGGAGGTATGGATGAGGAATAGGCATTCTCTGAGAAATAACAGCTCATTTCGGCGGATTGTGGCGGGAATTATCTTTTTCTCGCTGACGGTGGTGATGGCTGTGGTCGGCTACATGCTGGCAGGCTGGAACTTCTTAGATGCCATCTACATGGTGGTGATTACGATTTTCGGAGTCGGCTACGGCGAGGTGCAGCCTCTAAACTCGCCCCCTCTGAAGGTATTTACAATTTTGGTGATTATTGCCGGGGCGCTGTCGGTGGCCTATACGGTGTCAGGCTTTGTGCAGCTGATCACTGAAGGCGAGATTCGTCGCGCCCTCAACCTAAAACGGATGAGCCAAGAGATGGAAAGCTTGGAAGACCACGTCATTATCTGCGGCTTTGGCCGTATTGGGCAGCTCATTGCCCGCAAGCTAAAGGGCGATCGCGAGTCGTTCATCATTGTTGACAATGATTCTGAACGGGTGGCCATGGCCCAGGAGCTGGGCTACCTGATCTACCAGGGCAATGCCACCGACGAAACCGCCCTCGAAGCCGCTGGCATTCACCGAGCCAAATCTCTCGCTACCGTGCTGCCCAACGATGCCGCCAACGTGTTCATCACCCTGACGGCCCGAGAAATGAACCCCACCCTGATGATTTTGGCCCGGGGCGAGATGCCCTCCACCGAAAAAAAGCTGAGACTGGCGGGGGCCAACCACGTGGTGCTGCCCGCCAGCATCAGCGCCCTGCGTATGGCCCACCTGATTCGCCATCCCTCGGCGGTCGATTTTTTGTCGCAGACCGATGGACAGCACGGGCTCAATGAGTTTTTGGCCGAGCTCGATATTCAGCTCAACGAGATGGCGATCGAGGCGGGCTCGCCTCTGATCGGCGGCACCATTGGCGATATTGAAGTCAAGGGCCAGGGCAGCTTCATCACCGTCGCCCTGCGCCGCGCCAACGGCGAGGTGATCATTCACCCCAGCCGGGCCACCTACCTGGCCCTGGGCGACTCGATCATTCTCATGGGCCACCAGGGCGATATGCCCAGCTTTGCCCAGCAGAACGCGCTTAAGAAGGAGATGCGGTATCGGGGGGCGAGGGTGCGGTAGGGCGATTTTAGATTTTGGCCGGTAAACCGCTAGCCTTTGTCAGGAATCGATACCGTGACGGCGGCGATCGCCACGTACATATCGTCATTCTTGTCGTCTAGCTCGGCGATCGCGCGCCCGGCGACCACCATGCCGCCCTCCTTGAGAATCAGGGTCTTTTGGCCAAAGGGCAGCACGGCTAGCACCTCCTCTTGGCGCACCTGGTCGGGAAAGGGAACGGCCACCTGCACCTCTACCAGCATCTCGCTGGGGTGGCTGAGGCCAGCGACTTCCCAGACGCCGGGGAGGGCATTGTGGGCGATCGCATTGCGCACCGCTCGGGCCGCCGCTACCGTCGGCTCTTGACCGTGCTGGTCAACGCCCATGCCCATTTCTATAATCAATCGCTTGTGGGTCACGGTCAGTCCTCAGGGTTGAATAGTTATGTAGATATACCAAGTCAGGCCCGAGCTTAGCAGCTTTCCCTGGGGCAAAATTCCATTTCTAGACTTGGTTGAGGTTGATTGCAGCCCCACAGGTGGGTTTACTAGGCTCAAAGCATCGCCCAGCCTATTGTTCTGCTCTTTCATCGCCCTGTCCTATGTCATCTTCTCCGCTGCCCCCTGACTGCCCCATTACCGACTTGGTGAGCCAGTTTATTCAGGCCCGCACCATTTCCCAGGCTCAATACCAGGAGCTGACGGCGCTGGTTTTAGCCGATGGCACCGTAGATGAGAGCGAGCGCAGGCAGGTGAACCGCCTGTTTGACGCGATCCAGACCGGACGAGTGAAGATTGTGGATTAAGGAGATTCCTAAGAGAGAAGATACATTATGTCGGTGCGCAGAGCCTGCGGTCGGGAGGCAACAAAAATACCGGAGGTTTTTGTTGCCTCAATTGGCCTAAGTGCCCACAGATGAACGCTTGAAGGCTACTCCGTAATCCGCCCCGTCAGCGGTGAGCTAGCGCTGGCAGCCCCCTGCACCGGAATGCGTCCGGCCCGGTAGGCGAGACGGCCAGCGAGGGTGGCCAGACCCATGGCCCGGCCCATGGCGACGGGGTCGGCAGCTTTGGCGATCGCGGTGTTGATCAGCAGAGCATCGGCCCCCATTTCCATGGCCTGGGCGGCCTCGCTGGGGGTGCCAATGCCCGCATCTACTACCACCGGCACCTTGGCGGTCTCGATGATGATCTGAATATTGGCGGCGTTGCGAATGCCCTGGCCCGAGCCAATGGGCGACCCCAGGGGCATGACCGTAGCGCAGCCTGCCTCCTCTAGGCGTTTGGCCAAGAGCGGGTCGGCATTGATGTAGGGCAGCACTGCAAAGCCCTCTTTGACCAGTTGTTCTGCCGCTTCTAGGGTGCCGATGGGGTCGGGCAGCAGATACTTGGCGTCGGGGATGACTTCGAGCTTGACGAAGTTGTTGTCTTCCTGACCCAGCAGCTTGGCCATCTCGCGGCCCAGGCGGGCGACCCGAATGGCTTCCTCAGCGGTTTTGCAGCCAGCGGTGTTGGGCAGCATCCAGATGGTTGACCAGTCGAGGGCTTCGGCTAGCCCCTGGTGACCGGGGGCGTTGGTCTGCACCCGCCGCACCGCCACGGTGACAATTTCGCAGCCGCTGGCGGCAATACTCTGGCGCATGGTGGCAAAGTCGTCGTACTTGCCGGTGCCGGTCATCAGCCGCGAGCCAAAGGTACGCCCAGCAATAGTGAGGGATGAGTCGGCGATCGCGAGCGGGCTGGGCGAGTCGGTGACTAAGGGTAGAGGGGCTTGGTCGATAGTGGGCATAGCCAGAGGAGTAGAAGGAACAGCGGGTAGGACAACGGACGGCGGCGCAGGCTGATGAAAGCGTCGCCAGGAGAAGGGCTCTAGCTCAGCTCCCCCCCGACCCAGGATCGACTGGGCCACCAGCTGGGCGGTGATCGGGGTAAGCAAGATGCCGTTGCGGTAGTGGCCAGTGGCCAGGGTCAGATTGGCGGCGGGGCCAGGGCCGAGAATAGGCCACTCGTCGGGGGTGGCCGGGCGATAGCCCCACCAGGTCTCGTCGAGCATAAAGTCGGCTAGCTGGGGCAACAGGGCGATCGCATTTCCCAATAGCTGGTTCACCCCTGCCGCCGTATTGCCGGGGGCAAAGCCCACATCCTGACTGGTGGCCCCCAGCACAATGCGGCCATCCTGGCGGGGCACGATGTAGATGTCTTCGCCAAACAGCACCCGCCGCAGGGGCTGGGGGGTGTTGTAGCCGGGGGGCACCAGCAGACTGGCCATTTCGCCCTTGCGGGGAAACACCGGCAGGGGCAGCAGCTCCGCCGCCCAGGCCCCAGCCGCCAACACCACATGACTGGCACTAAAGTCGCCCGCCTGGGCGGTGCAGACCCGCTCCACCCGGCCCTGGTGCTGGGCCAGAGCGATCGCCCCCACCCCTTCGTGGATCGTCACCCCCCGATCGATTACTGCCGATCGCAGCGCTTGTACGAGCAGGCGATTGTCGATCTGGCCCTCATCGGGATACCAATAGCCCCCCTGCACCGCAGGCCCTAAGCCGGGCTGGTAGTGGCCCAGGGTGGCAGTAGAAAGCCAGCCCAGGCTGGCTTGATCTGGTGCGGCACAGCGCGGCGCTAAAATACCACAGGGCCAATAACCCACCGACTGGCCGGTGAGCGCTTCGAGTTTGCTCACCCAGGTGGGGTATAGAGCCAAACTGGCCAGGGCTAGATCGCTCAGAGGGCCAGGGGGCAACTCCTCAGCCTGGGGGGCTAGCATCCCAGCCGCCGCATGGCTAGCGGCCTGGTGAAAGTCGCGGCTCAGTACGGTGACCTTGGCCCCCAGCTGATGCAGCTCTAGGGCGATCGCCAAACCAATAATGCCGCCCCCCACCACCAGGACGTCGCTCCCCTGATTTGCCATGCCCGCCAGCTCAACCTGCTCAATTGCTCTACGTCATTTTAGGTCACCTGAGGCTAGAGTCGCTGCTGCTCTACCAAAGGGCCGGAATGGCATCTAAGTCAGAATCGTCTCGCTGTGGCCCAGCCCCAGGTTGCACCAGCTCAGGCTGAATCGGGGCAATATCTCCCCCAAAGGTGGGAGAGGTATTGGCTTGCCCCGTGCGCGGAATGACGTTGTTGTTGTTGTTGGCACCAGCAGTGCCTGTCGTACTACCTGGGGCAATGATGGCCCGCTCTCCGGGCGTCATCCCCGAGCCTTGATTGTTAAACACGGTGTCTGAGATCGCCGCCGCACCGCCGTTGGCCAGATCGCTCTGTCGTCGTACCAGTTGACCGGCCTGTTCAACCGGCAGGCTGCCCAGGTCGTCCACCTCTGTGGTTGAGGGCTCTAGCCTGGCAGATTCGGGTTGGCGATCGGCAAACAGCCGATTTACCCCCCCCATCAGCAACACTACAATGGCTGCCAAAATGCCACCAATTACAAAGCGATTCATGGCTTTAATTGCCCATACTTTTGCTCTATCATGGCGCAGTTTGTCAGGTTTGGTGCAGCAATTGATCGAGAACAGATACCGATCTGGACTGGGTTATCGATGAGGTTCAAAAGGTCTAAAAGAGTTAGAGCCATACAGCTAGGCAGGCTGTACGATGGCGATCTCGATCTCCAGATCGTTGTAGTCATCTAGGGTTTCGTTGTCTTCAAACGCAACCTGAAACAGATTGCCGTTGGCATAGCGAATACGCTTGACCTTGACCCCAAAAGCATTGCGCCAGGGGCTATTCGCAGTTACCCGATTGTCGCCGTCAAAGTAGTAGGTAAATACCCCTCTCTCTGGGGGGACGGCAAACCAGCCGGTAGGCGCATTGGTCGTGATTTCTCGCCGTAGCTCCGACTCGGGAGGCAGCTGATTTTGAGGGCGGGGGCCAGCGTTTTCTTGGTATATGTGTAGTCGCTGGCGAAACAGCGCATCGCCCCCCGAGATGCGGTACCACACTTGGTGGGGCACATTGGCGTTGGTGGTGTAGACCGAGTAGGCCGTCGCCCCCGGCATCATCACCGGTTCGTACTCTCGGGCGTTGCCGCTCAGCGGTGGTGAACCGGCGGTGGTTGACTGAGCTAGACTGGGCAACCCGAGCGGCAACGCCAACAGCAACGCCACCCCCACTGAGATCAGAAAACCGTAAATGACGCTGCGCCGTTTAAGGGGCCAATTCATGCTCTGAGCCGCTGGGAAAAGATTGCCCAAAGAATAACGCAGATTTTGAGGTTAAGAACGTCCTCCCATCAATGGCTTAAGCCACTGCTACCGCCCCGCCCCTCTGCCCCGCTCCGATATCTAATGTGCTGGCCCGGGGAGCCGGTCAGTTAGCTGGCGCTGGGGCCGACCCTTGAGCTATAGGTCAGCTGCCCTTGGCGGCTGGTCTATGCTGTATAGATGTACCCCTCGTCTGTGGAGGAGGGTCGTCCCGTTCTCTAGGGCTTTTGCCATGTTCGCCACCACTGCCCCACCGCTGCCCGTCAACCGCGATCGCATTCGTCCGGCCATTCAGTCGCTGCAAGGTCAGTTGGTCACCTGGCGGCGCAGCCTGCACCAGCGGCCTGAGCTGGGGTTTAAAGAATGGTTGACCGCCGACTTTATCTGCGATCGCCTCACCGAGTGGGGTATTGACCATCAGCGCGGCATTGCTGAAACAGGCGTAGTGGCGCTGATTGAGAGTACCCGGCCCGGCCCGGTGCTGGGGCTGCGCGCCGACATGGATGCCCTGCCCATTCAAGAAGAAAATACGGTTGCCTACTGTTCACAGCACGATGGGGTGATGCATGCCTGCGGGCACGATGGCCATGTGGCGATCGCCCTGGGAACCGCCTACTACCTGGCCACCCACCGCGACAGCTTTGCGGGCACAGTCAAAATTATCTTCCAGCCCGCTGAAGAGGGGCCGGGGGGCGCTAAGCCCATGATTGAAGCAGGGGTGCTTACCAACCCCGATGTCGAGGCCATGATCGGCCTGCACCTGTGGAACAACCTGCCTCTGGGCACCGTGGGCGTGCGTACCGGAGCGTTGATGGCGGCCTCAGAATTTTTTACCTGCACCGTGCAGGGTAAGGGGGGGCACGGCGCCCTGCCCCACCAAACAGTCGACTCTATTGTGGTGGGAGCACAGATCGTCAACGCGCTGCAAACCATCGTGGCTCGCAACATTGACCCAACCAAGGCAGCGGTGGTGACTGTGGGCACCTTCCACGCGGGCAAGGCCCAAAATGTGGTGGCTGACACGGCCACCTTTGGGGGCACCGTGCGCTACTTTGACCCTGCCTACGCCGACTACTTCGCCCCCAGAATGGAGCAGATCATTGCCGGTATCTGCCAGAGTCACGGAGCCAGCTATAGCTTCGACTATCGGGCGTTGTATCCACCGGTGATCAACGATGCGGCCATAGCCGATTTGGTGCGCTCTGTTGCCCTGGCGGTGGTCGAGACCCCGGCAGGGGTGGTGCCCGACTGCCACACCATGGGCGGCGAAGACATGGCCTTCTTTTTGCAGGAGGTGCCCGGCTGCTACTTCTTCTTAGGCTCTGCCAATGCCGAAAAAGCTCTGGCCTACCCCCACCACCATCCCCGCTTTGACTTTGACGAAACCGCCCTGGGTCTGGGGGTGGAGATGTTTGTGCGGTGTGTGGAGGCCTATGGCGGTACGGAAGAACGGGTTAACTTCGATTGAGGGGGGCGATCGCTCGCCGCTGAAGTTGGTAAGCTTGGCGGTTAGAGCGTGAGGGTTTTGCTATGGGGCACGGAATGCGACGGTGGCGGGTATGGGCAATGGGGGCGATCGCCCTGGTCATCAGCGTGCTTATGACCCAGGCTATTCCCCACTTGGGGCACAACTTCTCTCTGGCCCAGGCCCAGCAGGGCAACCCCACGCCGCCGAGTCTGGCTCCGGCCCTGCCGATGGTGAGCGGCAGCTTTGAAGACCCCCAGCAGCGGTTTCAGATCGGCATTTTAGAGGGCTTTAGAGTTAGCTCTGCCGGGGGCAGTCCGCTGTTTCAATCTGCTGACGGCAGTTTGGCCTACACGGTGGCGGTGACCCCCCTCACCACCGCCGAGTCGCCCGATGCCGCCTTGGTAGACGCCGCCCAGCGTATCTTCGGCAATGGGGAAGGCTTTGTTACCAGCGACGTGCAGCCCCTCCCCGGCGGCGGGGTGCGCATCAACTGGGCGGGTCGGCTCAGTCAGGGGGCTGCCCCGCCCCAGCCCATTACCGGCAAAATCTTTGCCCGGCAGCGGGGTCAGGAGGTGTTTTTGCTGCTGGTGGCCGCCACCGACGGGGCAGCGGCCCAGCTGTCAGATGCGATTACTGCCCTGGGTAGCACCTTGATTGTGCCCTGAGGGCGCAGTCTCTGCGGGCGCTTGCGGAAAGGGCGCAGGCGCTGCGCCCCTACGGTGACCGACAAAATCCCTATTCCCCACTCCCTCATCCTCTTGACCCATGACTCTACGTCAACCTACTTTCTGGACAGCGCCCCAGACCTACCTACTGCTGGGCGGCACGGCCCTGGGCTATGCCCTGCTGATGGTGCTGGCTGGGCCAAGGCCAGTTGCGGGGCTGGCCGGGGCTGGGGTGGCTGCGGCCATGGTGGGTAGCTGGGTGGTGGGGTTTCGCCCCGATGAGGCGATCGCCACCGGCAGCGACCTGCTAGACGATCGCACCTTTGCCGCCCAGCTCGCTCCCCTGGGGCAGCGGGTACCGGCAAAGTCGCAAAAACCCTGGCGCGAGGTGCAGACCTGGGCGATCGAGTCTCAGCGGTTTGCCGCCCGCATCTACGATCGCGACTCGCTACTCCAGGTCGAGCTGCTCGATGCCATGCACACCGTGCTCGACCTCTCGGGCCAGGTGGCCGATGGCCTGGCCGTCATCGACCAGATTGAGACCCCCGCCTACAAGCAGATGGCCCAGCAGCGCCTGGCGGCTAGCCGCGATCGCCTCCAGGCCACCCATGCTCAGCTCCAACAGCTGCAAGACCAGGTGGCGCTCTCAACCCTTGACGACAGCAGCAGCGACCCCCTGCCCCAGCGGCTGCAAACCCTTATTGACGCCAACAAAACCATTCTCCAAGACCCTCCAGAGGCTCCCTAGAACTGCTCTCGCCTATTCTTTAAGATTTTTTCAGGCGATGAGGAAACGGCGGTTGGTGTTGTGAATGTTATGGGTGGGGTTTGTGTGATTTAGATTCGGAGGTCGCGCCGCAGAGTTGTCTGCCTTTGGCAAAGCCTGGGGTGTCTGACCCACGCCACCCAACCCAAAATCCTGGAGCAAACATCTGGGTTTATCCCTCAGTCCCCCATAGCTCATTCACCCATCCACTTGCCACCCCATTACCCCATGCGACGACTTCCCCTCATCCCCTTTGCCCTTGCCCTCTGCGCCGTGCTGCTGTGGAACTGTAGCCCACGGGTACCCCAGGTCAACTCGGTTGACAGTGCTCGGCAAGCTCTCGAGCAGTCGGTCATGCCTAAGATTAACGTGGGCGAAGACTTGATCTCTGACGAGCTAGCGACTCGCTACACCACCGACCAGATCGAAGACCCGCTGCCCGATGTCAACGCCCTGCCTCTCTATGCGGCCCAGCCCGGCGGCAGCAACACCGTCTACTTAGAGATCTACAGCTCCTCAGAGAAGGCCAACGTCGATCGCCAGAATGAGCGCTGGCTGGTGGAGGTGGCCGAGGCCTTTAACCAGCGCCAAGAGACCCTACCCTCGGGGGAGGTGATTCAGGTGGGGGTGCGCAAGATTGCGTCGGGGACCGCCGCTCGGGTGCTGGGGGCCGGTGCCGCCCAGCCCCAGGGCTTTAGCCCCGCCAATGACCTGTGGGTGGCAATGGTGCAAAGCCAGGGGGTCGATACGGTCACGGTGGCCGATCGTCTGGTGCCCAACACCGCTGGGTGGGTCATCCCTAAACCGGTCTACGACAGCCTGGCGGAGGGTAGTGCTGGAAGTGGCACGGTGAGTTTTGACCGCTTGCTGAATGCGATCGCCTCGGGCCAGGTCACTGTGGCCTACCCCAACCCCTACAGCAGTTCTACGGCGCTAAATCTGCTCTACACCTTGTATTGGCGGGCGGCGGGGCATCAAGACAACGGCGGTCAGCTCACCGTGGCCGAGCTGCAAACCCCCCAGGTCAACTCGGTGTTTGACCAGTTTCAGCAGCAGGTGCTGATCACTACTCCTACTACCCTCGACCTGCAAGAGCTGTTTTTGCGCGACCAGAGCAATCTGCAAGCCTTTCCGCTGGAGTACCAAAACTACCTGGCCCTGCGCCAGGTGCCCGGCTTTACTGACACCGAGTTTGTGCCCTTTGGGGTGCCCCACAACAATCCCCTAGTCGGCTTTGGGTGGAATACGCCCCAGCAGCAGGCCGCCTTACAGCGCTTTGGCCAGTTTGCCCTATCCCCTGAGATGCAGACCCTGGCCCAGCAGCAGGGCTTTGTCGAGACTGACTACCTCAAGGCGGCCCAGACGCCGCCGTTTCCCAATGGTGAGACTCTGCTGGCGGCCCAGTCAAACTGGAAGCTGCGCAAAGACGGGGGCCGCACGGTCTATATGGCCCTGGTGATCGACACCAGCGGCTCGATGGAGGGCGCTCGCATGGAGTCGCTGAAGGAGGGGCTGAGGGTCGCCGCCGGGCAGATCAACTCGGGCAACTACGTCAGCATTGTCACCTTTGCCGACAACCCGGAGCGCCGACTGCCCCTGGCTCCCTTTGACCAGCTGCATCAGCAAAAATTCTTAGCCACCGTCGACCAGCTGCGGGCCGATGGGGCCACCGCCATGTATGACGGGGCTATGGTCGGCCTGGCTGACCTGCTGGAGAAAAAAGCCGCCGACCCCACCGGGCGCTTTTATCTGCTGCTGCTGACCGATGGCGAGGTCAACCGGGGCTTTACCTTCGACGCCATCCAAGACATTCTCACCTACAGCGATGTGCGGTTTTACCCCATTGCCTACGGCGAAGTCAACCAGGGAGAATTGCAGGCGATCGCATCTCTGCGCGAGTCCACCGTGCAGCAGGGCACCCCCGACAACGTGCAGACCCTGTTTAAGGATCTCTTCCAGGTCAATCTCTAACCCATGCGCCACCCCAACCAACGACTGATTCGCACCCTGGGCCTGGGCTGGCTGGCCTTTGCTGCCCTGGGGTTGGGCCTGCGCCAGATTTTGGCCAGCCCCAGGGTGACGGTGGTGATCGATCGCAGCTATTGCGCCCCGGCCCAGTGGCAGCAGCTGGGCGATCGCTACGCCGACCTCTATGCCCAGCAGCAGCAGCGCCAGATTACCATCGATCGAGTCATCTACGTCAGCGACCTGGGCCAAGAAGAGGCCGCCACCGTGCCCGACCCCGAGGCGGTCAAAGCCCTCAGCACCTACGGACGCCCCAACCCTGGGCAAATGCAGCAGGCCACGGCAGATTACCCCGAGGCCACGGTGCTCACCTGCGGCAACTAGCGCGGCTGCACCTGAGATTCTAAAATTGCCCCGTAGAGGGGGCTGGTGGCCATCAGGTGGTCGTGGCTGCCCTGGGCCACCAGCCGCCCCTGATCCATCAGTAGAATGCGGTCGGCGGTGCGCACGGTGCTGATCCGCTGGGCTACTACAAAGGCGGTGCAGGTGCGGCGGCGCATCAGGTCATCGAGGGCGGTTTGAATCTGGGCGGCGGTTTGGGCATCTACCGCTGAGGTGCTGTCGTCGAGAATGAGAATGCTGTAGTCGGTGACCAGGGTGCGGGCGATCGCAATGCGTTGTTTCTGCCCCCCCGACAGCCCCACGCCCCGCTCCCCCACCAGGGTGTCGTAGCCCTCGGGCAACCCCTCGACAAAGTCGTGAATTTGGGCGGCTTTGGCCGCTTCGATCACCTGGGCCAGGGTGGCCTCGGGTTGAGCGTAGGTAATGTTAGAAAAAATCGTGCCCGAAAACAGGGTGGTCTCTTGGAAGACGGTGCTGATGTGCGATCGCAGACTTTCGAGGGTAAAGTCGCGCACATCGCGCCCGTCAATGCGCACCGCACCGCTGGTGACATCGTAGAAGCGGGGAATCAGGTTGGTGATGGTGCTTTTGCCCGAGCCGGTCATGCCCAGAATGGCGATCAGCTCGTTGGGCTTAGTCTCGAAGGAAATGCCCGTCAGGGCTGGGGTGGTGGCACCGGGGTAGCGAAACGACACGTTCTCAAAGGTGATGCGACCGCCGCAGGTGGTAAAAGGCACCGCCTGGGGGCGATCGCGAATCTCGATCTCAGCATCTAGCACCTCGTAGACCCGATCGGCCGAAGAGGCCGCCTGGGCGATCGCCGGAGCAGCAAAGCCAATCAGCAAGATCGGCTGCAAAATCAGCAGCAGATAGGCGTTAAACGCCACCAGCTCACCCACCGAAAACTGGTCGTTTATCACCGCCACCCCGCCGTAGCCAATCACCGCCACAATCACCAGGTTGCTGGCCAAAAAGATAAAGGGAAACGTGTTGCGGATGGCCAAAATGGTTTTCATGTTGGCGGCCACCAGCTCTGTATTTAGCTGGGTGTAGCGATCGCGCTCCACCTCCTCCCGCACAAAGGCCTTGACCACCCGCACACCGAGCAAGTTTTCCTGCAAGACGGTGTTGAGCTCGCTCAGCTGCTCCTGCACCTGGCGAAACAGCCGATTGTTTTGGGTAAAGAACCGCGCCATCAGCCACCCCGCCAGGGGCACCACCGTCAGGCTGATCAGCGCCAGCCGCCAGTTCATCACCAGCAAAATAGCTGCGATCGCCAGCAGCGTCACCCCGCCGCTGATCACCTGCACCAGGCTGGTGCTGAGAAAGGTGCGAATCTGCTCAATGTCGCTGGTGACTCGGGTGAGCAACTGGGAGGTCTGGGCCTGGTCGTGGTAGCTAAAGCTGAGGGTTTGAATCTTACTAAAAATGCGGTTGCGCAGATCGTAGACCACACTCTGGGACATAGCCTCGGCGCAGAAGCTCTGGCCAAAGTTAAACAGCCCCCGGGCTAGGGCCGCCACCACCAGCCAGCCCCCGCTCTGGAGCACCACGGTGAGATTGCCCTCACCAATGCCCTGATCGATCGCCCAGCGAAACAGCTGCGGCGTAGCCGCGTAGGCCACCACCAGCAGCAGGGCGCTGACCAAAGCCCCCAGGGTGAGCCAGAGGTGGGCAGCCAGACTATTAAAAACTCGTCTCAGGGGCGGCTGCATCAGCGTAGATCTGCCAGCACTGAGCGCACCAGGTCGTCGGTGACGGCATCGGTGATGCAGACCTGGCCCAGGGCCTCGGGCAAAATGAAGTTGACCCGGCCCGACTCTACCTTTTTATCGCTCTGCAACGCCTGCACAACGGCGTCAATTTCCAGTGTTGAGGGCAGCTGGGTAGGCAACTGGGTCTTGCGCAGCAGGGCCATCTGGCGATCGGCCAGGGCCGCATCCCACTGGCCCAGGGCGACGGCGATCGCCCCCGCCGCCACCATGCCAATGGCCACCGCCTCGCCGTGGTTGACCCCCCGGTAGTGCATCAGGCTTTCTACCGCGTGGCCAACGGTGTGACCATAGTTGAGAATGGCCCGTAGCCCCGCCTCTTTTTCGTCTTGGGAGACCACCTCGGCCTTGGCCTGGCACGATCGCGTCAAGATGGTGTGTAGCAGGTCGTCGCCAAGGTAGCGATACTGGTCAAGGCGGGGAGCCGCCTCCAGGGTCTCAAACAGGTCTTTGTCCCAGATCACCCCGTACTTGATCACCTCGGCCATCCCGGCCCGAAACTCGCGCACCGGCAGCGTTTTGAGCACCGTCGGATCGATCATCACCAGTCGCGGCTGGTGAAACGCGCCAATCAAGTTTTTGCCCTGTGGATGGTTAACCCCAGTCTTGCCGCCAATGGAGGCGTCAACCATGGCCAGCAGCGAGGTGGGCACCTGCACCACCGCCACCCCCCGCAGCCAGGTGGCTGCCGCAAACCCGGTCATATCGCCGATCACGCCGCCCCCGAGGGCGACCATGGCTGACTTGCGCTCTAGGCGAAAACCTAAGGCGGCATCGTAGATTTTTTGAATAGATTTCAGGGTCTTGTAGCGCTCCCCTGGGGGCAGTAGGCAGGTCTGCACCGAGTAGCCCGCCTGGGTAAGCGAGGCCATAGCGCGATCGCCGTAGTGCTTAAAGATAGCCGGGTTTGACACCAGCAGCAGCTTCTGCCCCGGCTTTACCAGGGGGGCTTGTTCCTGGGCTAGCCAGCCGCCGAGGTGGTCAACCCCGCCCTGGGTCACCACCACCTCGTAGGGATTGCTCGGCAAAGGGACCGGAATAATAGATTTCATAGGTATAGGTTTAGAAGAGGTAAATAGTTTAAAACTCTAGCGTGCGGGGGGTAAGGGGTTGGATGGGGGAGGGGATAAGGGGGTGAAGATGTCGTGAATTCTAAATATCAGCCTGATCCAATGCCAAAAGCAGGGTTCCTTCCTTCCCACTCCCCGCTCCTTCCTCTCCACCCTCCCCCTGCCATGGTTCAATAGAAACTGTAGCTGTTGTGGAGAGAAACCATGGGTGGAGTCATTGCCTACGTAGCATTTTTGAGCGTAATGGTAGGAACAGCGATCGCGCTGTTTTTTGGTCTGCGCCTCGTCAAGCTGATTTAGGCGTCAACCCCAGCAGCAGGTGGCCCATCGCCTGAATGCTGCCCAGCAGCAGCCAGCCCAAAATATTGATACGGCCATCGTAAAAGGCCAAATCAAAAAAAGCAAAGGCCACCGTGCCGCCAAACCCCGTTAGGTAGCCCGCCAGTAGCGCCATGCTCTCGGCGGGCAGGGGTTGACTCACCAAAATATAGGCGCTACGCCCCATCACCCAGCCCACCAGAGCCGTAAATCCTAGGGCGACAGGGATGCCCGCCTCCGCCGCTAGCATCAGCCAGAGATTGTGGGCGTGGGGTAAAAAATCGTCGGCCACAGGAAACTGGCTGGGGTCGTAGAGGAGCTTAAAGGTACCCAGGCCGCTGCCCAGCCAGGGATGCTGAGGAATCATTTCGAGCGCCAGATGCCACACGCTAAACCGCAGTGAAATGGTGGCAAAGGCCTCGGGCAGACTGCGGCCACCGATACCCCAGATCAGCGAACTGAGGGCTAGCAGAGCGATCGCCCCCAGACCGACCCAAAAAATATACCGATAGGGGCGCAGCAGCCCTCCAAATATCAGGAGCTGTAGCCCAACAATTAAAAGTCCGCTGCGCGACCCCGAGCAAAAAATGCCCACCACCACCAGGGCTGTGGCACCGCAGATCCACAGCCCCCGAGCCCTTAGATCTCGCCGCTGTAGGTAGTAGGCGCACAGCCCGAGGCCGAGGCCAAGCACTATTACCATGAAGTTGGCCAGGGCGTTGGGGTGGCCAAATACTGAGCTGGCCCGGTGGCCATAGTCGGTCTGTTGGTAAAGCCACTGAAGCCAGGGATGATCATTCCAGCGGCTACGGACTGCCGCCGATCGCAGGTAAAACTCGGCCACTGCCCCCAGGTTGATGGGTATCGTCGCCAGCAGTAGAGCCAGCGCCCAGTGGTGAAACGTTTTGAAGGGCTGGGGAAACTGGGGCAAAGCCACAGCGATCGCCGCGTAAAACACAAAAAACGGCACAAAGTTCAGCACTTGCAGGGCAGACTCGCCCGGCGATTGAGAAAAGCCCACCCCCACCACCATGGCTAGGGCCAGCCACAGCCAGCCCTGGGTGTACAGCAATCGACCGATGGGGCGATACCAGCGGTGCAGGCTGACCAACAAAAAACAGCCCAGACCGGCGATCGCGCCGTAGATCACGTAGGGCAACGCCACCAGGCTGGCAATCACCAGGCGCTCAAGGGTCAACCCTTTTACCCCCCCCCCGCTGGATTGTTGTCCCCCTCGCTTAGTAGGCTCCATCGCCGATGACCACAACCCAAATTGTTTTCAGCAAAATATAGATGTCTAGCCAGACCGACCAGTTTCGCACATAGTAGGCGTCTAGGTTAACCCGCTCATCGTAGGAAACATTGTTGCGCCCTGACACCTGCCAAAGGCCCGTCATGCCCGGCAAAACCTTAGTGTAAAGCCTGTATTTGTCGGCGTAGCGGGCAATTTCCTCTTCTACAATGGGGCGCGGCCCGACCAGGCTCATCTCCCCCCGCAGCACGTTCCATAGCTGGGGTAGCTCGTCGAGGCTGGTGCGGCGCAAAAAGTGGCCAATGCGAGTAATGCGAGGGTCATAGCGCAGCTTGTGGTCTTGCTCCCACTGCGATCGCAGGTCAGGGTGTTCGGCCAGGTAGCGCTCTAGCACTTGCTCGGCATTGGGCACCATCGATCGAAATTTCCAGGCCACAAAGGGCTGACTATTTTGGCCCAGACGGTGCTGGCTATAGAAAACCGGCCCCGGCGAGTCAAGTCTCACCACCAGGGCAATGATCGCCAGCAGCGGCAGCAGCAGCAGCCCCAGCACCAGAGTCAGGCCCAGATCTAGAAAGGTCTTGATCAGCCGTGGCCCCGGCAGCAATAGCTGCTGACGTATTTCTAGGCCCAAGATACCGCCTAGATCTTTAGAGCTGACCCAGAGGCTGGCCACCCCAAACAGGTCAGGAATCATCAGCAGGTGGGGAAAGGTGCGACCATACTGCTCTAGCACCCGCAACAGATGCTGCCGCTGCATCCCCGGCATCGCCACAATCGCGTAGTGAATGTCGTGCTTGTAGGCTAGCTGGGGAGCCTTAGACAGGGGGCCAACCACCGGCACCCCGCAGAGGCTGCCGGTCTTGGTGAAACTATCGTCGAGCACCGCCACTGGCTTGAGCCCAAAGGTCGGCTGATTTTTGAGGGTGCGCACCACCAGCTCGCCCGTGCGCCCGGCCCCCAAAATGATCACTTGGTAGCCCCACCAGGGGTAGCGTGAGAACACCTGCTTTACCAGCAGCCGCCCCGCCAGCACCAGCACCAGCGAAAAAATCCAGGTGAGCAAAAACACCCCTCGAGAGTAGGTCTCACTCTCCCGGGTTAAAAATAGCCCTGCCCCCAGCACCAGGTAGGTAAACGTGGTTGACAGGCAAATGCGCCGCAGCTCATCTACCGGGCTGAGCCCTACCGCCGGGTATAGCCCCGCCACGGCGTAGGCCAGCAAAAACACTCCTAAAATAGGCCACAGCTGACCATACAGACTGGGCTCATAGCGACCATCAAAAAAAAGCCGCAGGTATACGCCCACCGTGCCGGCCAGGGCCAGAGCCACCATATCCGACAGACTGAGCAGACCAACCATCGGCAGCGAACGGGTTGACATCCGCAAGGAAATCAACACCGGCTTAACTGTGCGCCCTAGAGGAAACATAAATTTCCCCAATACTCCTGCAACACCGACACTACTCTAGTTCATCACCCCGATTAAATTGCAGCCACTTGTGGGTCAAATATGTGGTGAGTTCCTGAAAAAAACGTGGTTCAGAAAATGTTTCGGCCCACTGGCGAATGGTTTCGGCCACAAACTGCGATCGCTGACTGTCAAAGTGCTCTACCGCCTGCACCAGATCGTCAACGGTCTGGCGACCAAACAAAATCCCTGTTTTGCCAGGCTGTACAGTCTCGGCACAACCTCCTCGACCGTAGGCAATGACCGGCGCACCGGCCGCCTGAGCTTCTACCACCGTGATGCCAAAATCTTCTTCCGCAGGAAATATAAATCCTCGACAGCGCTCCATATAGTCAGACACCATTGCGTCTGACGGGTTCCTGATAAAGGAAATATTGGCCTTGGCAGCCCGCTGCAAAGCTTCCAGGGCGGGGCCGTCGCCCATCACCACCAGGGGCAGACCCAGCCGGTTAAAAGCCTCAACGGTAAGGTCAACTCGTTTATAGGGCACGCAGCGCGATACCGTCAGGTAAAAGTCTGCGCGGGGCTGTTGCCAGCGAAAGCGATCGATCGCCACGGGAGGGTAAATCACCGTGGCGGGGCGGCGATAGGTTTTCCAAATGCGGCGGGCCACGTAGCGAGAGTTGGCGACAAAGCAGTCAACCCGGTTAGCGGTAGCCAAATCCCACAGGCGCAGGTAGTGCAAAATCAGCCGAGTTACTCCCCCTTTGATGTTCATGCCCCCAGACAAACCCGCCTGTTCTAAATATTGGTGCTGCAAGTCCCAGGCGTAGCGAATGGGTGTGTGCACGTAGCTCACGTGGAGCTGGTGGGGCCGGGTGAGCACCCCTTTGGCGACGGCGTGGCTGCTAGAGAGCACCAGGTCGTAGGCCGAGAGATCAAACTGCTCGATCGCCAGGGGCATCAGCGGCAGATATTGACGAAAGTGCCGCCGCGCCCAGGGCAAGGTTTGAAGAAACGAAGTCTGAACGCGGGTGCCGGGGGGAATGAGCGATCGCGCTTCAGGCTCTAAGAAGTTGACCAGGCTAAAGACATCGGCCTGGGGGCACACCGTCAGCATCTGCTCGACGACTTTTTCTGACCCGGCGCGGCTGACCAACCACTCGTGCACCACGGCCACGGCAGTGGGTAGGGGTTCAGGAGACATGGAGCATGGGTAGGGGGTGGATGGGTAGGGGGTGGATGGGTCTACCTTGACGGAATTGGGCTATGCGTTTTGGCATGGGGTGGGGTAGACCTACGGGGGCGGCCCTAGCCTTCGACCTTAAGCTCTCCAGCCGCAACCTTATCGCTGACCAACTGCCGCACTAGCGCTAACTCTTCAAAGGTGACTTGGCCGTCGGCCTTCATAGCGGCGGTAATGGCATCGCGCTCAGCAGCGGTGAGCACGCCATCGGCGATCGCCCGTTCGACAGTCTGCCGCAGGGTGTCTAGCTCCTGCTGTTCTTCGGCGCTTAGTTCTCGAGCCATGGGGTACTCCCGTTGCGGTATCAGGCTCAATCTTATCAGGGCGGCTCTCGCTTACTTACAGGTGCCTGTGCCTTCAATGCCCTCGTAGCTCACGGCGACCTGGGATCCGCTGCGAGGGTTACCCCCCGAGAGGTCGGTCAGCTCTACGGCGTAGCTGCCGCCAGTGGGCGGGCTCATGGTGCCCCGATAGAGAGGCTGGCCCTGGTTGCTGCTGCCCTGGCGGCTAAGGCTGCCGTCGAAGGTGTTGCGAGTTTCGAGGTTGGTGAAGCGCACCTGGTTAAACCCATTGGCGTCATAAAAGGCGATAAAGGTCATGGCCTCCATTAGACCCTCGCAGGTGCGGCTGGCGCTGGCCTGGGGCGACAGGGGCGTGGCCCGCCCGGCGATGTTGATAAAATCGCCGCGAATCCAGCCCTCGGCACCAGATTCTTCAAATTTGACAAAGTACCAGGTGCCGTCGCTAGCCTGGGCCGATCGCAGCAGTTGTACGGGGTCGCCCACTACCCCGTAGCCTTCAGCGGTAGAGCTGGTGGTGGGCTGCGATCGCAGATTGATTCGAGACCCCGGCTCGGCTGCGATTAGCTGGGCCGCCTGGGGTGGGTTCATCGCCGTACCCGTACCGCCAACGCCAGGCTCTGGCTGAGTGGGTGCAGCCGTGGGGGCCGGGCTGGGGGCGGGGTCGATCACCAACGGCTGTTCGTCGATCTGCTCTTCTCCAGCGGGCGGTACTTCTGCCGCCTGGTCGTTGTTGCCCCGACAGGCCGTCGCTGTCAGACTGACGGCACCACATAGCACCAGTGCCAACCATCCCTTACCCCTGACCATAGCCATTCCCCCACCGGAAATCCAGAGATATAGCATAGCGCCTGCCCCTGGCAGATTTGAGGGTTAGGATTTGAGATTTTACACTGGCACAGGAGCTAGGCTACTGGGCCAGCCAAGCACTAGGGACCTGATAGATTACTGTCCAGGTTTACCGCCAGTAAAGGCCACCACTGCCCCATCAGCCACCACGTAGGCGGTCTCTCCCCTCGCTAGAGCAATGTCGTAGCCACCGGTAAACTCGCCAAAGGAGGGCAGGGTCAGGCGGTTTTGTCGGGGCTGCCAGTGAAAGCAGGGCAGACGTAGGCGATCGCACCCCATTGTCAATCGCAGGCAGGGGTGAATATGGCCGCAGATATTCAGACGCTGCCCATCGCCGTGGGGCTCATGGCTAAACAGAAGGTCGTCTACCTCCACCGCCTCAACCCAGCACTGCACCGAGAACTGGCTAAGGGTATCTTGCAGGGGGCGATCGTGGTTGCCTAAGATCAGGTGGGCACTCACCTGATTGCGCTGCAAGAACCTCAGCCAGGCATCAATTACCCCGTCGGCCATACCCTCGCGCCCGTGAAACAGGTCGCCCAAAATCCACAGCCCAGCGGGTTTGCACTGATCGCACAGCGCCTCCAGGCGCGCCAGGGTGCCCTGGTTGACCTGGCTGGGCACTGGCAGCCCAAAGTGCTGAAAGGTCTCGGCCTTGCCCAGGTGTAAATCAGACACCAGCAGGGCGCTCTGAGTGGGCAGGTAGAGGGCGCGATCGCTCAGCAGATGCAGCTGAGTGTGACCTACCGCGAGAATCTCTGCTGAGGCAGTCGAAGATGGCATAGATGACAGCGCTATTCCTCAGATTGCAGTATGTCATCCATTGACCGCGTCAGCGTCAGCTCGGGGAAGCTGGTCGAACCGATCGCCTCCCTAAAATCGTGCCAGAGCCTACTGGCCCCGATCGTGGAGGATCTAGACCAACACCGGGCTGCCCAGGTAACTAAGGCTGTCTAAATCTAAATGTTCATGATCTTAGACACCATAGCCAGACTCTCTTCGTAGAGCACATCTTCGCCCCAGCGCTGGAGCTGCTGCCCTAGCATAAAGTCAGCCTTTTGATCGGTCAGCGCCGTCACTTGCTCTACCTGACAGGCCTGGGCACCGCCACCGGCCTCCATCCGCATGCAGCCAGTGGTCTCTGAGCACAAAATCGTGCAGCAGTTGGCATTTGTATCGGTAGAAGTTAGCCGCAGGCCGGTCAGATCGCCCACCACCTCGCCCGAGTCAGCCACCGGAATGGCCGCCAGCTCCGCCTCAACAGGCAGGTCGTTAGGCCCTGTGAAGTGAATCTTTTTAATATTGTAAATGCCCCCCTCTTCCACGTAGTCGACCAGTTGCCAACCCAGACGACTGGCAAACCAGCCCAAAAATAGCAGCGCCTGGGCCGCATTGCCCTGCTCGTAGTCAATGCTAATACGATCGACATCGAGCAGCGACTCGCGCCGTTCGGGGGGGTCAAAGGCAGCGGCGGTCAGCTCTTGCCAGGGGGCCAGACGGTGCCAGTTGAGGTCGGCAATGTAGGTGCCCGACTCGATTAACTCCTGCATTTTTTGCAGCTCGGACTCAGCATCGCTAAAGAAGCTAGAGTCCACAATGATGCAGTTACTCGACTTTGCCAGGTTTTGAAAAATTAGCTGCTCTGGGCTAGGGGTTGCCTTCCACCAGACAAACTTAGGCAACTCTGGCAGAGTGAGCGAGTTAATTAGATCGCTTACCCGCTCTAGGGCAGCCTTAGTGCCGCGCAAATTAATGTACTCGCAGCACACCAGGTTACCTGAACTCTTCTTCTGCACCGGGCAGTACACCGACACTTGGGCCGTCACCCCGGTATCTTCGCCAAAGGTAGGACAGAGGCTGATGACCCGGCAGGGGTTGTGGGCCGAAATGGACTCACTTAGGCTAAAGCCCCGCTGATCGAGGTTAGTGTACTGCTTTTGAGCTGTAGACAGCTTGGCATATTCCTGACGGATTCGAGCCAGCGTCGGGGGGTCGACTCGGCCCGTTACCCTCAGGTCGTAGGCAATCTGGGCCTGGCGAATGGCCTCGCGAGTCTGGTTGCCGTGATTGCTGTCGATGTAACCTTTATAAAACCCCAGCGCCGCCAACACCTGCTGCACCTCCTCTGGTTCATAGATCACCATGGTGAAGGTGGTGGCTCGGGTAGCCATTTGGGTGGCCAAGCCCGAGTCTTGCTGGTGCCAGATCTTTTGCAGCTCTGACTCAATCTCGTCGAGGGAAATATCCTTAGGTTTTTGCAGGGTAACGGTGGGAGTAGTGGTCATAGGGCAAGAGCGTTAGGGGGCAGAGATAGGAGATGTTGAGTTTTGACTTTAGACATTGAGCATTAGCTCAAAACTAAGCTCTCAAAACTGGTCTAAAGGCGTCGCCAGCGGCGGCCGTCTTTGTTGAGCAAAAATTCGGCCTCCATCGGCCCCCATGTACCCGCCTCGTACAGAGGAATGGCCTGCGGATCGGCGGGGGCATCCCAAGCTTCGAGCAGGGGGGTCAGCAGCCGCCATGAGGCTTCTACCTCGTCTCCCCGGGTGAATAGGGTCTGGTCGGCCAGCATACAGTCAACGATCAGCCGGGCATAGGCGTCGGTGTTGGCCTGGCCAAAGGCGGCATCGTAGCGAAAATCCATATCCACCGATCGCGTTCTGAGCGAGTTACCCGGCGTCTTCACCTCAAAGCGCATGGAGATGCCCTCATCGGGCTGAATGCGCAGGGCCAGCACGTTGTGGTTCATCTGCTGGGCCGCCGACTGAAACATCAAGTGAGGCACATCTTTGAAGTGAATGGAAATTTCACTCACCTTCTTGGGCATGCGCTTACCGGTGCGCATGTAGAAGGGCACTCCCTTCCAGCGCCAGTTGTCGATCTCGAGCTTAAGGGCGCTAAAGGTCTGCACCGTCGACTCGGGGTTGGCCCCCTCTTCTTCGCGGTAGCCCGGCACCGACTGTCCCTTCATCCAGCCGCCAGAATACTGCCCTCGCACCGCCGACTGACTGAGGTCTTCAATGTCGGCCAGACGGGTGGCTTGCAACACCTTGGTTTTTTCGTTGCGAATGGCGTCGGCGTCGAGGGAGTTGGGTGCCTCCATGGCGGTGAGGCAGAAGAGCTGCATCAGGTGATTTTGCACCATGTCGCGCAGGGCTCCGGCGGTTTCGTAGTAGCCCGCCCGGCCCTCTAGGCCTACGGTTTCGGCCACGGTAATCTGTACGTGGTCAACAAACTGGCGGTTCCACAGGGGCTCAAAGATGGCGTTGGCAAAGCGAAACACCATCAGGTTTTGAACGGTTTCTTTGCCTAGGTAGTGGTCGATGCGGTAAATCTGGCGCTCGTCGCAGACATCCTGCACTACCCGGTTGAGCACCCGCGCCGAAGACAGATCTTTGCCGAAGGGCTTTTCAATGATCAGCCGCTGCTTGTCGGGGTTGTCGAGCATACCTGCGGCCCCCAGCTGCTGGGTGGCCTCGCCAAAAAAGCGCGGTGCCACTGAGAGATAAAATACCCGGTTGCCCTTGGTGCCCCTGGTCACGTCAATCTCGGCTAGCAGGGTTTTGAGCGCCTGATAAGAAGCCGGGTTGTCAATGTCGCCGGGGCAGTAGAACAGGCCTTTGGCAAAGTCGTTCCACACGGCTTCGTGGCCCAGGCCGTTGCCAAATTCTTCGACCCCTTCCCGCAGGTGATCACGAAAAAAGTCGTGGCTCCACTCGCGGCGGGCTACCCCCACAATGGTGAGCTCGGGGGGCAGCCGTCGCTCGCGGCGCATCTGGTAGATGGCGGGTACGATCTTGCGCTGGGTGAGGTCGCCCGAAGCCCCAAAAATTACTAAGATCTGGGGTTCAGGAATTCGATCTTGCTGAAGGCCAGCGCGCAGGGGGTTTTCAAGCAGGGTCACCATAGGCCGTTAGGGGGTCGTAGTGGATTCAGCTATATTCTGCCAGGCACCTCTCAAAAGCTAGGGATACTACAGACCCTCTTAAGCAAACCAGGGGCAAACCGGAGTCAGCAGTAGTAAAAAATACGTTTTTAGCCCGATTTTGTGGGGATTGATACAGTCTCTGCTAACCTGCGGCCCCGGTATTTTGGAGGCGACGACTGTGGTCTTGAATGAACGACTCTACCAGGGCGACGTCGTCTTTGCTGCCCACCACAAAGGGCGTGCGCTGGTGAATTTCGCCGGGCACCACGCCCATAATATCTGCGGTGCCGGTGCTGGCCCGGCCACCGGCCTGCTCGATCAAAAAGGCTAGAGGAGCAGTTTCATACAGCAGCCGCAGCTTGCCCTCGGGCTTTTTAACGGTGCCAGGGTAGAGAAACACGCCGCCCTGGGTGAGAATGCGGTGAAAGTCGGCCACCAGTGCTCCGGTGTAGCGGGCCGAGTAGCCGTCGTGGCGATGGACGTAGCGGGTAAAGTCGCGAATGGCGTCTTCCCACTGCCAGAAGTTGCCTTCGTTGACGCTATAGGTGGGGCCGTGGGCAGGGGTTTGGATATTCTCGCTGGCCAGGATGAATTCGCCTAGGCTGGGGTCGAGCACAAAGGCGTGGACGCCGTTGCCAATGGAGTAGACCAGCATGGTGCTGGGGCCGTAGAGAATGTAGCCAGCGGCGAGCTGCTGGTGACCGTCTTGCAGTAGGTCGGCCCCGGTTTGCTCAAGGTCTTCGCCCTGCTGGCGGCGAATGGAAAAGATTGACCCTACGTTGAGGTTAATATCGACGTTAGACGACCCGTCGATGGGGTCGTAGAGCAGAGTGTAGCGGCCAATAGGGCAGTTTTCAGGAATGTAGTAGGGCTTGTCCATCTCTTCGGAGGCGAGGCGGCATACGAGGCCGCTCTGCTTAAATACTGAGATGAAGACGTCGTTGGCGTAGATATCCATTTTTTTGACGGCTTCGCCCTGGACGTTGGTGTCGCCGGTAAAGCCCAGGGCCGACTCCATCAGCCCGGCGCGGCTGAGGTGGCGGGCGATCAGCTTGCCCGCCAGGGCGATGCGGTTCATCAGGGCGCTGAGGTCTTGGGCGTCGGGGCCAAAGCTATGGAGCTGTTCGAGTACGTGGCGGGTGAGGGTTTTGCAGTCGCGATCGAGGGCAAAGGCGGTGTCGGCGGGTTGGTAGTCGGCCATCGTAGGGTTCCTTACATCTTCTGTTGGGGCAGGGCGGCGGCGTCTAGCGAGGGCGATAATCCCCTGGAGCTGTCTTTATGGTATTGAGGCTGGCTGCGATCGCAGCCAGCCTTTAGAGACACTTTAGAAATGGAACCCCGCTGAGAAGGGCGAATTGGCCCAGAATTTGCGGCCACTGGCAGGTTTGAAAGTGCCGTGGTCGCCTGGCAGACACCAGGCTCCGGCAGCTTTGGTCTCTCCCTGCCACCCTAGCACTAACAGATTCCCTCGCTGAGAGGCTTGGCTTTGGGGTAGCGGTCGACGGCTTGAAAATCGGGGGTAGCGGGGCCAGCAGTTCGCTGCTGGTCCTGGGCGCATCTACCAGCGGCAACCCCTTGAGCTTTTTTCATGGCTAACCAAAACCTCGGGCAAAAAGCTCGCGATCGCGTCGATCAGCACCTCACCGAGGCGGGCTGGGTGGTGCAGGGCAACCGAGCGGTCAACTCTAACGCTGGCCCCGATATTTTGGTATCGATCGATACCAAAAACTTGGGGGAGCAGGCCGAACAAGGGGTGATGGTGTTTTTGCCTAACGACGACAATCGCAAGCTTACCGAGCTGTGCACTGTGCAGTGGCTGAAGTCGTCCTTGGTGGCGAAGCATAGCCAGCGCATGGATGCCAGGTCTATTAACGGCTCATGGCGTGGCCCAATACCGCTTAATCCGAGGTTCGGTTGGCGGCTTATGCGGCACAGAATCAGCATATCGGTTCACAATTAGTGGTGGAAGCCGAACCTGTTGTTGGGGACAGGTGTGGCAGGGCTTGTTCCACAAGGGTTTTGGTTGCAATTGATGACACGCCCTAAACCAGCGTTGGCGAGAAATTCGGAGCCTAGGTAAGCAGACTATGATGTCAGCTAGAGTAAGCGAGGATCGCTCGACCCAGCACCCTCAGGCCAAAATCGCTATTCCCTATGACCACCGCCTCTTTTCCTGCCACCTGCCCTATTCCTCTGCAACAGTACCCCCACGTGCTCATGGCCCATGGCGGGGGCGGTCGCTTTATGCACCAGCTGATTGAGCAAATGTTGCTGCCTGCTCTGGGCACCCACCCCGACTGGCAGCACGATGCCGCCCGGCTCGACCTGCCCCACGGACGCCTGGCCTTTACCACCGATTCCTACGTGGTGTCGCCGCTGTTTTTTGCGGGGGGCGATATTGGGGCCATGGCCGTTTATGGCACTGTCAACGACCTGTCTATGGCCGGGGCTAGGCCTCTCTACCTCAGCCTGGGCTTTATTCTCGAAGAGGGGTTGCCCATGGAAACCCTGTGGCGGGTGGTGCAATCGATCCAGGCGGCAGCGCAGCGGGCGGGGGTGGCGATCGTTACGGGCGACACTAAAGTGGTGGAGCGGGGCAAGGGCGATGGATTGTACATCAACACCGCTGGGGTCGGCAGCATTGACCACCCCTGGCAGATCACCCCTAAGTCAGTGCAGCCGGGGGATGCTATTTTGCTCAGCGGCGATATTGGTCGCCACGGCATTGCAATTATGGCCCAGCGAGAAGGGCTCGGCTTTGAAACTACCCTAGAAAGCGATCTAGCCCCCCTAAATCAGACTGTTCAGGCCCTACTAGCGGCGGGCCTTGAGCTGCACTGCCTGCGCGACTTGACTAGAGGCGGGCTGGCTACAGCGCTGAACGAGATTGCGATCGCAGCCCAGCTCGACATTGAACTGGACGAACCCCGCATCCCCATCTGCGACGCAGTGCAGGGAGCCTGCGAAATTCTTGGCTTAGACCCCCTCTATGTCGCCAATGAAGGTCGATTTATTGCGATCGTCCCTGAGGCTCAGGCCGACGCTGCACTCGAAATCTTGCAAGCCACTAGCCCGGCTAGCCCAGGTTTTTTAGCACAGCAGATCGGCCGGGTGAAGCGGCCGACCCGACCCGGTATTTCTCCCGGACTAGTGACGCTGAACCATGGGATCGGTGGTAGTCGCATTCTCGACTACCTCAGCGGCGAACAACTCCCCAGAATTTGCTAGTTGCTCTGGTTTCTTACTGGTTACCCCGTCGCTTGAGGGCAGCCACCATCTGCTGCCGTACAGCCTTGGCCCACTGGTCAAACTTAACCTCTGGCTGAGAGTCATGATCTAGGGTGGCGTTGGGTCGGCTACGATCTTGGGTCATGACAATCTCCTCTGCGGCATTGGTGTAGTTTTTGTTACCAACTTAATTATTCCCGCAAATAATTGCTTTGGTATAGCCCCTCAGGTAGAGATCTCATCACCTGAAGGTGACAGAGATGGCTGAAACTTTGGTCAGCTACAGCATAGGGCCGGGCCAGGGATATCTGCAGCAACCACCGGAGGGTAACGGTAGGCGGGCTGATCTTGGCTCACCAGCCAGTAGGTGTTAAGCCAATGGCCGCTTTTAAGCTGCATTTCCCCCCGAGGCTTGAGGGTGAAGTGGTCTTTGAGGTACGGGTAAGACAGCTCAGACACCTGAATTTTGCTGGCTTCCCCGGTGGTTTCCATGAAGCTAGCGATGTTGACCGTGTCGCCCCAGAGATCATAGATAAACTTGCGAATGCCAATGACCCCCGCTACCACGCTACCGGAGTTAATGCCGATGCGCAGCTGAAAAGGCTGACCGTCGGGCCGCCGAAAGTCGCCGATGGCAGACTGCATGTCGAGGGCCATCTGGGCGATCGCCCGAGCGTGATCAGGCCGCGCCATTGGCACCCCCGCCGCCACCATGTAGGCATCGCCAATGGTTTTGATTTTTTCTAGTCCGTAGAGGGCGGCCAACTCGTCAAACCGAGAAAAAATCTTGTTGAGCAACTGCACCAGTTCGCAGGGGGTGAGCTGCGCCGCCACGGTGCTAAAGCCCACAATATCGGCAAAGAGAATGGTGACATGGTCGAACTGATCGGCGATCGCCTGTTCGCGATCTTTAAGGCGCTGGGCAATCTGGAACGGCAGCACATTGGTCAACAGCTCTTCTGAGCGCTGTCGCTGCCGTCGCAGATCGGCCTCGGCCTGCTCTCGCTCTTTGATCTCGACCTGGAGTCGCTGGTTTTGAACCTCTAGCTGCTGCTGCTGCTGGCGAATAGCCAACTGATGCTTGACCCGCAGCAGCACTTCGTAGGCCATAAAGGGTTTGATAATGTAGTCTGCTGCTCCCAGACTAAAGGCCTGCTCTTTTTCTCGCTCCGCATCACGGGCAGTGAGAAAAATGATAGGGATGCCCTGGGTCACTTCGTTGGCCTTCAGCCGACGGCACACCTCGAAGCCATCCATCATGGGCATGGTAATGTCGAGCAAGATCAGGTCGGGTGGGGCCAAGTCTATAGCCTTGAGAGCTAGGGCCCCGTTAAGGGCTTTGCGGCAGCGGTAGCCCTTAGCTTCGAGAATAGTAGACAAGACGCGCAGATTGTCAGGAATATCATCAACCAGCAGAATGTCAACGTCCTCAGGGAAGAGAGAGGTCGCGGTGTTCATATCGGGTACTACAGGGAAACGGACACAAGGGGAACAGCCGTGAGGTTAATGATAACGTCAAGGCGAAAGTCATCGACCAGCCGGTCAAGCCGCTGGGCTAAGGGCTGATATTCGACCGGTAGATCGGCAATCAGGTGACGCACCCGACGGTCATCGGCGGCTTGGGCCGCCTGGTGCATGGCGGCCAGCCAGTCAGGGGCGAGGGCACTCAAGTCAGCCTGGGTGAGGGGGGGCTGGTCTCGAGCCGAGCTTTGCCCATCGGGCCCTGCCCCCAGACCTGGGTCGACAGCGGCGGCGGCATACTGGTAAGTCAGGCCTAGGCTACGCCCGACTTGCTCTAGCAGCACCCCCCGCTGAAGCGGTTTTGACAGCACGACATTGCAGCCCGCCTCAATGCAGTCTGACTGATGCTCTTCAAACACGCTGGCCGTGACGGCAATGATCACCGTGGCATCGCCGCCGGGCGACTGCCTCACCTGACGAGCGACCCCGTAGCCATCGAGCACAGGCATGCGCATGTCGAGGCAGATCAGGTGGGGCTGCCACTCAGCCCAGATGGCCAGTGCTTCTTGCCCATGGCAGGCTTCGCGCACCTCAAACCCGACCCCTTCTAGCCAATGGCGCATCAGCAGTCGACTCTCGTCCACGTCGTCAGTGACAAGAATGCGGTAAGGCGACTGGTGGGGCGCGAGCTGCACAATCTCTTGCTGTGAGTCAGCAGGCTCTGGGGTCGTTAATGCCCCTGTGCCCACGGGCAGACTCACGGTGAAGGTTGAGCCTATGCCGATCGCGCTGGTGACGGTGATCGTGCCACCCATGAGTTGGGCAAAGTTGTAGCTGAGAGACAGGCCCAGGCCAGTGCCCTCGGCGGAGTGCCGCCCCGACTGGGTCTGCTCAAAAGGCTTAAACAGGTGGGCTAATTCTTCGGTGGCTATACCGACACCAGTATCTTGCACCGAGATCTCAAGACGATAGTCTGTAGAATTCTCGGAATTCTCTTCTGTCGCTGGAATATTCTGCTGAGAAGTATTGTCTGGCGGGCCTCCGCTGGGCGTGACCAGGCGCGATTCTACAGTGACACTGCCCTGGGCCGTAAATTTGATGGCGTTGCCGATCAGATTAATTAAAATTTGCCGCAGCTTGCCCTCATCGGCCCGCAGACAATAAGGCATGGCTGGGGGTTGAGCCACCTCTAGCTGCAACCCCTTGGCCTTGGCCTTAAGTTGCAGCATGTCATCCACAGCCTGGAGGGTCTGATGCAAGTCAAAGCAGGTTTCGTTGAGGGTGATTTTGTTGGCCTCAATCTTAGCCAGGGACAGCACATTGTTAATGAGCCCCAGCAGGTGGTTGCCGCTGCGGTTGACAATGCCAATCAGATCGCGATGACTGTCGGCCAGGCTATCGTCATCGTGCAAAATTTGGGTAAAGCCCAGAATGGCGTTGAGGGGGGTACGTAGCTCATGGCTCATGCTGGCCAAAAAGTCGCCTTTGGCCTGGCTGGCGTCATCGGCGGCGCGTTTTGCTACTGCCAACGCCTCGGCCTGCTGCTGCGTCTGACGCAGCAGGTTAGCCTGCTGTACTGCCGTGCCCAGATGGGTACCCACCTGGAGCACCATTTTGACCTCGTGGCGGCTCCAGCTGTGAGGTTTGTGGTGGTAAACCCCCAGCAGCCCCCACAGCTGGCTGCCGGCAAAGATTGGCACAATCACGTAGGCGCGCACCTGCCACTGCTCTAGAAACTCCAGGTAGCAGATGTCGAAGCCTTCGGTATAGATATCGTTAACCCGGTGGTAGGTGCGGTCTTGGCGATAGGTCTCAGCTTGGGTCTCCTTTAGATATGTGTCTTCTAGCTGGAGGTAGCCCTCGTCAAAGGCACTGTTTTGCATGGCACGGGCACCGCAGTTATCGCGTTCGATCAGCGATTGGGCGGTATTGGCCGCCGTTAAGGTCGAAGGGGCATTGGGGTCAGCGAGATCTTCGGCCACCACTGTGCCACTCCAGTCGGGGTTGAAGCGGTAAATCCAGACGCGATCGCAGCCCACTGCCTGCTGTAACTCCTGGGTAGTCGCCGTAAAGATCGTCTCCAGGTCAAGGGTTTGGCGCATGCGCTGAACAATGCGCATCACCGTTTTTTCGCGGTTGGCCACCGCCCGCACCGCTTCTTCGGCCTGTTTTTGCAGGGTGATGTCGCTACAGGTGCACACTAGCCGCTCTACCTGGCCAGCCGCATTGAGCTGGGGGTCAACATTGACTAGCAGCCACCGTATTAGATCCCTGTCGGTAGATAGGGCAGATGAGGGGGCGCTGACGCCAATGACCACGTCACCTAGGGCCATCTTTTGGGCGATCACCCGCTGCACCGGCAAGTCGGCGGCGGCCAGCGGTGAGCCATCCTCTTGACAAAAGATCGCAAACTGTCCAAATACTGGGGGCTGGTCGCTGGGCTCAGGCAGGTACAAAAACTGTCGAGCCGCCTGATTGCTGACGACAATCTCGGCCTGAGCATTTAGCATCAGCACCCCGACGCCCATATCGCGAATCAGGGTGCGAAACCGCTGTTCGCTCCTGGCCAGGGCTTCTTCTTGCAGCCGCTGGGTGGCAAGCCGCTGGTTAAGTCTGAGCATGATCAGGGTAATGACTAAAATCAGCCCGGCGCCTAGGGCGATCGCCAGGGCTAGCCAGCGAGCATCTAAGTCGGGCATGGCATCGGCCCTGGTAGATACATCTGCCAGAGTAGGGGAAAACACCGTGCCGATCATGCCCGTGTAGTGCAACCCACCGATGGCAATGCCCAGCATGACCACGGCCAGATTAGTGGGCCACAGACTGCCCTGGGTAGGATTGCGGCGAGACCACAGGGTCAAACCTAGGGCCACCATAGAGGCGCTGACCGCAATGATGACTGACAGAGCCACCAGCGACCACCTATAGCTGATTCGGGCGGGCATATCCATGGCGGTCATGCCGGTGTAGTGCATCCAGGCGATCGCCAAACCCATGACCAATCCCCCTGTCCCCAGGCTCAGCCAGCTGAGACCAGGTCGGCTAACGAGCACGAGGGCTACCGCTGCCGCCAGTACGGCATAGACCAGAGAGAGCCCGGTGGGAATCAAGTCATAGGTGATCGGCAGGGGCATCTCTAAGGCCAGCATGGCCACAAAATGGGTCGCCCAAATGCCAGTCCCCATGGCCACAGCACCGCCCCACAGCCAAGGCCACTGCCGCCACCCTGTAGTCGCCAAAATACGATGCCCCAGGCTGAGGGTGGTGTAAGACGCTAGGATAGCAATACCAAATGACAGGCTGACTAAGCCGATGTTGTAATGACCAACTAACTCATAGGTCATTGAGCTAATTTCCACCGAAGAGTGCAAGACTTATCTGTGTAGATGCTTAACTTAGCATTCCCCAATCCAGGACTCCCTTAACAGCAGTTTGTAGCAAAAATCACAATCTTATTCAAAGTGCGTCATTTTGATGAATTAAGGTCTAGATCTAAGCCTCTTTCGATCACTTGGATCTAGTCAAACAGAAATTTAATTGATCCTCAAACCCAGACTTAAACCCAGAGAAGTTCGTTAAACTTCCTGAAAAAACTCGATATAGCTTGAGGATGACTCAAGTTAGTCGCCCTTCTAGATATTGCTGCCCTCTAAGCTTGAGGAAGTCGCACGTTAAGCATCTATTCGGCATTTTTCTGGGCAAAAGACTAGATATACTCGCTCCCTAAGTAGATCCATCTTGAAGCCTAAAGCTCTCCTGCAACCATTGGGCTAACGATGTTCTAGAATCGCGGCGAGGGGCGATCGCCGTTGCTTGCGGCAAGCTGATAGCCAAGCGTATCGCGCACTAGCTGACGATCTTGACAGGCCTCTTACTTATTGTCTTGGGGTATTTAGCAGTGGCGGCGATACAGTAGGCCCTACTGCGCCGTGCCCCGCAGCACCGCTTTACCGTTGACAAACTCTAGTCCGTCGAGGGTCATCCCCGCCTGAGGCAGAGCCAGGTTCACCTTTTCGCTCAGCTGGACGGGGTCTATGCCGGTTAGTCGGGCCACATCCGCCAGCGACAGATTGATGCGACCAATCTGCACGCGGGTGTCATCGCCTAGTACCAGGCGCCCGTTGTCGATGCGAGGGCTGCCCTCAATGCCCACGTAGAGAGGGCGATCGCCCAGCATAGGCAGCGTATTTAGGGCGGTTTCTAGAGTTTGGCGGGCCTGAGGCGGCAGGCTTTGGGTGGGCAGGTCAGCGGGGTTGATCACCATGCCACCAGAGATGCGATCGCCTGTAATCGTCGCATTCAAGCTCTCGGCGGCGGGCAAAAATGGCGCTGCCTGGGGGGTCTGTGCTACGCCCTGCCGCAAGAGCTGGGTCAGTTCGGCCTCAGTGAGCGAGATCTCAACTCGGCCATTGTCGCCGTAGCGCACCCCCTGTCCACTGGCTAGCTTGTCACGCAGCAGGTTGCCGCTGCTGGTGCTAATGGTTTGAGCCACGGCGGTATCGGCCTGGCTGGTGTTGTACCAAGTGGGCAAGGCCGTGGCCCGGTTCCAGTAAAAGGCGGTAGCCGCCGCTGCCCCCGCGCTCAACCCTAGCACCATCGATAGGGTAAGAATGACGATTCGTTTTGCCCCCATAGCAGTTGCCTCTCTCGCTGTTTGGTCGAGCCCGTGTAACGCAACACTGTAGCTCAGCTCTCCTACGCTAGCAAAAACCTACCAGGACGGTTGCGGTAAAGATCCTAAAGTGGCCTATCGTAATAGTGCAAAGACGTAGAGATACAGACAGCATGGGCACGAAATACCAGGACATGCGAGGCGTCATGAAACTGGGGCAGCAAATTGTGGCCCTGTTTGCGATCGCGCTACTCACCGTTGGCCTGGGTAGCTGCGCCAAGCCCATTGAGCCCACTGTACTGATCTCAGAGCCTACTCCCCAACCCAACCGTCTCACCGGTCAAATGGCCGAGGTTTCCCCCCCCGAAACCCTAGAAAGCCTAAAACAAATCATCGACGCCTACACCCCCCAGGTGCGCATTCTCAGCCCTCGTCCTGGCGAGGTAATTGACGACACCACCGCCACGGTGCGCCTCCAAGTGCGTGGTCTGCCCCTATTTAAAAATGACACCTACCAGCTCGGCCCCCACCTGCACTTGTTTCTCGACGGCGAACCCTACCGGGCTATCTACGATCCGTCAGAGCCAATTTCCTTCGAGGGGCTCTCGCCGGGTACCCACACCCTGCGGGTGTTTGCCTCCCGCCCCTGGCACGAGAGCTTCAAAAACCAGGGTGCCTTTGACCAGCGCACCTTTCACATCTACGCTCCGACTCTGCAAAACGAGGTCAATGCCAAAACGCCCCTGCTCACCTACAGCCGCCCCCAGGGCAGCTACGGAGCCGAGCCGATCATGCTTGACTTTTACCTCACCAACGCTCCTCTGCACCTGAGTGCCCAGGCCGACCCCAGCGACGACCTGCACGACTGGCGCATTCGCTGCACTGTTAACGACCAGAGCTTTGTATTTGACCAGTGGCAGCCGATCTGGCTGAAGGGTTTTAAGCCCGGCCGCAACTGGGTAAAACTTGAGCTGATCGACGAAAGCGGCAACCCCATCGACAACCGCTTTAACAATACCGTGCGTGCCATTGATTATCAGCCCGGCGGCAGCGATGCCCTCTCCCGTCTGGTACGCGGTGAGCTGACCCTACAAGAGGTCGCTGGCATTATCGACCCCACCTATGTCCCCCCGACCCCAGAGCCAGTCGTCTCAGACAGCCCGGCTACGGATACAACACCCACTCTCCCATCTGCTGCTGCTCAGCCGGGGACGCCTGAATCCGCACCTGAGCCGGTGCCTCCCCAACCCAAGAGTGAGACCACCCTCCCGCCCGAGAACAAAGTAGAAGCCCCGGCCCTGCTAAGCCCTCTACCTCAGTCTGCTGAGCCCGACCCGCTCGACTTGAAGACGCCTGAGAATCTGACCCAGCCTGAGGACAGTCTGGCTGAGCCTCAACCCAACCCCTTCTTGCTGCCTGAAAAATCCCTCGACCCCAGCCCTGCTGCCAACGCTGAAAAGACCCTGATTGAGGAAATTCAAGAAATTCTAGATGAAGCGAGGGCAGAGGACTTGTCCCCGAGCCCCCAAGGGCCTAACCTCACCGATTTGAGAGATGAGATTGATTGGGTAACACCTGCTGAGCCTGAAACTTCCCAGGGAACGGCACCCGCGATCGAAGCCTCTCCTGAGGGTGGCATGGATGGCCTCCTCAATCGCTTTAAGCAGTGGCGCAGGGAAGTAACCCCTGAATCTGCCCAACCCCCCGTCGATCGCTCTGTAGAACCCAGCCCGGCTACCCCCGACCTGTTTGCGGCTCCTCAGTCACCACAAATCCCAATCCCTAGCGATTCTCCGCCTCGTGAGTCTGAATTGGCCCCTAGCCTACCTCGGCTAGAAGTCGATGAGCACTACGCCCCAGACTCTTTTTTGACGTCGCCCCGCTTGGCTTTGCCAAAAGAGGAAACAAAAATCACCCCACCGGATGCCCAAGCCCCGGTAGAGTTACCGCAACTGAAGTCCGAACGCCCAATACCGCGATCGCCCCTGGCCCCAGAAATCCGCCCCTTTATCTAACCTAGCTATCTACTCACTACTTGATCAGTCGCAGGGTGAGGGGGTAGCGGTAGGCCACCCCCTCATTGGCTCTCACTGTCGCCACAATAGTCAGCACCAGCCAGGCGACCACTAGGGCGATCGCCGCCAAAATCAACACAGCCAGCAGTGGAAACCCAATCAGCACCACCGTCAACACTAAGGAAATCGCGATTAGAACGCCAATGACCGTGCCGTAAATCAGGGCTGAAATGTTGAAGTTGAGCGCTTCCTTAGCCTGGTCATCGACAAAGGGTAGCTCATCTCGTTTGGCCAGCCAGATCACCAGCGGCCCAACGACACAGCCAAAAGGCACTACCAACCCGCACAGCGCACTGATGTGCGCCAGGGCCGCCCACATGCGCGATTCTGGAGTCGAGCTCAGCTGGGTCATGGGACAGACCAAAGGGATAGATCTGTCGCCAAGCTAGCTTAAAAAGCAGGGCATGCGATCTACCCTGCTTACAAAATGTAGTATTCCTAACCGGTCTACCTGGGGCAACGCCTCAGGTAACGAGACGAAGGGATTTTACTCCTCGTCGTCATCTTCATCGGTGGGGTATACAAAGCTGTTAGACCGGCCAGTAAGTACAGACTTACCCAGCGACATAGCCCGCTGAGCCTGGAGCGCTGCAGTGCGTTTCCAGGTGGCACGACGTTGGTCACGCTTTTGTTTGGAGGTTTTCTTCTTGGGAACCGCCATGACAGCAACAGTTAATAGTTCACAACCTTTCAAGCATAGAGCAAGAAGCCTTTCAGCGCAAACATTGGAAAAGTCTCTGCGGCTATAGCTACTTATATTGCTCCTTTAAGCTCAGAAAATAGCGTTCAAGTTGGGCTGTGAGCCGGTCGAACAGTCGAAGTCTGTTTTATCCTGAGCAAGGCCAAGCCCGGGACAGATTTCAGAGTGAACGGCAAATATCCCCAAATGGGAATTGCTGCTGTAGACAACTCAGACGATTGAAGGCCATGCATTTCACGATACTATGGTGGTTTGTTAGGTCTTTGCTGTCACCAACCAGCGGCTTCGCTGGTGCCACCCCCACCCCACTGCTATGGTTAATCCCTCTACGCTTCCCAGTTCGACTTTGGCCCCTCAGCAGGCTGTTAAACATACGTTGTCGGTGCTGGTAGAAGACGAGGCCGGGGTTTTGAGCCGCATTGCCGGTCTCTTTGCCCGACGCGGCTTTAACATTGAGAGCCTGGCGGTGGGGCCAGCTGAGACTCCAGGTATTTCGCGCATCACCATGGTGGTGCCCGGCGATGATGGCGTGGTTGAGCAGCTGACCAAGCAGCTCTACAAGCTGATCAACGTCCTCAAGGTTAACGACCTGACCGACACGCCCTGTGTGGAGCGAGAGCTGATGTTGCTCAAGGTCAATGCCACCAGCACCAGTCGATCTGAAATTATTGAGTTTGCGCAGATCTTTCGGGCGCGGGTGGTCGATGTTTCCGAAGATTCACTCACCCTTGAGGTTGTGGGCGACCCCGGTAAGATGGTGGCGATCGTGCAGGTGCTCAATCGGTTTGGCATCCGCGAAATTGCCCGCACTGGCAAAATTGCTCTGCCCCGCGAGTCTGGGGTCAACACTGAATATCTCAAGTCTTTGGAACGTAAGTTTCAGTAGTTGTTAAAGTCTTCTCAACCAAGTCCCATCCCGCTCCATTCCTGTGGGGACAGAGCCCGAAGCCCACTGAGAGGTCGACCCCGGTGACTGGCGACTTAACTTCTGGGGGAAGGCTAATTTTTCTGTTTACCCTATCTACTGACGGTTGCCTATGTCTTCTCAAGCTACTATTCCTGTCGTCGTCAACGGTGCCTGCGGCAAAATGGGCCGCGAGGTGATTAAGGCCGTGGCCGAGGCAGAAGATATGACTCTGGTGGGGGCGATTGACAAAAACCCGGCCCACCTAGGCGAAGACATTGGCGAGGTGATTGGCTATCGACCGCTAGAAGTGCCGATTATGAATGATCTGGAGGCGACCCTGGTGGCGGCTCAGAGTCAGGGGTTAGCGGTCATGGTCGATTTTACTCATCCTGATACGGTCTATGAGTCGGTGCGGGCAGCGATCGCCTACGGAGTGCGCCCCGTCGTCGGCACCACGGGCCTCAGCAACGAGCAAATTTTAGACCTGGCGGAGTTTGCCGATAAGGCCAGCATTGGCTGTCTGATCGTGCCCAACTTTTCCATTGGGGTGGTGCTGATGCAGCAGGCAGCCCAGCAGGCGGCCCAGTATTTCGACCATGTAGAAATTATTGAGCTGCACCACAACCAAAAGGCCGACGCCCCCAGCGGCACGGCGGTGCAGACGGCGCAGATGCTGACGGAGGCGCAGAAAACTTTTAATGTGCCGTTGGTCAAAGAGACCGAAACCATCCCTGGAGCGCGGGGCGGGACGACGGCTGAGGGCATCAATATTCACAGCGTCCGGCTGCCGGGGCTGATTGCCCACCAGGAGATTTTATTTGGCTCGCCGGGGCAGTTGTACACTCTGCGCCACGACACTAGCGATCGCGCCAGTTTTATGCCCGGTGTGCTGCTGTGCATTCGCCGGGTGATGCCGCTGAAATCGCTGCTCTACGGTTTAGATAAAGTTCTTTAGCTTGACGTGAGTTCGGCAGAGAATGATTTGGAAAAACAGCCTAATTATTCCCTCTTGGGAGGGGTAGAGGTGGATCAGTTTTTCTGCTGCATAGAATTTTATCAAGGTCAGGTTTATAGTGCTGGCCAGTTCGCGGAGGAAAGAACTGACCGCCTGGGGCTTGAACTGGGATGGCGAACTGGCGGATGGCGATCGCTTTGAGGGTGCCGATGAAACTGTTCTAACCTGCGTGGCGGTAGCTATAGCTTGGGCTATTGACAGCCAATGGCTCTCATTCTCGCGCCAACCATGCCCCGGACGACGGTGCCTTGTCAGCGAGACGCTAGAGGTTCTGCAACTTTTTCTGCTGCCGCGCCAGACGCCGCGATCGCACCCGTCTGATGAGTGGTAAGCCGCCGTAGTAGGTGGCGACTCCGGCGACGACGCCAACGACGGCACTGCCCAACATCAGCCGCACCGATACCTCGGTACCCATATCCATCCAGCCGCGCAACGAGTCGAGGTGTTGAAACGTTTTGACCGGGCCGCCCCCCAGCAGCACAGCGCCCACCTGATAGTTGAAAGCAAAAATAGGCACGTAGGTGAAGGGGTTGCTCACCCAGGTGGAAGCCACCGCCATAATGCGGTTGCCCCGCAGCAAAGTAGCTCCCGTTACCCCGATGATCATCTGTAGGCCAAACAGCGGAAAACTGCCCGCGAACACCCCAGCTGCCATGCCCCGGGCGAGCTGTTCGGGGGTGCCTTGGAGCCGCAAAAACCGTAGATAGATATAGCGCAGTTGGCGTCGCCACTGGGGTTGAGTCAACTTGCGCATAGAGGACTTTGGACTAGGAGGCACATCGGCAATTGTAGTCATGGACGGGGTGTGAGAGAGGGATGAGGTTGAGGTAATCGAGTTCGCCAGGGCAACCGTGAAGGTGAGCTAGGTATAGCCATCATTGGCCAGGGCGAAAGAATCAGCACGCAAGGCCCAGAGTAGAATCTTAGAGAGTTGTAAATATTCTTTTCTATTCTACCCAGGAGACTGACACTGATCAGGCTTAGGGGGAGGGATTCACCGTCAATTTACTGTGCAGGATGAACGCTATGGATGGCACCCGTGCCACCACTCAATCTGGTTCCCCTTCTCTCCCAGGCCAGGGCTACTCCGAACCAGGACGGGGTAAACCCACTCAGGGGGAAACTATTGCGGCGATCGCGACGGCCATTGCTCCTCAGCAGGGCAGTGTGGGCATCGTGCGGCTGTCGGGGGCGACGGCGGTGGCCATTGCCCAGGCGCTGTTCTACGCGCCGGGGAGGCAACCTTGGGAAAGCCACCGCATTCTCTATGGTCAGGTGCGCGACCCCGCCACCGGGCAGCCGGTGGATGAAGCGCTGCTGCTGCTCATGCTGGCCCCCCGCTCCTACACCCGAGAAGACGTAGTGGAGTTTCATTGCCACGGCGGGCTGATGGCGGTGCAGCAGGTGCTACAGCTCTGTCTGGGGGCGGGGGCCAGGCTCGCAGATCCAGGGGAGTTTACTCTGCGAGCGTTTCTGAATGGGCGGCTGGATCTAACCCAGGCCGAAGGGGTGGCGGATCTGGTGGCGGCGCAGTCGAACCTGGCGGCCCGCACCGCTCTGGCTGGGTTACAGGGCAAGCTGACTACCGCCATTCGCCAGCTGCGATCGCAGTGTCTAGACGTATTGGCCGAAGTCGAAGCTCGCATCGACTTTGAAGATGACCTGCCGCCCCTGGATGAGTCAGCGGTTTGTCAACAGCTGGCGGCGGTGCTGGCTGAGGTGAATCGACTGCTGGCCACGGCGGAGTCGGGAGAGCTGCTGCGCACGGGGCTGAAGGTGGCGATCGTGGGCCGCCCCAACGTGGGCAAGTCGAGTTTGTTGAATGCCTGGAGCCGCAGCGATCGCGCCATTGTCACCGATCTGCCCGGCACCACCCGGGATGTAGTGGAGTCGCAGCTAGTAGTGGGGGGCATCCCTATCCAGGTGCTCGATACGGCGGGCATTCGCGAGGCCAGCGACCCGGTGGAGCAGATGGGTATTGCGCGATCGCGCCAGGTGGCCCAGGCCGCTGACCTGGTGCTGCTAACCATAGACGCCACCGCCGGGTGGACTGAGGCCGACGCTCAACTTTACGAGTCTGTGGGCGAGAGTAGGCTCATTCTGGTGGTGAATAAGATCGATCTCGTATCGGTCGAAACACTATCGGCGGTGGCAATTCCCCAGCGCCTGCCCACTGTTTATACTGCCGCTGCCCAGCAAACGGGTATTGAAGCTCTGGAGCAGGCCATTCTCAAGGCGATTCACGCTGATCAGCTAACCCCAGGAAACCTGGAGTTTACCGTTAACCAGCGCCAGGGGGCAGCCCTGACCGAGGCCCGCAATGCCCTCCATCAGGTGCAAGAGACCATTGAGAATCGGCTGCCACTAGATTTTTGGACGATTGATCTGAGAATTGCGATCGCCGCCCTGGGCTCCATTACCGGCGACGAGATCACCGAATCAATGCTGGATGAAATTTTCAGCCGCTTTTGTATTGGTAAGTGAGACCAGACTAAACAGAGGCTGCTGTTCTTCGGTGCAGAGACCCTAGTTTAGGGTTTGGTCCGTAGTCAGGCTAAATCTGAGTAGGATGACAGGATGACGTCTTATACCATTCTCTCCCCATGACTCCAGAGCCTTCTCCCCAAGACCAGCCCCCCAACGGCATGAGCCCTGAGAAATATGCCCGACTCAGGGCCGAGGCCGAGGCTCCCTACAAGGGTCTGCGCAAGTTTATCTACGGCGCAGTGGCAGCCTCGGGGGCGCTCGGGGCATTTGTCTTCTTTGCCCAGCTGCTGGCCGGGCGTGATGTCAGTAGTGCCCTACCTAACCTGGGAGTGCAGCTGGGGGTAATTGCGATCGTCGTGGTTCTATTTCGCCTAGAGAAGAAGGATTAGGGTGAATAGATCGGTCTGCCCAAAGGGGTTTTGGCAACGTAGATGAACCGGCGAGGAGATGGCTGCGATGACCCTAATCACCGTGCGCCCCGAGGGGCTCTACTGCGAAAAAGGCGGCTTTTACATTGACCCCTGGCGCGGTGTGGAGACGGCGCTGATTACCCATGCCCACAGCGACCATGCGCGATCGGGTTCTACTCAGTACGTCGCCACCGCCCAGTCGGAGGGCATTTTGCGCCGGCGCCTGGGGCAAGACATTTGTCTCCAGGGGGTGACCTACGACGAACGGCTCAAGCTCGGCGAAACCTGGGTGTCGTTCCATTCGGCGGGACATGTGCTGGGGTCGGCCCAAATCCGCGTTGAGCACAAAGATGAGGTGTGGGTGGTGTCGGGCGACTACAAGCGCTGTGCTGACCCCTCCTGTGCGCCGTTTGAGGTGGTGCCCTGCGACACCTTCATTACCGAGGCTACCTTTGGTCTGCCGATCTATCGGTGGGATAGCGGGGCGGAGACGGCCCGGCGGATCTATGACTGGTGGCAGGGCGATCGCAATCGGCCCTCCATTCTTTTTTGTTACGCCTTTGGCAAGGCCCAGCGCATCCTCAGCGAACTCGCAAAATTTACTGACCAAACTGTCTATGTTCATGGTGCCATCCATGCCCTGACCGAGATCTACCGCGAGCAGGGGGTGATGATGGTGCCCACGATCTGCACTTCAGAGGTCGCCCGCACCCACAAATACACTGGTGACCTGGTGCTGGCTCCCCCCTCGGGTCATCGATCGAGCTGGATGAAGCGATTTAAGCATCCCCAAACGGCCTTTGCCTCAGGGTGGATGGCGGTGCGAGGAGCGCGGCGACGTCGCGGCTATGAGCGGGGCTTTGTGCTCTCTGACCATGCCGACTGGCCAGGGCTGATTCAGACTGTTGAAGAGACTGGAGCTAAGACCGTCTACGTTACCCACGGCCAGTCAGATGTGGTGTCGCGCTACCTGAAAGAATCACTGCATCTGGAGGCGATGCCTTTGGCCACTCTGTTTGAGGGTGAGGGAGATATTTAATCGCCAGCTAGTGATCCTCTGCTCAGCCTAGCCATAGGCTAAGAAACTCCGGCCACGACTCACTCTACAAAGTTTACTCCCTGAAAAATGGCATGAGGTTTGCTTAGCTTGACCTTTTGAATCAATGGATAACGTCGAGCTTAGGGATGGGACAACAAAAGAGCGCCCTCCTCGCGAAGAGCGCTCTTTACCTAATCAATCAATAGGGTAGTCAATCAAAACTAGCCAATGATTTCAGGAGCCTCGGCGGTAGCCAGGTCGAGGGGGAAGTTGTGAGCATTGCGCTCGTGCATCACTTCCATACCCAGGTTGGCGCGGTTGATCACGTCAGCCCAGGTGCCAATCACACGACCC
>NZ_JAYFES010000100.1:0-87042 GCF_055795045.1 Pseudanabaena sp. PCC 9330 | reverse complement strand
GCCCGATATTATGACCGCATCTGGTTCTCTAGAATCCAGTCCTTGCGCTGCCAACTACCGCCTTGGGAGGCCGCATAAAGATGTGTCAGGCAGTCAGATATGCTCGTTAACATGACGACTATAAAATATTTTTTTCAGAGCTGGAATGGAAGAGTATAAAAGACATTTTTCCGCGATATTTGGAACAGTAATTAGCTGAAGATTTTCATCTTCTATTTGACCTTCCAAAAGTTCGTCAACCACTTCAATGGACATTTGGCAGCCTATTGCAGCCAGAGACTCAACGAGACTAGTCCATTGCCATGGAGCCTTTTCGATGGCAACCTGAAAACCATTCATTGACTGTATCAAGTTGGACTTCTTACGGATATTGTTTAGACTATCCAAAGCCTTTTTTCTGATACTCAAAGAAGAATTTCTAAATCCTTTAAGAGCTTCAGAGATGAATCTGTGCTCAATTTGAAATTTGTGAAAATCATTTGCAAAAGAGTGTTCTTCATCAGCTCGTGAAAAAGAAGTTAGAACTGCATGAATTTCCAAATCTTCGCCAAACTCTGCAAGAGATTGAGCGACTCCACCACGAACATCATAATCTTCATCCTGGAGCATATCAATAAGCTTAGGCGCTAGTGTCTTATAATTTAGCTTTCTGACCGCTTGAGCGGCAGATAGCCTGACAAGCCAGTTCTCGTCATCTAAGGCTTCTTCTATAAGACTGGCAGGGGCGCTTTTTTCGGTATTTGCTAAAACATTTATAATTAAGGTGCGTAAGTCACTGCTAGATTCCTTTCTGAATGCCCTTTTGAGGTTTTCGATTGATTCAGCTTCGTGATTTTGAGATAGCTTTCGTATTGCATACTCACGTATTTCATGGTTGGAGTCATCCAAGGAGGAAATCAATATTTCTAAGTGTTCATCGTTTTCTTCGGGCCTAAATTCTTCTTGATGAAACAATTCTTTTAGCTTGGCATTCTGAGGTGTAGGGCTGGTGAGAACGATAGCCGTATTTTTAATTATTCTTGGAAGATCTGACTTCATTAATAAACCGACTAGGCTCCCGTGCCATTCTTTTCTCACTACATTTGCAAGATTGACTGCCAAGTAAAAATCCACTGAAAGCCCGAGTTCGATTATTTGTAATGCTTGAGCTTCTTTATATATCAATCCCAGCATCAAAGCAGTAGGCTGAGTCCACTTCAACAGGTTGAAGTAGTCTCGCTTGAATTTTTCCTCGTCTTTGAGTAAATCAGGCAGTAGATCCAGTAAGTGTTCTGCGGCGTAGTATTCCTGGATTAGTTGGTGGCGAAATTCGAGTTGGTCGGTGGTGCGGTTTTGCAGTAGGTGGTATTTGAGCAGATCGTCCAAGATGTCGCGGACGGGGAATTTCTCCTTGGCAAAGAGTTTGCTGAGTTCGCGTTCGGCTTCGGCGCGGTGAATCGCCACGCGAAAATCCACCGGGGTTTCGCCATCCATCATTAGCGCCGCCAGGGCTTTGAGGGCGTCTTTCCACAGGCGACGATCGCTCAGAGGCCGCACATCCCCCTTCAGCAGCGCCACCTCATGCTTGCGCACGCTGCTGTCTTCATACATAGTCGTAAACGCTCGAAACACCTCTGCTAGGTTGGTGGGCAGTTGTCGCTGGGGCGACTGCTGAAACACCTCGCACAGCATCCACAGCAGCAGCGGCGTTTGGCCAAACTCTCGCAGGCGGTCATTCAACTGTCTTAGCATCGTCTCCGCCTGGTCGGGTATATAGGCGCGAACGAACGCTTTCATCTGCGGCTCGGTCAGCGGCTGCATTTTCAGCTTCTTCTCAATCCCCAAGTCACCCCCTAGGCCTAGATCCCTCGTAGTGAAGATCATCGGCACCTTAGGGTGGTTCCGCCGAAAGGCTGAAAGCTGGGTTCTCGCGCTCTCCGAAGTCAGTTCATTCAAGCCATCGATCAGCAGCAAAAACTGCCCTTGGCCGAGCAGTGTGGACAAGGTGGAGCCATTCACCGTCAGCCCATGCCGTTGCAGAAATCCCTGAATTAGCCCCTCAATGGAAACATTCCAGTAACGCAGCTCTATCAGGACAGGAACTTGTCCCTTGCCCTGCTGCAATGCCTGTGTAGCTTCCTCTAATAGGAGACGAATCAATGCGGTAGACTTGCCTGAACCAGGGCGGCCCACCAGCAGCACGTGGTCGTCGGCATACTTGCGAATTCCCTCCAGAACCGGCAGCCTTTCGGTGTTCTTACGCTGCTCTTGGGATGGATCTACCTCTCGCTCTGAGGCTTCTTTCTCAACGGTCTGCACCATCAGGCCAAAGTCAAAAATTTGGGGCTGCTCTGGTGCGGGTTGCTCTGCTTTGCCAGTGGTATCCGTCAGCGTGTAGTGCGTCCACCATTTCTTGTAGGTCGTAGCGAGCGCCTGCAAGTAGGGGGCAAAATCAACCCCAGCCTCTGGCTTGGTCACCAGGTCATACCAGCGGAGATCGGTTTGGTGAAACTGCCGTTGTTGGTCTCGCAGCTGCGGAAACTGCTCCAAAATCACCCGACTGGGAATCGCACCGCCGCCCAGATCGATGCTGCGATCGCGCGTAAACTTGACCATCCCACAGATCCGGCCCGTCCTCCAGTTCAGCAGCGGCGCACCACTCAACCCCGGACGCACCTGGGCCAGCTTAAACACCAGCAACTCTGAGCCCTTCTCCATCGCCGAGCCCTCACACTCCCCCGTCATCGATGTCCCCTGAGGAAAACTATCGGGATAGCCGTAGGTATACAGGTCATCCTGGGGCTGAAACGCCTCACCCAAATAAACACAGGGCACCTCTACATCCGGCAGTGGCGAGCATTGCAACAGCGCCAAATCAACCTCAGTCCGCCGTTCCACCACCGTCGCCTCAGCAAAACTCCGCTGCTGCCAATTAATCAGAGCCCGAGCGTCACCCTCCAGCGCCTTGACCACATGGTCACAGGTCAAAACCAACCCCGGCGCAACAAAGAACCCCGTCCCCCAGCCGCCAGGGACCGTAATCTTGACCGTACAATCTTGCAGCAGTTCATCCAGCCGTTGGGGCATATCAACGCTCTATGCTCTTGAGAGCATTATCCGGCAGCTTCTCGCCCGACCTCTCTAGCTTGGGCCGAAGCTACCCTTCAGTTATATCTTCTCCCAGAAGACTCCTTTCCATCAAACGACGATTCTCGCCCTGGTCACCCAGGTTCAGCAAACGGTGGTGACTCCTCCGCATCCTCGGTCGGCCTAAAAAACGACCCCAACCCCTCAACTGCCAAAGCAACCACCTCCTCGATCGCATCAGGATTCAGCGCATCCCCGATCGCAGCAGCAGCAGCTTCAGTCTCAAACTCGCAGATTCTTCCTCCTACGCCATAGCCCGCCTCCGCTTCCAGCACGCTGATGTGGGTAATGGGAACTAGCTGATCAACCTCGCCCGGCTGAGAGATATTCAGGGCTAAGTGGCAGCCTTCGCGAAAGGTAACTTTCTCCAGTAAGTCCTGCACACGTTTAGGCGCACCCAAACGCCATGCCTCTAGTTCGCTGTTCTCGGCTGGATGTGCCCCCAGTAAATGCTCTTGCCCCAGAGCCTCCACAATTCTGTGGACAATGACCGGGGTCTGTAAGTGGGGCGCAACCCAATAGGTCTCCAGCTCTCGCCTGAGATCTGGCCAGGGTTTGAGCTGTCGTTGGCTCAGCCCCATATCAAAGTAGGCTGGGGCAATGCCGACAGTTTCTTGAATTTCCTGATTTTTGAACTGCAACTCCAGTACCGCTGCATCGGGTAATTCAGGATGGGAAGAAGGCAGGCTGATCAACCAGTCGCGATCGCGAAACAGGCGATCGTCCATTAGGTAGTCTTCGATTAGGGCGTTCCATAGTTCAACATCACTGTCTTGGGATGACTTCGGAATCCAGGGCAGAAAGTCGAGATAGGTTTTCTGGTCAATCGCTTCCTGCGCCCGAGCGCTGCACGATTGAATCAGGGCTTCAGACCGTTCTCCCGGCTCACTGGCTTCTTCATAAAGAATGCTCTCAACCATGTCTACCAACGACAAGCCATGGAGGCCATAGAAAAATAGAAGCACCTGCCGCCGCCAGAAGTCGCCCCATTTTGAGAAGCCAGGCTCTATAGACTCAAGCTCCTGGGTGGTTTCAATCTCCATGACAATGAGACCTTTCATACACTCAAACGGAATCGCCCCCGCTTCAGCAAGCAGAGCATTTTGCCCCCCCAGGGAAGACAGCGGATCCATAATTGCTATGGCCGATTCACAGACCGCCGCTAGCTTTGCTTCGCTAGGTAGGGCATCAAACTGCTCGGTGTTAACCTAAGCCGGGAGGTCACCCTCCCGACTCGGCTTCAGAACCGTGCGTGAGACTTTCGCCTCACACGGCTCCTCAACGTTAGGACTCGTGACATGAGCACTTCTACAAGAACCGTCCTGTGCAGTTTTATTGTCGTGGCAATGTCGGTGCAGTGCCTGAAGGTTGTTTATTCCATTCGTTCCTCCCAAACTGGAAGGTAGAATGTGGTCGAATTCAATCAGGTCTCCCGCCTTGAAAAACAGCCTACAATGGGCGCACCGTCCTCGTTGCCGAACTAGAATGCGAAATTCTCGGTTGGCATATTTTGGGGCTTTAGTGATGCGCCTAGACCAGTAAACCCAGTCGCCGTCATAAGGGCTTCGAGTCCCCTGAACCTTGACATGTCTCATCACCCGAATCATTGAGGGTCTGAGCAGAACATGGTCATGGGTATCTGCGAACCGAATGGAGCCTTCTACCCTACGCCAATATTTGTCATAAATCCAGGTCTTCCCTTTGTTTCGGTGCCGTCTGTTTGCCCAGCCCCAAAGCATATCAAAGATATCTTGGTTGAGCCGATGAAAGCATTTGGCACTGTTTTCGGTTCGGAAGTAGTAGCACCATCCTCGGATTAAGGAATTAAGCAAGTGGATTAGACTTGATTGTCTCCCTGAACGGTGATTAACCACCGCTTCTTTAAGACGTTGCTTGAACCGTTTAACCGATGTCTGACTGGGTTGGATTAGCGTTTTGTAGCCCAGTGGTTCCCCGTGAGGAGTTTTACCACTGCGTCTATTGGAAACCCGATACTGTCGAATGTTGAACCCCAAGAAGTCAAATCCTGGGGGACCTTCTTCAGTCTCTAAGGTATGCGTAATCCTCGTTTTACTGGGTTTTAGTCGAAGTCCGTATTGATTCAGCCATTGATCTGTTAGCTTATGAGCTTTCTCAATTTCCTCCTGCTTAACATGGAGGATGACCAGGTCATCGGCATAGCGAACAATGATAGGCGCATAAGGATTTTGTCGTTTGCCGTCTACATAACCCGTGGCTGGAAACGCCCGACGAATGGCAGTTTCTAGGCCATGTAGTGTGATATTGGCTAGCAACGGCGACATGACTCCGCCTTGTGGGGTACCAGATTCTGTTGGAAATAGTGTATTCCCATCTAGCACACCACTCTTGAGCCAGCCTTTAATCACCCTGCGGACAGTCGGCGAACAATCTAGCTTCTTCAGAAGTGCCACATGGTCAATCCTATCAAAGCATTTCTCGATGTCGGCATCGAGGACAAATTTACTTCGTTTATCGATAGCCTTACGAATCGCTGAGATAGCATCATGGGCCGAACGCCCTGGACGAAATCCGTATGAGTTTGGTTCGAATTTCGCTTCCCATGCGGGTTCTAGCGCTAATTTAACTAGGGCCTGCTTTGCCCGATCCTCCATCACTGGAATTCCTAAAGCGCGTCGCTCTTGGGTTCTTGGCTTTGGAATATAAATCCGGCGTACAGGTCTAGCCTTTCCTTGCAACGACAATCGGTTCACTAGAGCTAATCGGGCTTTTGGCGGAAGGGACTTCACACCATCAATCCCGGCGGTTCGTTTTCCCTGGTTATCTTGGGTCACTCGCCTCACGGCTAACAGTTTGGCTGAGTGGGACTTGATTAGTAACCGTTGAAGTCGTCGGACTGTTTTGACATCTCCTCGACTAGAAGCTTGATAGATTCGTTTTTGCAACTTGAATACTCGCTTTTCCACCTGTTTCCAGGGAACGGTATTCCATTCATACACTGGCTGAACCGTGCTCATGATGTGTTAATTGCTACTGGCAACTCTATCTTTCCTAACGTCGGGGTTACGTCTGCTTATCTCTAGGCTTTCCCCAGAGCCTTTGCTTCTTAACCCATCCTGCTCTGATGAGGCTTGCAGTTGGTTACCTACTCAAGCCTATCGACCTTAGATTGAGAGCCTCATCAGAGTTATCCCGTTCCTGGAGCTTGTTTGACGTTTCCTTAGGACCATGTTCGATACCGGGTTCGAGGTAGTGAGTCTGGATGCGACGCCTTCATCCAGCCCTATATGAACCATGCTTTTTAGCCCAGCCATTTAGCCTACGTAGGCTGTTATGCATCACGACATCTCATCACATGTTCGCTTTCGCTGTCCATAGAAACCAGCTTGGAGGGATTCCCAGTTAGGCTCTGAGTGACCTCCGTTACATCCCGCTTCACCAATTTGATAACCAATCGCCTCAGTGGGGATGTTGCTATCTGTACTCACCCTACAGGTTGGGGATTTCACCCAACGTCAAGCTCCAAGTTGTCAAGGTTCTAAACCTCGCCGTCCATCCCCCGTTTTCACGGTTTCGGACGAACGGGTCACACGACATCGATACACTCAAACGGATCGTCAACGTCGAGGTCGCGCAGCTCGTCGAATTTCTCAAAGAAGGCTGCCACAAAGTTGGCGTACATCCACCGTTCGATTTCGTTGGCATAGGGTTGCCCGTGTTTGACTGGCCACATGTTGAATTCCCCCTTGGGAAGTTGATTACAGCACGTCAATGATGCGAACGTGGTGAGAGCGAGTCCTAAAATCTTTGTGCCTCACGGCACTTCTCCAGCGCGACTCGGAGATACTCCCTGGAGCACCAACAGCGACTCCATCACCCGTTTAACCAGAGGAGCTGCTACCGTCGAGCCGTAGGCGTTCTCGCCAGTGGGCTCATCAATGACCGCTAACACCACATAGCGGGGGGCTTCCACGGGCGCAATGCCTACGAAGCTAGTGATGCGGGCAGAACTGTACCCGGTTGAGTCGTTAACTTTTTGGGCTGTACCCGTTTTGCCAGCAACCCGGTAGCCCTCAATTTGGGCGGGTTTACCGGTTCCCTCAGAAACCACTGCTTCCATCATGGCAAGCACCTGCTGGGTAGTTTGTGGGGAGAAGACGGCTTTAGGATCGGCATGTTCGGTCTGCCACAGATAGGTACCGTCTTCTGCCACCATACCCTCGACAATGTGGGGGGTTACCAGGTTCCCACCATTGGCTAAGGTGGCCAGCAGTTGCAGCATTTTTACCGGTGTCAGCGCAAACCCCTGACCAAACGAGGTGGTAGCCGTTTCGACCTGACTGTTGATGAATTTGTCTCGGGGTTTCATTTGCCCCGAGGCTTCCGACGGCAAGTCAATCTCTGTAGGCTGCCCTAGGGTCAGGCGTTCTAGCCAGCTAAAGTAGTTGGAAGCTGCCATTTTTTGCATGATCTGCACCATGCCTACATTGCTGGAATATTTGAGGATATCGGTAATTGAAATGGGGCCTCGGGCACCGACCTCGCTGTAGTCGCTATTTTTGATCAACCATTTACCAAACTGTATGCGCCCGCTGTCGTTGATGACGTCATCAGGGGAAATTACTTGATCTTCTAGGGCGATCGCAACATTGATCGGTTTAAAGGTCGAGCCAGGTTCGTAGGTGTCGCTCACTGGCCAAGTACGAAAGGCGCTGATGTCGGCTTCGTAGTAGCGATTGGGGTCATAGGTGGGCACGCTGGCCAGGGTTAAGATTTCTCCAGTCGGGGCGTCCATCACCATTACGGTGCCTCGCTGGGCGTCATAGGCCTGCACCACAGCCTCTAGTTCTTGCTGGGCAATGCGCTGTAGGCGGCTGTCAAGCGTCAAGCGCAGGCTTGCGTTTGGGGATGACCCACTCGCTAACGACGGAACCGATGAATCGACCGATTGGGGCGTGGCGATCGCGAGTTGTTCGGCGTAGGCCATCTCTAATCCGGCCTGGGGTTTTCCATCGAGATTGATGAACCCCACAATCGGGGCAAAGAGTTCCTGCTGGGGGTAAAACCGCTCTTGCTGAGGCACCAACTCTAGGCCATCGAGGCGTAACGCTCGAATGCGATCGCCCACCGCCTCTGACAGTTGACCCGGAAACCGAATACCGGTGGGTTGCTGGTTAAGTAAAGTCAGAAGTTCGTTCTGGGGCATAGCCACCACGGGGGACAATGCCTCGGTTACCTCGGCAACAGACTGATTAAAGAGCTTGGGATGCATGTAGAGGGTGTAAGCAACCCGATCGGTGGCCAGCACGCCACCGAAACGATCGACAATTGGATAACGAGCTTGACGAATCAGTGTCGGTAGCGATCGCTGCTGTTCGGCTAGAGCACTCAAGGTCTCCCCTTGCAGAAGCTGTAAGTAGACCAGCCGCCCACCGATCCCGACTAAGGCCAGCACCAACAGCAGCCAGACGATAACGATGCGCCGCCACGCCACCACCTGCATTTTGACGGCCAACAGTTGACGTTGCTGAGCTAGTCTCTGGTTGCGCCGAGCAGAAGCACGAGTAGGGGTGGCCATCGCTGCAAAAGGGAGAAAGGGCTTTTGGACATGACAGATGCTGTAGCCAGGGCACTAGCTGGCGTTTGGCTGGGCCGGGCGGAAGGGATAGTCAGCGGGAGCCGCTGCGCCACTGGCTTCACCAGGGGTACCTGTTCCCAATGCCTGCAAGGGGTTGTTGATAACGTTAAGCAGGTCAGCAATGCCGTCATCCAAGATATCTCTGGCATCTGCTGCTACCCAGCCCTGACTAGTTAGCTGGCGGATTTCAAAATGCAGGTTTGGGCCGGTCGCCGTGCCGGTGCTGCCCACCAGACCAATCACCTCCCCCTGCTCAACCCATTCCCCAGCCTGCACGGCCAGCTTGGACAAATGGGCATAGCGAGACTCCAAATCCCCATCATCGTGGCGCAGAATTACCGTTAGGCCATAGCCGCCAAGGTAATCGGCCACCGCAACCTTGCCTGAACGGGTGGCTAAAACCGGGGTGCCAGCAGGAGACCCCAAGTCAGTGCCAGCATGAAACCGCCAGTTTTGATGGACGGGATGCATCCGCCAGCCGAACAGCGAGGTGATTGGGGCTGGAATAGACAGGGGGAAAACATATTCCTCATTGCCGCGCCGGAGGATGTTTAAGGGCCGCAGCTTTTCATTTAACTGGGCTCGGCTAACGATGGTGGTATCGCCCAAGCTAACACCGCGCGAGCTGATAGTAACAGGCCCCACTTGAATGCCATCGCCACTATCCGCAGGTGAATTGGTAGAGTCGGGGTCGGTTGCTTGACAGGAAGACTGGGGAGGGGTTTGCGACCCTGCTATGGTGATTTGACAGCCCGTTACTCGTTCTGCAAACACGAGATTAGGAGAAGCCCCTGGAGCCGCTGTCGCCCCAAGGCTGTAGTCAGTTGGGTCAATAAAGACGCTGTTGTACCCAGCTGGAACAGAGGCACTAGCAGGCAGTTGCCTGGGTACAGCCGGTTCGGAGGTCTGAGCAGGTGCGCTAACGCTCGTACTAGGTAACACGTCTACCGAACCCTGTATTGAAGCAGGAGCAGGAGCTTGGGGTACACTTTCGACTCCGGACGGACTAGCTTCTGCCGGGAGCAACGCCTCTGCTGAAATAGGGGTTGATGGGTCTATGTCAGTTGTGGCCAGGGCTGGTACAACCGCCAACCCGCTGCCCAACCCACCCACAAGCAGGACGACACGCCCTAGCTCTATCAGCCGCCTAGAGTAGCTGTACCCCAAGAACGGGTTGAATTCTCTTTTGCTACTGTCAGTCGCCATAGTTCAACGTTCCGTAGTGCATCAATGTGGTTATAGGCGGAGTTTGTGGAAAGGGCAGTCTGTTTAGCTTGGGCAGACTACGACGATTGGAGTTTTTGCAGCAGCTGATCAACAATCTGGGCGTCTTCACTGTTTTGTTGCTCCAGAAGTAACGTCTTGGCCCTTTGCAGCGCCTCGATCGCCTCTGCTCGGCGGCCCCGCGCCTCTAGGGCAACGCCTAGATGGTAGTAACCAGGGGCGTGATCGGGGGCCAGTTCGAGTACCTCGCGATGGGCAACGATGGTCATCAGTACCTCTTGCTGCTCGAAGTAGAGATCGGCGATCGCATCGTGGGCAATCACTGAGTCGGGCTGAAGCCGAACCGCCTGCTGATAGCTTTCTAGGGCGGCATCTAGATTTCCCTGTTGCCAGAGCAGGTAGCCAATCTGCATGCGAATGTCGGCGTTGCGAGGCTCCTCTGCCGCTGCCGTTCTAAACGCGGTGAGCGCCGAGGCCATATCCCCTGCTTTGAGGTGGGCAATGGCCAGGTTCATTTGAATTTGGCTGGCCTGGGGGGCCAGAGCAGCGGCCCGTTCTAAGGCTGCGATCGCCGCATCGGTACTGCCCTGCTGGAGCAAAATCAGGCCGATAGATTCGGCGGCTTGTAGGTTGTTGGGGTCTTGCTGCAAAAGCTTGGTGTAGATCGCCAGAGCCTCTTCAAAGGCTGCGGTTTGAAACAGCGCCGCGCCTAGCCCCAGTTGAGCCGCCTGGTGATCGGGCTGCAATCGCAGAATTTGCCGGTAGGCGTTGCCCGCCGCTTCATACTCCCCCAGGTTGCTGTGGGCATGGGCCAAACCAAAGTAAACAGCCAGATTGTTAGGCTCTAGCCCAATAGCGGTTTGAAAAGCTGCGATCGCAGCTTGAAAATTGCCCTGGCGAGCCTGGAGGTAGCCAATGGCCGAGAAGATTTTGGCGTTGTCCGCAGCTAGACCAGCCGCGTGCTGGTAGCGAGAGAGCGCCTCAGCCAGATCACCGGCTTCAACTAGCTCTGCCCCCGACTCTAGCAAGTCGATCAGTTCATCGCGTTGGGCCTGCTCGCTCAACGCCTGGCCAGGGCTGTGGGCACCCGCCGGAGTGGCCACTGTCAACAGCCCTCCCATCGCCACACCCGCCAGGCCCAATAGTTTACCTGTACCTCTCAAGGGATTCTCCTCGCGCTAAATTGCATTTTGAAATGTGGTGGGGCCGGTATAGCCCGAGAGCTGGGCAAGTTCCTCCAGGGTTTGCGTCCCCGACAGGCGTTCACCATTGATTTCCCAGGTGGGATAGCCGGTGATGCCAGCTTCCTGGCACTCGGGGGTTTGCTCTTGCCCCTCGGGGGTGGCGCACTCTACGTAGGGCATAACCTGGCTGGCTTCCTGGCCAAACAGCTGCTTTTGGTCGTGGCAGTGGGGGCACCACCAGGCTCCGTAGAAAATAGCGCCAGTATCTTTCAAATGCTGGGCTAAAGCCATTTCAGCCGGGCCAGATTGGGTGGTGATGGCAGGCCCCAGCTGATCGCCCGAGCCCTCGGCAACTGGGCTGTTGACATTGGCATAGACGCCCAGGGTGCCCACCACCACCAGAAATGCTGTAATGCTGCCAATAAAGAAGGGCTGAGATAGATCAGACCAATTTTGGCCGATGAGGGCAAGCAAAAACAGGCTGGTGGAGAGGAGAGCTGAGCCGATGCAATAAAGACAGGCCGCCTGGATTTCTGCGGTGAGCAGATACATGAGGTAGCCGCTAAAGACCATCATGGCGGTGCCGCCGATCAGCAGCAGGGGTTGGGTCAATCGGGTGAGTTTATCTCTGAGGTCTTTTTGCTCAGCCCCATTAACCAGCAGCGGGGCGATTGCCATCACCGCCATGCCCACGTAGGCCAGAAACCCAAACAGGGCCAGCGGCTGGCCAAACACAGTGGCATAGGGGCTAGAGAGCACGATGTCGCAGCCCTTAGTAGGACAGGCTGTAGAGCTACCCGTGAGCTTGTTGATCGTTAAGTAAGCGGTGACGACAGCGCCAACCGCCGCTAACCCCGCCATCAGAGGGCGGGCATAGCGATGAATCCAGGGAGTTGATTGTTTACGCGGCATCTTCCTACATATCAATAAACAGCGTTAAAAAACCCAGAACTATGAGAATCAGGCCTGTTAGGGCATGTCCACTGAGATTCCAGGTAGAGATAGCGGCAGAGAAAGGCTTGGCGCTCTGCCAGCTCCAGTTCACAACCAACACCATGCCCAGTACCGTAACAACGGGGTATACCCCAGAGACCAGGGCAATGCCAAGCCATCCCAGCGCTCCTGCGGATAAGTAAAATGCACCAATTTCCAAGCACGGTGAGAAAAACATAGTGCTGGCAAGAGCCATGACCGTCGTGGCTTTACTACGACCGGAGCGGCTAACAGGGGCCACAGCGTGGTGAGATTTGCTCTGGGAGGAGCCGGAAGAAATGCTCTGGCGCAACGGTTTACTTAGGTAAGCCAAGCCCAGTCCAATAAGCACAGCCGGAGCGGCTAAATGCGTCACGATCCCGTAGTTGTAAGCGAACTGGTAGCCCAATAGCCCTACAGCTACCCCAATCAAGAGGGTACTGACAGTGTGGGCAAATCCTGCTAAGGCCGTGACCCACAGGGTTTCTTGCCGCGACCATCCTTCGGCCTTGCCCACCGTCACTAACGGCAGCCAGTGCCCCGGAATTAAGGCATGAATCAGGCTAAGGGCTAAGGTGCCCAGCGCAATTTGAAGGGAGGCAGACATGACTAGAGATGGGTCGCGGTCAGAATATGAACTAGGGTGACATCCTATGACGAATTGCTCGGATAAGGGTTTTGCCCTCACCTGAGAGCTAGGATCAGAGTATAAATACTCAGCACATAAGGAGGACGCCATGACAAGGACTTCTAGGAATTCAATGGTTAGTGCAGTTGTAGCCGCTGCGATCGCACTTTCTATACCAGCTGTTGCCTGGGGGCAGGTTAATCCTGCTGCGGTTAACCACTCAGACATTGCTGATACGGTGATGATCAACCATCACGGCGGCCACCACCACGGTGGGTGCTGGTAACGGGGTAAAGCTACAATTCTCCGGAGAATGATCATCGCAACCCGTTATTGAGGGTTCCGAATAATTCGACCCGCATTTAAGATAGCGAGCAGAGCCACGCCCACATCGGCAAACACGGCTTCCCAAAGGGTTGCGATGCCCAACGTGCCCAGCACAATGAAGACAGCCTTGGCCACCATGGCAAAAATGATGTTTTGCCAGACCACCCGCCGGGTTTTGTGGGCAATTTGAATGGCTTCGGCCACCTTTGAGGGTGCATCGGTCATAATCACCACGTCAGCGGTTTCGATCGCCGCATCAGAGCCCAGCCCGCCCATGGCGATGCCCACATCGGCCCGAGCAATGACTGGGGCATCGTTAATGCCGTCACCGACAAAAGCGACTTTGCCTTTGATTTGCTTGGCTTGATGGAGAAATGCCTCCAATGCATCGACTTTATCTTCGGGCAGCAGCTCAGCTCGATACTGATCGAGGCCGAGCTTTTTGGCGATGCTGTCGGCTACCGACTGACTATCGCCAGTTAGCATCGCAGTCTGAATACCCTGGGCATGAAGCGCCCGAATGGCCTCAGCTGCATCCTCTTTTAGCTCATCGGCAATGATGATGCGTCCGCTGTATTCGCCATCCACGGCCAAGTGGGCCACGGTGCCATCTACTACACAGACATCGTGGGGTATGGCTTCGCGGTGCAGCAGCCGATCATTGCCCGCCAACACAGCGCGACCATTCACCGTGGCGCGAATGCCGTGACCGGCAATTTCTTCGTAGTCTTGCAAACCAGAGGTATCGATGGTCTGCCCGTAGGCTTGACGAATCGACTGCGCCACCGGATGGTTGGACTGCGACTCGACCTGGGCCGCTAACTCCAGCAGTTGGTGCTTCTTCAGGCCGTTGTGAGTCACCACATTCGTCACGCGAAAGTTGCCCTGGGTAAGGGTGCCGGTTTTGTCGAATACAACCGTTTTTACCTGGGCCAGGGTGTCTAAATAGGTGGAGCCTTTGACCAAAATACCGCGTTTGGCGGCACCGCCCACCCCACCAAAGTAGCCGAGGGGGATGCTGATTACTAACCCGCAGGGGCAGGAGATCACCAGCAGCACTAGGGCGCGATAGGTCCACTGGGCCTGGGTTGCCCCCTCAATGAACAAGGGCGGCAAAATCGCCACCGCCAGGGACAAAAACACCACCACCGGGGTGTAGTACCGGGCAAAGCGGGTGATGAATTTCTCGGTGTCGGCTTTTTTGCTGCTGGCGTTTTCGACCAGTTCCAAAATTCTGGCGATCGACGACTCGCCAAAGGGTTTAGTCACCCGTACCGTCAACAGCCCCGACTGGTTGATCATCCCGGCCAGCACAGTTTCACCGGGGGCAACGGTGCGGGGCACCGATTCGCCCGTTAAGGCAGAGGTATCAACCAGGGATTTGCCCTCTAGAATGTCGCCATCTAGGGGCACCTTTTCGCCGGGGCGCACCACAATCACATCTCCAACCCGCACGGTCTCGGGGGCAACGGCACGAATGTCGCCGTTGACGCTGAGGTTAGCGGTGTCGGGCCGTACCTCTAGCAGAGCCTTAATCGAGCGGCGCGATCGCCCCACTGAGTAGCCCTGAAACAGTTCTCCCACCTGAAAGAACAGCATTACCGCCACGGCTTCGGGAATTTCGTGGATGGCGATCGCCCCCAGAGTTGCGATCGTCATCAGAAAGTTTTCGTCAAAGATGCGCCCCCGCAAAATGTTGCGCCCTGCCGTGGTCAACACAGTCCAGCCGCTGATTAGGTAAGCCGGAATCAGCACCGCGTACTCGGCAATGGCGAAGGGGGTGTTGTGCAGCGCCTCGTTGAAAATCAGGCCGATGAGGAAGAGAATGGCGGCGATCGCGATCGGCGTCAACTCTTGGCGCAGGTTGAAATCTGCCGAGTCATGACTATGGCCATGATCAGACCCACAGCAGTCATCATGGTCGCTCACCTGAGCTTCAGAAGACGGTTTAGTCTGCGGCTCATGACCATTGCAACAAGCATGAGAATGAGAATCTGCCATAGGAGTACCTGGCGAGGACTACTTACTGAACATCTGAAGCTTCATTCAGATGATACACGATAGAACCTCTCATGCTTAATTCTTTTGCAGCAGTCGAAGGAGCTGAGGCAGCGACTCAACTTGATGCATAATTGGGCGGTGAATAGGCCGTCGACTGCACCTGTGCAGAGGAGATATGTCGTGACAGCACCGAGAAAACTAAGCCATTCTTGGCATCGCCTCAGGTTTTTACGGATAGTGTTTTGCCTAGGGCTGGGGCTCTTTCTCACCCTGCACTGGCCTGGTTCAACAGCTCCTGCCCTTGCCCAAGACACGGTTGCGTTTTGGCGGCAGGCATCCTTCCCCGTCGAAAATTTTCAGGCTTACACCTCCGCATTTGGCTATAGAAATTCTCCCACTGGCGGCGGGGGATCTCAGTTTCACTACGGGCTAGACCTGGCCGCACCCCAGGGCAGTTTTGTGCGCAACTGGTGGAACGGCAAGGTGATCGAGGTGTCAGACCACACCACCTGTGGCACCTCTGCCGTCATTCGGTCGGGCCAGTGGGAGCACCGCTACTGTCACATGAGCGGTCGGGTCGAAGTCTCAAACGGCAAGCGCTATTTGGTTGATCCAGACGGGGGCATTCGCTATGAGCAGGGGCAAGACTTGTCTACTGGGGCACGACTGGGCCGCGTCGGCATGACGGGGCGCACCACTGGCCCTCACCTCCACTGGATGCTGAAATACGACGGCAATTGGGTTGACCCTGGGTTGGTGCTAAGGGCCATGTATGACGCTCAGCGTACGGGTTAAACTGGCACCTTTGGCATGATTCAACTGCATAAGCTAGTTCGCTATCCTGCCCCAGTGAGGATTTTCTGCTTTCTGCTCTTGCTAGCGCTGGTTTGGGTGCCCATTGCTCTGCCTCTCTACGCGTGGTTGGGCACCGATGGCTCCCTTAGCGTTATTCCCTTAGTTTTGCTCTACGTCTTGTTTATGGTTTGGCTGGTGCCGTGGGGTCGCCGCGTGCATGGGCAAGCTCAACCGCTGCGCGCCCACGGGCTGGGGGTATCGGCCCGCTATGGGCGAGAGCTGGCAATTGGGGTGGTCGTAGGTCTGGTGAGCTTGGGGCTGCTGTTTACCCTGGAGGGCTGGTTGGGTTGGCTGACCTGGCAACCGGCACCGCCCACCCTAGGGCGAATTGCTCTGGAGGGGATGCTGGTGGGCCTGGGTGTTGGTCTGGCCGAAGAACTGCTCTTTCGCGGCTGGCTGTTGGATGAACTACGCTACGACTGGGGCTTTACCCCGGCACTGTGGGCCAGCGGCACGATCTACGCGGCGCTGCACTTTATCAAACCCTGGGAGGCGATTGTGAAGGAGCTGCCCAGCTTTCCGGGCCTGCTGCTGCTGGGGCTGACTCTGGGCTGGGCACGTCAGCGCACTGCCGGACGCCTAGGGTTGGCCATTGGGCTACATGGGGGGCTGGTAGCGGGCTATTACCTGATCGATGTGGGCGATTTGGCGATCTACACCGGGCGAGTACCGGAATGGGTGACGGGTCTGAACCAAAACCCGCTAGCCGGAGCAATGGGAGTCCTGTTTCTTGCTCTGATTAGCGCTGGTATTCGATACATCCCAGGTGCTTCCCCATGGCGAGATATGAGCTAGTTATAGTTAGAAGCTGGTTAACAAAGTCCTGCGATTGGCTAGCAAAAGCTAATATTTTGTACTAGAAAGTTGCTAGTCGAGCATGTACGGCAGCACCGACACTCTACGAGCGTTTAACTGCTGTAGTCTTACGCAGTATGGCTTGGTCTTTCTGCTGCATTCAAGCTTTACCATGGGAAACCGCTCGGCTCGGTTTTACACGCTGCTCTCCATCGGGGCCGCTGTTTTAACAATTTTGCTGAAAGCAACGGCCTACCTGTTAACGGGTTCGGTGGGGCTACTGTCTGATGCTGCTGAATCGGTGGTGAACCTGGTGGCTGCGATCGTCGCGACCTGGGCCGTGACGTTTGCGGCTAAACCGCCCGATGACGAGCATGCCTTTGGGCATTTCAAGGCGGAATATTTTTCTAGCGGCGTCGAGAGTGTGTTGATTTTGGTGGCGGCGGGCAGCATTGCCTTTGCTGCCTGGGGTCGTCTGTTTGACCCGCAACCCCTAGAGCAGGTGGGCATTGCGTTAGCCCTATCGCTGGCGGCAACGGTGATCAATGGGGCACTGGCTATCGTTATGCTGCGGGCCAGTCGGCGGCTGCGTTCCATTACCCTGCGGGCAGATGCACACCATCTACTGACCGATGTCTGGACATCGGTAGGGGTCGTGGTGGGGGTAATTCTGATTCCCATTACGGGTTGGCTAATTCTTGACCCGATTATTGCCTTGGTTGTTGCGGCAAATATTGTTTGGGCAGGGTTAAGATTGCTGCGCGAAACGGGAATGGGCCTTTTAGATACGGCCTTACCGGCTGAGGAGCGTCAAATTGTTGCCGATACGTTGCAGCCTTTTGAGGCTCAGGGAATTCAATTTCACGCTTTAAGAACTCGGGTGGCTGGTGCCCGGCGGTTTGTCTCGCTACATGTGTTGGTGCCAGACAACTGGACAGTCAAGCAGGGGCATGACCTCTGTGAAGCAATTGAGCTAGCGATCGCCCGATCACTACCCGGCACGTTTGTGTTTACCCATTTAGAACCTTTAGAAGACCCAGTTTCGTGGGCAGACCAGTCCCTGGAACGTTAACCACTTGAGGTTTGACCGACCTCGCTAGCCTGCCTAAAACTGTTTTCATCACCCCTCTTCCGCATTCAAACAACTATGGAAGAGGACTTTTAACTTTTACTTATTTTGCTTCATCAACCATCTGGATAGTTCTTTCTTCAACCTCTTCAGCAATTCGAGTTAATTCCGAATCTTGAGACAGAGCTGCAAGCATTTGGGCAGGCTTGATCAGACCGATCTTCGTTGCACCTTTTTCGGTAAAGACCGAGATCCGACAGGGTAAGGCCATATTCAGTCGCATATCCGTTGCCATGACGGCTGCTGCTTGCTGCGGATTACAAACCTCAAACACTTTGCACTGCTCTTCAAACTCAAGGCCTTTACCACGCAGTGTTGCCCCCAAGTCATGGATATGGAGAACGCCAAAGCCATGATGCTTAACGGCCAATTCAAGATCGGTGGCGGCCTGTTCAAAGGGTTTTGTCGTTTCGACTATGTAGTACATAACTATCTGTCTGGGGGTGAGAGTGGACATTTTTGCCTACAGATTGTAGTGAAGTCACCGTGACTAGATAACCTTCAAAAGAGGGATTACGTCACTCATCTAGGTGTTCGGCCACTTCCCGGTAAAGGGACATGATGTGATCGTCAGCCAAGCCATAATAGACATTTCGGCCTTGGCGACGATAGGTGACTAGACGTTGCGATCGCAGCACCCGCAGCTGGTGCGACACCGCTGATTCACCCATCTTCACCGCAGCGGCCAGATCGCACACACAGAGTTCTTGCCGAGCCAGCGCCGACAGCAGCTTAAGCCGGTGGGGGTCAGAGAGAGCACTAAAAAACTCCGCCATCCGCTGGGCTTTCTCGGTGCTCAGCACCTCGGGTTTCACCTGGCGGACATTGTCTAAATGCACCAGCGACTCGTCACAACTGGGGGCATCAACAGCTTGAATTGTAGAGTTCTCTGTAGAACGAGAATTAGCCATCAATTAGGTTCCCTGGCTTTTTCTCTATGATACTGAGAATCGTTACCATTGAACATCTGTTCAGAGGATTGAGGGCGTTGACCTCACGGGGTGGGCTCGCTCCCCCTCTGCACCTGCTGCATGAAGTACAGGGTTTGCTGATAGCCTTGGCTATCGCCCTGGGCCTGAAACAGCGCCGCTGCTTGGCGCAAGTCAGCCATGGCGGCTTGAGGGTCGCCGAGCTGGTACTGCAAAATACCGCGATTGCCGTAGGCTTCAGCCAGCTCAGGATTGAGGCGGAGCGCGGTGTTGAAGTCTGAGAGGGCGGCTTCGGTATTGCCCAGTTCGGTATAGATTTTGCCCCGGTTGTAGTGGGCATCGGCGTTGTCGGGAGCCAGGGTAATGGCAGCATCTAGGTCGCTGAGGGCCTGGGGTAAGTTGCCAGTGGCGGCAAAGACAAGGCCGCGATCTAGATAGGGCTGCACTACCTCAGGGGCTAGCTCAATGGCCTGGGTCAGATCGGCGACCGCTGCCTCGGCATTGGTCATGTGAGCATGGGCCTCTCCCCGGTTGTACAAGGTTTCTGGATGGTCGGGGCGCAGCTGAAGCGCTCTGGAAAAGTCAGCGATGGCGAGCTGATAATCGCCCAGGTCGTGGTAAGCAATGCCGCGATGAAAATAGACCTCGGCATTAGTGGCATCGGCTTGAATGGCCTGGCTGTAGGTGGCGATCGCTGCCTCTAGCTGTCCCTGATCCGCCTGCTGGCGACCTTGATTTAGGAGATTGACGGCAGCTTGCTCTACCGCGTGGGCAGGCCGTATCCCCACTGCACTTCCAGGAGCTACCACAACGGCCATTCCTAGAGCGATCGCTAACATTCTTTGGACCTGCATGGCTTCTCTCCTAACCGCATAACTGAGCTATGGATCTTAACCGTGAGCCTGTACCGTAAGGCCCAGGCTCAACTCCAAACCAGCGCCTTGTGACGCTTTACAAGCTGAACTAACCCCATGAATCCGAGCCCGCATGAATCCGAGCCTGTGGCGTTTCTGAGGCGAGCCTTCACGCTTGAGATAGAGCCTGCTCCCCTCCAGTGTAGCGACCGTTTTAAGCAGGCAACTTTCTTGGAAACAAGATGAAAGGAGCGATCTTGATGCCGTAAAATCAGGCAAAATCAAAGGCCGACCCAGCGCACTGTGAGATGCTGCATGAAACAATACCGACCTCTGATGAGCCTAATTGGCATGGTAGGTGGGCTACTGCTGGCGCTTCCAGTCGAGGCCGCTCAGTTTAGGACTTGGCGCTTTGACCCTCAGCAAAATCGGCTAGAGTTTTCGACCGATGCCGCCGTGCAGCCCAGGGCACAGCTTTTGTTTAACCCTACCCGCATTGTGGTGGATTTGCCTGGCACAACCCTAGAGCAGCGGACGATTAACCAGGTCGTTGGTGGCGCTGTTCAATCCGTTCGCATCGGGCAGTTCGATGCCCAAACCACCCGGCTGGTCATTGAGCTAGCCCCTGGCTACACCCTTAACCCAGATCAAGTCGTGGTACGGGGAGAAACGCCACAGCAGTGGGTGGTGCAACTGCCCACACCGCAGGGTGGAACAGCGCCCAGTGCCAGCACCAATCGGGTCAATGCCACCCCGATCACTGGAGCCGCCACCCAGGTTGAAGGCGTACGCACTACCCCCGATGGCTTTTTCATCCGCACCTCTGGGGCAAGCCCTAACCTGACCGTGGAGCGAGTCAGTGATACCCAGGTGATGCTTCAGCTCGAAAATGCCACCGTGGCAGTCGCCCTCACCGGTCAAACCCTACCCAACAATAGGTTTGGGGTCACCGCCTGGGATATTCAGCCGGTAAGTGCGGCGGTGCCGACCCTGCGAATTACCCTAACGGTGCCCGCCAACAGCACCGACTGGCAAGCCTGGGTCAGCAACGGCAGCGGCATTGTAATTTTGCCGCCTAGGGGAATCGATATCGCCGCCGTTCCAGCCAGCCCAGTCGTGGCACCAGCTCAGGCACCCGCTGCGGCGTCGCCTCCCATTGCCGTGCAACCGCCGCCACAGGCTCCGGTGATGCCACCCCAGCCCCAGCCCGCCATACCCGCGACCCCAGCGGTGCCCCCACCGAATAGTGGCATTCCCAGGCAGGCCGTTACTATTGTGATTGACCCAGGCCATGGCGGACGCGATCCGGGGGCGATCGGCGTGGGCGGTCTGCGCGAAAAAGATGTGACCTCTGCGATCGCCTACGAAGTCGCCAGAATCTTAGAACAAAGCGGTGCGCAGGTGGTTCTAACCCGCTCCGATGATCGGGAGATTGATTTGGCACCTCGGGTGCAAATTGCGGAACGGGCCAATGCCGACCTCTTCGTCAGCATTCACGCCAACTCCATCAGTCTAAGTAGACCCGAGGTAAATGGGCTAGAGACCTATCACCACAGCTCAGGCAATCGTCTCGCCCAGGTGATTCATCAATCTATTTTGCGTTTGGTGACCATGCGCGATCGCGGGGTGCGCCAGGCACGTTTTCACGTTCTCGTAAACACCTCTATGCCGTCGGTTTTAGTTGAGACCGGGTTTGTCACTGGCGCTCAAGATGCCCGTAATTTTAACGACCCAGCCTGGCGCACTCGCATGGCCCAGGGCATCGCCGCAGGCATTTTGCAGTACGCGCAACAAGCACTTTAATAAGTCATTCCACAAGGCATCATGCCGTTGCCCATTGGCATCCCTGCAACTCCATACCAATCTTGCAACCAGGCTTGCATCTGCCAGATTTCTTGCCACTGAGTATCGGCAATATTTTGAGCAAAGGGCTGGACTAACTGGTGCTCAACCAGGCCGAGATTTATTAGGCGTTGCGACATCATCACAGCCCCCATGTGGTGCATGATCATGTCTTCTAAAAACGCCTGATCGAGGGCATCCCCTTCGAGTTGGCTAAGGTCGCGCATCATGGGAGCGTAGGTGAGGTTAGTGTCCTGACCGGGATACCACTCGCCTAACCAGGCTTTCATCTGCTCAACTTCGGCTGTTTGCACGTCGATAATGTCCTGAGCAAACTCTTGCATCTCAGGGCGATCGCTGTACTCCAGCACCCGTTGAGCAGTGGCAATGGCTTCCTCATGATGGGGAATCATTAGGCTTAAAAACTCAAACTCGTTATTGGCCTGCATCATATGCATCATTTGTCCGTGATGCCCTTGCCTGCCACGCTGTTGCATGGGCATGCGGCCTCGATTCATGGGCATCTGCCAGCCGGGTCGACCAGATTGCTGTAAGGGATCGGCACTGGAGGGTGAGGTGAGGTAGGGAATGGCGATAGCGCCTGCGATCGCAACGCTGAGACCTGCGATTGCAGCAAAAGATTTAGTGAACAGTCGCATAGGGTTACCCCCTTAAAACGCGTACCTTAATTATAGGTTCTCTAGCTAGGTGACTCCTGTGTATACACATCTCTTCTTGAACCGAATGCCCGCTATAGATCCCCCAAAAGTCAATCGATTAGGATATCTCAATAGAGTTCCCTTTAAGGAAAGGGGGCAGTTTTTCCAAAAAGAGGATTCAATGCCTCTCTTTAAGGGGAGGCTCCAACGAGGGCAATTTAGCCGAGACACATTTGTGTATGCCCAAGAGAGTTAGATAGAGGGTAAAGGAACCAGCACCCAGAAAAGCATAATTGTGGGCTCATTTAACAATCGCGAGAAGTTTGAGGGCGGAGTCGCAAGAGTATCTGCGTCACCAGCGCCATAATCGGCAGCTCTAGCAGCGGGCCAATCACCAGAGTTAGAGCAATCAGGGGGCGATCGCCAAAGGCCGCTGCTGCCACCGCCAGTGCCACCGGAGAATTCCGCGCCAGGGTCGTGCAAGTCAGGCAAACTACCTCTGGATACGCCAGCCGCAACCGCTGCCCCAGCCACTGAGCCAACACAAAATTAATCACAAAAAACGAACCAATAGGCAGCAGTAACCACAGCAACAGATCCAGACGCTGAAGTAACGCCTTGCCCTCGGCGGCAAAGATAGCCACAATCGCCAAGTTCAAACAGAGGAGCTGTACCATCGCCACCTGCGGCAGCCTTTGGTGGAGCCAGGTTGGCCCCTTGAGCCAGGCCAGGCCATAGCGAGACAGCAGCACCAACGCCAGCGGAATCAGCAGAACGATGGCTATTTTGCCTACCAACACCCCAAGATCGAGTGAGACCAGCGCCTGGGCAAATAGGGCCAGATAAACAGGCAATAGCACCATCTGCAAGACAAAATTCAGCGGTAGCAGAGCCGTTGCGAGGCTGACATTGCCCTTGGCAAGGCCGGTAAACACCAGATACCAATCGGTGCAGGGGGTCACCATCAACATCAGCAGGCCCACCCGCAAATCGGGCGCACCTCGCAGAAACAGCACCCCCAACGCCCAGGCCAGCAGGGGTGTCCAGACAAAGTTCATCGCCAGGCTGGCAATGGTCACGCGGTAGTTGCCAAAGGCTCTGCCCAGGTGCCGCAGCGGAATAGGCAAAAACGCCGCGTACAGCATCCCCATCAACAGCGGTGTAATGAGATGGCCTGCCAATGCAGCAACATCGCCAATCAGCGCTAGACCTAGCCCCAGCAGCACTGAAAGCAGAATTAGCAGAGGCTGCGATCGCTCAAACCAGGTCATGGTTAGGGTATCTGTGGTTGCAACTTTGCGATCGATTAGTGATTATGCCGCAGTGACTACTGCATTTCTCCCGTGAGATTATCGCAACACTCAGATCAAACTATCTCATGTACAGGAGTCTCACCATAATGCGTGAGATTCACCATAGCAAAGAAACCCATATACCTCATTATCATTAGCCTTGTAATATTCTCAACGATTCCATTTCAGAAAGGTTAGCAACTATGTACTTCACCATGAATCTGGGACAGCATTAGTTATCCTTTGCTCTGGTCAAGTCTCGAACGATTGGATCTGAATGTTATGACCTTACAGGTGGAATTTGACGCCTGGCAAACCAAATGGTGAGCGGAGGCACTAGAAACCACATTGACAATGGCACTAACCCAGTGCCTAAAATCGGAATTGTTGGCATGGACTCGGCATAAGTCCACCGATTGAGGGGGCCAGTAGCCAAGGCTTCGATAACAACGGTGATTACCACTCCTACAAGGATAAAAACACCCATTCGGCTACGGTTTGGGTAACGTAACCATTGACGAGACTTCGATAGAGCTGCAACGGCCCAAAATGCAATCAATATAATTACGACATCTCCGACTGTAGCGAGGGTGCAATTTCTGACTATATCGAAGTGGGAGTATCCAGCTGGAATTTCATAAAACCACATTTGCTGAATTTCCCAAAAGAAAGACAGCAAAAACGAAAATATAACTATGTTGAGCTCAGGCGAATTTAGCCAATTCAAGAAACTATGGCGGTTCATGGTGTTAGCCGCATTTAGAATAAATCAGACCTGATTTGACAGTTTCTCAAATGGCCTCTAGACGATTCAGAGTTAGACTCACTTCTTCAATAAGACTGCAAACTTTAACGTCGGATGGATTGTCTAGGGGGCGGGTGGCCCAGCTTGTGCGGTAGGTTTCCAGCATGGTTTTACGGGCAGTAGCCTGCTGAATTTCCTGCTCCAGGGTCGCAATTTTACAGTCGATTAGCGCTTTAACCAGGGTGCAGACCGGCTCCCCCTGCTTGCGCACATCAAACACCTGCTGAATTTCTGCCAGGGAAAACTGCAATGTCTGGGCCTGCTTAATGAATAGCAGACGGTTAACAGCGTCGTCGTCGTAATAGCGATAGCCATTCTCAGCTTTGCTCACTGGCTCTAGTAGGTGCAGCGACTCGTAGTAGCGAATGGTGGCTACCGTCACGTAGGTCTGTTTGGCCAGCTCGCCTATTTTGAGGAGTTTCTTCATTGTCTGAGCAGGCCATCCTTCTAAAAAAAGACCCCTTGGAAATGAGCGACCATTGTCACTAGAGCTAGCTTAGTGCAAATTTGGAGGGTTGACTCTCAAGCCAACCTCAGGGTTTACCTTATGGGAAGTCTCGTCTAGAGGCCGTTTGATTCACCATCCTTATCAAAGAGGTCAATTCCGATGCTCAAAGTTCCTCAGATCAAGAAGCTGTCCCTGGCGGCTGTTTCTGCCCTTGTTCTGACCGCTGCCGTGGCTGGTGTTGCCGCTGCCGCTCCCTGCCTGTTCCCCACCCCTGATTGCCCCCCCTCTAACTGCGACTAAGCTAAAGACGATAGGGCTGTTCTAGAGACCAGATAGCCTCTCAAGCCGCCCGCAGTGCCCATGCTAAAAGCGTCTTTCAAGCTTGGGCAGTACACGGACTCACACCTGTACCAGCAACCTAGCCCACACCAGATCTAACGCGCTTGTAGCGCTCAAACAAGTGGTGGCTAGGTTGTCTGGCTAAAATTTCACCAGCAGCGCAGTGCTGTACATCACAAGTAGCCCAGTCGTAAAGCCAGCTAAACCCAGCCCTGCCAAGCCAGAGAGTTTTGACTGATGGAGTTGCCGCTGTAGGTAGGTGCTGAGTTCTACAATAACCTGCAAAATCGCCCCTGCACCAATGCCCAAGAATAGGGCCGCCCAATGGGGAGAAAAAGCAAAAGCCCCCACCCACAGCCCTACCACAGCGGGGAGTCCAGCCAGTGCGGCCAGTGCTACACAGGTTTGCCAGCGCAGTTTTTGCTTGAGCAGCGGCGCGACAATGCCCAGCCCTTCAGTCAGGTTGTGGAGGGTAAAGCCAATCACCAGAAATGAGCCCAAGGCAATTTCCCCCAGGGCAAAGGCGGTGCCAATTGCTAGCCCTTCGCCCAGATTGTGCAGGCCAATGCCCAAGGCCATGTAAGTAGAGAGCGCAGGGCCTTCGGGTGGTTTGCCTCGGCGTCGGCCCACGGCAAAAAGGGCCAGACATGCCACTGTAGCGGCAAACCAGACCAGGGCTTGGCCCTGAAACGCGATCGCCGCCTTTCCAGCCAACTCCAGCCCTTCCTGCAAGGTGTCTACCAGCAAAAAGGCCAGCATCCCCAACGTCAGAGTTAAAACAAAGGTCAGCCCCCGCTGGCCCAACACCTTTAAGTAGGGGTAGCACAACATGCCTAACCCCACCGGCACCAGGCCTACATAGAGCCCCAGCCAGCCGTAGCCCAGCAGCGTTGCCAGAGACAGAGCGGGTGTAGGTAGAGCAACGTCAATGGGGTGGGCAACGACAACACCTGTGTTGGTCAAGAACTGAACGTGATGCGCTTCGCCCTCTACCCAAGGGTATGGAATTTGCACCGTTGCCGTCGCCAGTCGCCGGATTGGCCCGGAGGGCTGCTGGGTAAATGCCCAATAGGCACTATCTACCTGAACCTGGGCAATGGTCATGGGTTCTGACCCCTCCGCCCGCACCTTGAGGGTGATGCCCTGATCATTTAGCACGGTACGCTCCACAATCAGGGACTCCAGCGGCGGTGCATTCAAGTTGAGCAACCGAGCCGGGCTCAGGGTCAGCAGCAGGGCTGCCAGCCCTGCCAACAGGAGGGGCGGCAACACCCAGCGCCAGGACAAAGCCTTCATGCCACCACCTCAAAGGCGCTCATCCAGCCCAGTTCGGCAAATTCGGCCTGATGGGCGTGGAACATGTACACACCTGGCTCAAAGTCCGCAAAGGAGCATTCGATGATGCCCCGCTGCGCCTGACAGAGCATCACCGTATCGACGGTGCGTGAAGTCGGCGTCAACGTCGTCCCATGGTCGTAGTAGTCGAAGAAATTGGCGTGCAGGTGGAAGGAGTTGATCGGGTCAAACTCGGTCACGTTAATTAAATAGACGCGCACTGGGCGATCGCGCTCAATGCGAATCGGCTGCTTCATGTAGGCATGGGGAATGGAGTTAACTGCGTAGACTTCGTTTTCCTCGTCAAAGTTGGTGTCAAAAGCATTCATCACCATCATCAACTCCTGCCAGCGCTGGTTTTCTGAGGAGCCCCGCAGGCGCGACCGGGCAACATCTACCTGGTCGGGGTGCCGCTGAGGGTCAGGATCAACAATGAACGCGCCGTAGAGCCCTTTGTGGAGATGGCGCTTAAACGGCACAGAATGACAGTGGTAGAGGTGGCAGCCAAAGGGTTTCGCGTCAAACTCGTAGGTCACCGTTTGCCCCGGTGCAGCCTCCATCACCCCTGGAATGCCATCCTGCCGGGCTCCGTGAATACCGTGAAAGTGCAGGGTGTGTAGGTGAGTGCCCTGATTGGTAAAGCGAATACGAATGCGATCGCCCTCCGTGACCCGAATCGTCGGCCCCGGCACCTGCCCGTTGTACGTCCAGGCGGGATAGAACACCCCCGGAGCCACTTCAATCTCTCGCTCAACGGCGGCAATGTCGTACTCTCGCAGGCGCTGTCCAGTGGGGAGTTGCGACACCGTACCGCCGTCCCACTGGGTCAGCAGTACGTGAGGGTCAAAGCCATTTCTAAGGTGATCAACCTCGCCTAGGGTAGTCATGCCCTGGTGATGAAGATCTGGAGCAGTTTGGGCACGCTCTTGAGCTAGCGCTGGTTGACTAAACCGTCTACCCAACCAGGTGCCAGCCCCTAGAAGCCCGGCACCAAGGAGCGATCGCCGTTGTATCTGCCAATCCATTGCTTTTCATAATTGTTTCATAATCACAAGCATAGTGGATAGCGAAGTGTTTTCATATTTGTTTCATAATTGAGACGCCGTAGTCGCTAGGGTAGCTCTGGGTCATCGGCGATCGCTCTCTACCGCGTCCATCCTGGCATGGCAGCCCATACCGGTGGAGCCGACAATTAGCGTCATAGCGAATAGCGCGACCACAATTACCACCGCCATCGCACCGCCCTTAGCTAGCCAAGAGAAGCTGGCAGGGCGTAATGTCGCCTGAATCTGTTGTGATTGAATCTGTTGCGTTGCCTGACAAATATACTCCGGCCCAATGTTAGCCTCGGCTCCTGCGTCAACTAATTCCTCTAGGGAGTAGCTGTTCTGCTGCTCAGCCTGTAGTCGTGCTGCCAGTGCCAACACCTCTGGGGCCAGGTCTGCTGAGATTCTAAGATCTGAAGGGTTTATATCTATAAGGATCCACAATAGAGGCCTCGCATCAGTTACTGCATTAACCGCCATTTCAGGCTAAACCCTAAAGTCGTTAGAGAGTCAAGGGTGTTTGGTAAATTTTTATACCGAATCGGAGTTTGGCTTACCCCTTGACATTGAAGTTAGGTTCAAGGTTTAGAGTGAACTCAACTTTACAAGGTGATGAAATGACTCAACGACAAGTTGAAATCTTTGTAGCTGGGTGCCCTCGGTGTGACGAGGCTGTCAACCTGGTTCAGGAGATGAGCTGTACAGCCTGCCAGATTCAAGTTTGGGATGTGCGCAGTGAGCAAATCACGGCCACCGCTCGTCAAAAACTGGAGGACTACGGCATCCATCGGCTTCCCGCCGTGGTGGTTGATGGCGAATTGGTGGACTGTTGCCGTCAACAGCAGCCGATTTCCCGCGACGCTCTGGCGGCGGCAGGGATAGGGCAGGGGTAGAACTACAGTCATGTTAATCCGCGATCTGAGTCGGGCCACGGGGGTGCCCGCTTCCACCATTCGCTACTACGAGCGGCTGGGGCTGCTGCAAGTGCCTCAGCGCAGCGCGGCTCAGTATCGCCTCTACGACACTGCCGATGTGGAGCGGCTGCGCTTTATCCAAAAAGCCAAGCGGCTGGGGCTGTCGCTGACGGAAATTGGTCAGTTGATTGCGTTGCGCGTCGGGGGCACAGCGCCCTGCCAACAGCTTAAAGCGATGGTGTCCAGCCACCTTCAGCAGCTTGATCAACAAATTGCTGAGCTGCAAGCCCTCCGCCAAGAACTGGCCACTTACCAAGCTGACCTGGCGGCACAGTTGTCCGACGAGGCCACTGCCCCAACCGCAACCCTTTGCCAGGGAACCATCTGCGGGTTTATTGAGCAGGTCTCCTATGACGCCTAAAACCACGTTTATTGCCAGTCTAATCGGCACCGTGGTGGTAGCCCTCTGCTGCTTGATCAACAATGGCTGTATTAAATGAAATGGATTCTGTCATTATCCAGAATCCATTTCATTTTGCTCAAACCTGTTCCATTTCACTCGCATTTCATTTTTGGGTAGCAAACTGAAAGCTGGTACTTGTGCAAAGCGCGTCAGCGCGCTTGAAAGCGAGCAACAGCCTTTGTGATGGAAAAGAGGTTTGACATCCGATGACTCTGAGACGACTATTAGCTTCGTGGATAGTAGTAGGCGGACTGGTGTCTCTACCTGTAATGGTGAGCGCGTGCGGCACGTCATCCTCGGCACCTAAAGCGTCAGACTCTGCCGCGATGCCCATGGGAGATGAACCCATGGCCGACCATTCGATGATGATGGATCTCGGCCCCAGTGATGAGGAGTTCGACTTACGGTTTATTGACGGCATGATTTTGCATCACCAGGGTGCAGTCATGATGGCTGAATCGGCTTTACAAAATTCGCAGCGTGATGAAGTCAAGCAGTTGGCAGAGGAGATCATTGCTGCCCAGCAGGTCGAGATTGACCGCATGCAGCAGTGGCGGCAAGAATGGTATCCAAATGCCAGCGAAGAGCCCGTCATGTATCATTCAGCCATGGGACATTCCATGGCTATGACGCCTGATATGCAGGCCAACATGATGATGAGTGGCGACTTGGGTACTGCCGATGATGAATTCGACCTACGTTTTATCAATGGCATGATTCCCCACCATGAGGGGGCATTAGCTATGGCGCAAGATGCCCTAGAGAAAAGCAGCCAACCAGACGTTCAACAACTCGCCCAAGATATTTTATCGACCCAGCAGGTCGAAATTGATCAAATGGAACAGTGGCGAAAAGACTGGTACGGCCAGTAATTTCGTTAGCGAATAAAATTCGGCAGGCCTCACGCCAAGAGCTGGGGCCTGTCTTTTGTGGAATATTTTCTAGCCTTGATTCGTAAAACTCAACCAGAAGAAGAGCCTACCGATGTGACTAAATGATTAGAGGCGGGAAACCTATCGCAGTACTTTTCTAGATGCCATCTGGCCAAAAGTACTAAGCTTCGTCCGCGATCGCCTTGATTTCAACGACTGGATGAGACACCTAAAAATACTTTCTAAATCGAATAGAGTTTTCACGTTCATTTCATTTTTGCTTGCCATACTGTAGCGACAAACACTGAAAGACCAAGAAAGCTTAATGCCAAGGGTGTTAAGGAAGAGCCTATGTTCTAGCGCTTAGAATAGGCTTTGTTTTGCCCTGCTTTTTGGTGCTTTCAATTTAAAGAGTGAGGTGGGTTTATATGGCCAAACATATTCTTGTCATAGAAAATGAATCTAGCTTTTCTCGTTTGATTGAGTCAGAGCTAATCCAAGAAAGCTACCTCGTCAGTGTTTATCAAGATGGCTTTAGCGGACTTGTCAACGTTCGCCAAATTGAGCCAGACGCACTAATTATTAGCTCGTCCATTTCTGATTTAACAGCTATTGATATATGCAGAAGGCTGAGGACTACAGGCAATCCAATCCCCATTCTCTACATCGATAAAGATACTACTCCTCAAAAGCAAGCGGCTGCTCTAGAAGCAGGGGCTGATGCCTATGTCACTACACCCATAAGTCTAGATTTGATTTTGGCCCACATTAAAGTTTTTTTGAGGAGGATAAATAGCGAAGATGCATCGAGAATACTAGTTTTCTCTGATGTGACACTCAGCCACTACAGCCGGACGGTATATCGCGGTGGTCATGAATTAACCCTGACAGCCAAGGAGTTCGATTTACTGGCTTACTTTCTTGAGCATCCTAGGGAAGCGCTTAAAAAAACACAGATCATTGATGCTGTTTGGAGCTACGACTGCGATCTTGGCCATGAGAGCAACGTGCTTCAGTTTTACATTTGCTCTCTGCGAAAAAAGATGGAAAACGGTCAAAAAGAACGGCTAATTCACACCATTCGAGGGTTTGGATATATTCTCAAGACTGCTGCTAGGGGTCGATCTAGAAATTCCCTGTCTCTAGCTTTGGCGTAGTTTATTTGTTGATTTAATCGGTCAAGAGTACTCATTTTGCTGTTAAACATGCGTCAAAATTTTCGACTTTCTACATCTACCCTAGCCGGTTTGGCCATGGTGATTGCGTTGGATGTTGCTCCCCCGACCGCATCTAGAGCCCTTGCTCAATCTTTGCCTCAGCCAGAAGAAGATACCTCACGACTTGACCGTCTTTCCCCGGAGCCTAATCCGCTATTTTTGCCAACTCAGCCAGAAGCTGTTGAAATTACTACGACAGAGACTCTTTCTATAGAAGAAGCTTTTGAGCTAGCATTGCGCAACAACGAAGATCTTCAGATTGCCTTACTAGAGCTAGAACGCAGTCAATTTGCGCTTAGAGAAGCTAGAGCAGAACTGTATCCAACCGTTGGCTTGGCATCAACATTACAAAGTAATAGCGAAGAGAATGACAACCAAACGACTTTAAGAGGAGACCTTGAGGCTCTTTATGACTTGGGCTTGTCAGGGGGTAGACAAGCCAGAATACAAGTAGCTGAAGAGCAAATTCGGGTCGCTGAACTAGATGTCAACCGTCGTAGAGCGCAACTGCTGCTCGATACCGCCAATGATTACTACGCCTTACAGCTAACTATTGAGCAAATTCGGATTAGCCAGGCTTTTTTAGATGAAGCGGAGCGCAATCTACAGGACACAATTTTGAGGGAACGTGCTGGCGTAGGTACTCAATTTGACGTGCTCCGGGCAGAGGTGCAGGTGGCCAATGCCCGCCAAGACTTGACGCAGGTTCAAAGCCAACGACAAATTGCGCAGAGACAACTATCACGCAGGCTAAATTTAGCAGCTTCAGTAAATGTTGATACTCTGCCTGTCGAAATTGCTGGAGGCTGGCCGCTGACCTTAGAGGAGAGTATTGTACTGGCCTATCAAAGTCGCGCTGAGCTATCGCAGGTTTTGGCCCAGCGCACAATTGCCCAACGCCAGAGACAAATTGCCCTGGCAGCGGTAAGACCTAACCTTAGCTTAGTTGCCAACTATGGCCTTCAGCAGGCTTTAAGTGGCAATTCAACGGCACTGGATGATGGGTTCAGCGTGGGCGCTAGATTACAGTGGCAACTCTTTGATGGGGGTGCTGCCTCAGCATCGGCGGCTCAGCAAGATAAGGAATCTGAAATTGCAGAAACCCAGTTTTCACAAACTCGCAACAGTATTCGCTTGGAGGTTGAGGACGCATACTTCAACTTAACGGCTAATCAGGAAAATATTACTACGGCCAATGCAGCTATAGAACAAGCGCAAGAGGCGCTTAGGTTAGCCAACTTGAGATTTGATGCAGGAGTCGGGACTCAACTTGATGTGCTAAGCGCCATAGGAGATTTAGCTGAGGCAGAAGGCAACTTAGCGAATGCAATCATAGACTACAATCGGTCGTTGGCTGCAATACAAAGAGCAACTGAGCAACCTTATCCAGAATAATTTTGCAGATTTGCTCAATTACCCGGATCAGACTTTTTCTGAATTATGAAGTGAATTAAAACCAATAAAAAGCCCATCGCGGCCTAAGTCTACGGTGGGCTTTGCAGTTTTTAGAGTGAGTAAGGTAACTTGAATCCGCCTCTGAAGACACTAAAGAGTCGTTACTCTTTCTGTTTTCCCAGAGACAATCGCCGACTATTTTCCTCTGTATTCAGAGTTGTGAAACCTAAGTTCACCAAGGGTGACAATGCCATCCCCATTTAGATCAGCAGACAGGTCATTAAGACTTGTCTGCCCTGAGGCGCTTGCTACAGGTGCTAGCACCATTGAAGCCATTGCGATTGTCAGTACAGAAAGGAAGTATTTTTTCATCTTATTCTCCATGAGAGCTTATGAGTTTCGTCTTTTGTTTATCGACGAAACTCATACCATGGTAGATCTGTTGTCGAGATAATTCCTGATAATTACCTAAGCTAATAATAAAAGTTTTATTAGAAAAATTAGAGCGAAACTCACTGACTGTCAAGCCATATGGCATTGTACTTGTTGAGTTTAATTAACCACCGCGAACCGCTCTATACTCCTCAAAAAAAAGCCACCAGGCTTTTGGCAATGGTGGCTTTAGAGTCTATTGAGACGAGTGCTATCTTGGGTAAGCGATAGCACTCTAAAGATAGCACTCGTCAAAAATTTTATGAACCTCTGTAATCGCGATTGTGTTGAATAAGTTCACCGAGAGTTACAGGCCTGCCTTTTTCGGCAGCTAAACCACGAAGGCTAGTTTGGCCAGAAGCACTGGCCACAGGGGCAAAGGACATTGTAGCTAATGCGATAGTTAGTACGGAAAGAAAGTATTTTTTCATTTGTCTTCTCAATGAGAACTGCTAAAGCTTGCGCTTGGCTAGCGAAGCTTTATACCATTCATTATAGATTGAATATCAAACCATTTCCTGATAATTACCTAAGCTAAAGCTGAGCGTTTTATTAGAAGAATTAAAGGGCAATTTTCGTTTGCATTTTCACAAAAGTTGATCCTTTCAGACATTTTTTGGGGCGATTAAAGAAATCTATTTTTTCTTGATGGGGCCTTCGTTTGAGCACGTTTTTTTATAGATTGAGCTTACATTCTGGAAAAATATCCCTTGTGCAACCTGAAAATTGCCCGATTGGGGTTGGGTATTTCATCCTGATTTCATTTTTCTGTGGGATGTTTGGGGACTGAGGGCATTTTTCTCCTAAAGACTGTATTTGAGTGGATCAAGGGCACGCCTATGACAGCTATCTCCGATCGCTTGTGTGTTGTAGCCAGAGGGCGGTTGCTCCCTCGGCTGGCCTTGCTAATGCTGTTGCTAGCCCCTGCTGGCGCAGCCTTTGCCCATGCTGGACACGGGGATGAGTTTCAGGGTGGTGGTGCCGGGGCTAACCCAGCAGGGATTGCGGTTGATGCAGAGGTTGCTGACCGCATTGGTTTAATTGTCGAGCCGGTAAAGCGACAGGTGTTGGCCTTTGGGGTGAAGGCAACGGGGCAAATCGAAGCCTCGCCGGGGCGACAGGTATCGGTGACAAACCCAGTCGGCGGTACGGTGACCAAGCTGCTGGTGGAGCCGGGGCAGCAGGTGGAATCGGGCCAGGCGCTAGCGGTGATCACCAGCGGGGAATTGGCCGAATTGCGGGTGACCGCCTTGGAAAACTCCGCTGAGCGCCAGGGAAATGTGCAGCAGGCCGAGGCCGATTTGCAGCTCGCCCGGCAGACTTACGAGCAACAGCAGCAGATTGCCCTCAGGGCGATTGAAGCGGCCCGGACGGATGTGCGAGTAGCCCAAGAGCAGTACGATCGGGACTCAGAACTGGCGGCGGAAGGGGCGATCGCCCGCCGCGAACTATTGGCCTCTGAAGCGGGTTTGGCAGACGCCAAGCAGGCTTTGGCAGAGGCCGAAAGTCAGTTGGAGGTTCTCAGTGCTCGCACGGGAGTGGCGCAGGCCCAGACCGCCCTCAACGTTGCTCGCTCCCGCTCTCAGCTCAGCTCACAGACCTACCAAACTCGGTTGCAGCAGCTCGGGGCCACGGCTAACGCCGACGGCACCATCACCATCAAAGCGCCGATCGCAGGTACCATTGCCGATCGCGACGTCACCCTGGGGCAATCTTCAGAAGATGCGGGCGCGGTGTTAATGACCATCGTGGATAACCGCACGGTATTGGCCACCGCAAACATTTTTGAAAAAGATCTCTCCCAGGTATCGCCTGGGCAACGGGTGCGGATCACCGTGGCCAGCCTGCCCGATCAAATCTTTGAGGGCCAAATTACCACGGTAGGTTCGGTGGTCGATGGCGAAACTCGGGTTGTGCCCGTACAAGCTGAGCTAGACAATGCCCAGGGCACTCTCAAGCCCGGCATGTTTGCGGCCCTGGAAGTGCTCACCGAGAGTACTTCCGAGGCCGTGATGGCCATTCCCCAGGCGGCGTTGGTAGAGGCTAGCGGCCAAACCCTGGTGTTTGTGCGCAATGGCAACGCCTTTGAACCGGTTGAGGTCACCCTAGGGAGAACGGCGGGCGATCAGGTAGAGGTGCTTAGCGGTCTGTTTGAGGGCGATGAAGTGGTCACCCAGCGGGCTAATCAACTCTATGCCCAGTCGTTGCGGGGCGGGAGTGCTGAGGCAACAGAGGAAACTGCCGCACCCGTTGAGGCGGTCGCAACCCCAGGCATTCCCTGGTGGGCGATGGGGTTGGGCAGTGGTGCGATCGCCATGACCACCTTTGCTGCCGGAATCTGGTGGGCCAGGCGACAGCGTCCGACCTATGCCCTGGCGATCGGTGACGAGGAGGTTTCGCCGTCAGCCCAAGGGCATCCTCGCTACGGCACTGGGCCAACCCTGGCTGCGCCCCTGGTCGAAGAGGGAGAACCCTCGCGTAAGTAGCTGTGGTAATGACTGGGAAGTGTCTTTCTAGATGGTGGGCAATGCCCACCCTACGACGATTATGGTGAGCCACCTGCCCTGCCAAATTTTGAGCAACAACGATGCTAGATAACATTTTGAAGTGGTCGATCGCCCAGCGGTGGCTGGTGGTCATCGGGGCGATCGTAGTGACGTTTTTGGGCATTTATAACCTCACCCAAATGCCGCTGGACGTGTTTCCAGACTTTGCGCCCCCCCAGGTTGAAATTCAAACCGAAGCGCCGGGGTTGGCCCCCGAAGAGGTGGAAGCGCTGATTACCCTGCCCATTGAGAGTGCCGTCAATGGCACCCCTGGGGTAGAAACCGTGAGGTCATCCTCGGCGGTTAGTATTTCGGTCGTCAAGGTGATTTTTCGCTGGGGTACCGATGTCTACCAGGCCCGCCAGCTGGTCACCGAGCGACTCCAGCAGGTGCAAGAAAAGCTGCCCGAGGGGGTCGGCATTCCCCAGATTTCGCCGATTTCGTCACCGATTGGCACGATCTTGATGTACGCCTTTACGGCGGAAACGACGCCTCTGATGGAGGTGAGGCGGTTGGTGGATCGCGATGTCACCAACCGCCTCTTGGCTGTGCCAGGTATTTCTCAGGTGATTGCCTACGGTGGCGACGTGCGGCAGTACCAGGTGCTGGTGGATCCAGACCGCCTGGTGGCATTTAATGTGTCGCTGCAAGAGGTGGCCGAGGCGACCGAGGCGGCTAACGTCAATGCCGCAGGTGGATTTCTCAACACCCCCGACCAGGAGCTGATCATTCGGGGGGTAGGGCGGCTAAACTCAATTGAGCAACTGCAAGAATCGGTGGTAGCCGCCCGAGATGGCCGCCCCGTAAAGCTGCAAGATGTCGCTGATGTTCAAATTGGGGCCGCCCTCCAGCGGGGCGACGGCAGCGTGGGGGGCCAGCGGGCGGTAGTCATGGTGGTCAACAAGCAGCCTCTCAACGACACCCCCACCGTCACACGGGCGGTGGAAGCCGCAATGGATGAGCTAAAAGCAGCTCTGCCCGAGGATGTCGTCATCACCGAAACCTTTCGCCAAGAAAACTTTATTGAAGCGTCGGTCGAAAACGTTCTGGGTTCTTTGCGAGACGGCATCATCATCGTCTCAGTTATTATCCTGCTGTTTTTGATGAACTGGCGCACGGCGGTGATTACGCTGAGCGCCATTCCGCTCTCGATTTTAGTGGGCATGATCATTCTCAATGCCTTTGGCCAGGGCATTAACACCATGACCCTAGGCGGGTTAGCAGTGGCCATTGGCTCAGTGGTCGATGACTCGATTGTGGATATGGAGAACGCCTATCGCGGGCTGCGCAAAAACCAGCTGGCAGGTAGCCCAGAACATCCCTTTAAGGTGGTCTATGACACCTCTGTAGAGGTGCGGGTGAGCGTTATTTTTTCCACTGTAATTATTGCTGTGGTGTTTGCCCCCATCTTTAGTTTGACGGGGGTCGAGGGCCGGATTTTTGCCCCTATGGGGGTGGCCTACCTGGTGTCGATTGTGGCCTCTACTCTGGTGGCCATGACGCTCTCCCCAGCGCTGTGCGCTATCTTGCTAGCTCGCCGCCCGCTGCCCAGCGATGAGACCTGGGTTACTAGGACATCTCAACGGCTGTATCAACCGGCTTTGCGGTTTGTAATGGCCCGCGCCAAGCTGGTGCTGGCTATTGCCGTGGCGTCGTTGGTGGCGTCGTTGGTGGTGTTTTCGAGTCTGGGGCGGGTGTTTTTACCAGAATTCCAGGAGCCCTCGTTGGTGAACGCCATGCTGCTATACCCAGGCATGTCTTTGGGTGCCACCAACCAGGCCGGAATCGCTATGCAGGAGGCGCTCAAGGACGACCCCCGCTTTGCGACCGTGCAGTTGCGGGCTGGGCGAGCACCGGGGGATGCCGATGCCGGTGGGGTCAATTTGGGACACCTCGATATCGAGCTAAGCAAAGAGGGATTGCGCGATCGTGAAGCCTCCATTGAAACCATTCGAGAGGAGTTTGCCCGCATTCCCGGCATTGCCCCTAGTGTGGGTGGGTTTATCACCCACCGTATGGATGAGGTACTCTCGGGGGTCAGAAGCGCGATCGCCATTAAAATATTTGGCCCCGACCTTGACCAGCTGCGCACTATCGGCAGCGATGTCGAAGCAGCGATTCGCGATATCGATGGCCTGGTAGATCTACAACTGGAGCCCCAGGTGCCCATTCGCCAGGTACAGATTCAGTTTGATCGACCTGCTGCGGCCCGCTACGGCCTGACCGTGGGGCAAATTGCCAGCGTGGTCGAAACGGCGCTCAACGGGCGCGTGGTGTCTCAGGTGCTAGAGCAGCAGCAGCTCTTTGACCTACTGGTTTGGCTCAAAGATGACGCCCGCAGTAATTTGACGGCGATCGGCAATCTCTTAATCGATACCCCGGTAGGCCAAAAAATTCCCTTAGCCCAGGTAGCTCGCATTGACTACGGCACCGGGCCAAACACCATCAACCGCGAAAATGTCTCGCGCCTAATTGTGGTGTCAGCCAACGTCGCGGGGCGCGATCTGGGCTCGGTGGTCGATACGATTCGAGACCGGGTGGGGGAAACAGTCTTACTGCCCTCGGGCTACTACATTCAGTACGGCGGGCAGTTTGAGTCAGAACAACGGGCCAGCCGCAACCTGCTGGTGTTTGGGGGCTTGGCGATCGTCGTCATCTCTGTGCTGATGTACTTCGCGGTTAAATCAGTGCTGGGGGTGGTGATGATTATGGTCAACCTACCCCTGGCCCTGGTGGGGGGTATTGCCTCCATTGCCCTTGGGGGCGGCGTGGTGTCGGTGGCGTCGCTGGTTGGGTTTATCACCCTGTTTGGGGTGGCCACCCGCAACGGCCTACTGCTAGTCGATAACTACAACACCAAACTGGCCCAGGGGATGCCACTGCGCCAGGTGATCGTCGAAGGCTCCTCAGAGCGTTTGGTGGCGATTTTAATGACGGCCCTCACCTCGGCCCTGGGCATGGTGCCCTTGGTACTTGGCAGCGGGGCGGGCAAAGAAATTTTGCAGCCCCTGGCCGTGGTCGTTTTGGGCGGGCTATTCACCTCGACGGCGCTGACTCTGCTGGTGCTGCCAGCGCTCTACTCGTTATTTGGCAAACGCTTGATGCCTAAGCCGATGACGCCAACAGATTATGCCGATGAGATGGCACCCTCCGTCGGCGCTAAGGTGCCGATGGTTTAACTCTGGTCAACCTTTTACTCAACTACCCTAGGTTGGGCAACACCCAACCATCCTGCTTTAGCTGCTTTCTTTTTTAAGGTATTTCCCATGCATTCCCAATTTGCTCAAGCTCTGTTGATTACTGGCGTGCTGGCGTTATCTGCTTGTGGTGGCGCTGAAACCGCAACAGCCCCTGACACCGCTGCTGAAACTCCCGTAGCCGAAAGCCCAGCCGAGGCCGAGACTGCTGCTGCCCCAGCCGCTGCTACCAAGGGTGGGCAAGTGGTCGAAAGCGGCCCCTATCACTTTGAACTGGTTCCTGTGCCCGAAGCCGATGGCATTCACCTCGACCTGTACCTGCAAACAGGCGATACCCATGAGGCCATTGCCGATGCCACGGCGATCGCCCAGGTGCAGCTCCCCGATGGCACCCAGCAAGCGCTACCGCTGGAGTACGATGCCGAGGGTGAGCATTTCTTTGCCTTTTTGCCCAGCCAGGCAGCGGGGGATTACAAGACTGTCATTCAGACCGATATCAAGGGCGAAAAGGTCAACGCCCGCTTTAACTTCTCGAAGTAAGCTTCTCTACCAGGGGACGGGTGCCTTTGCTTTTTACCAGAGATCTGGGATGCGCCCAAGGCCCCCGTCCTCGTTTAGCGTCTCTCCAGATAAGACAGACAGAGGTAGCACTGGCTAACTGAGCAAGCTCAAAATCTCACGCTGGGCGGCTGGCTGTGCCGCAGGGTTTTGCAGAGAATTCGAGCCGCAGAAACCGCCACCCACCATCGCCATCATGCCACCCATCAACAGAGCACCCGTCAACAGAGTTGCGGCAACACCCGCAACAAAGCCCACTGAACCAGATAGCCATGTCTTACGATCCATCTTGTTGCCTTCCATAATTTTTGCTCCTGTAATTACACATGTGGAAAGTCTTCACCTTGCCTGTCAGCAGCACCAAAGTGTGGGAAAAAGGCAGGCACCTTAGCTGCATACTGGGCATATTCCTCGCCAAATTCTGCCAGGGCTTCACGCTCTTCTTGATGGGCTAAGCGGACATACATCCAGACTAAAAAGGGAAACATCGGCAGCGTCAGAATAGTGGGCCATTGCAGCAAGAAGCCAAACATGATCAAGACAAATGCATCATATTGAGGATGTCGCACCCTTGAGTAGGGGCCGGAGATCGCAAGCTGATGGTTTTGCTGAGACCCATACAGTACTCTCCAAGCAGAAGATAACAGAATGAAACCGCTCAAAACTACTAAATTGCTAAGTAGGTGAATAGGGTTAAAGTGAGGATTGCCTCCGAATCCCAAAATTGTCCACCAGAGATGTCCGGCATCGTGAGATAGAGGGTCTAAGCTAGGATAGCGGCTCTGTAGCCAGCCTGAAAGCAGATAGACCGTGACAGGAATACCGTACATTTCAGTGAAAAGCGCGACGATGAAGGCAGAAAATACCCCAAACGATCGCCAATCACGAGCACTTTTTGGCTTTGTAAAGCTAAACGCAAAAATGATAAATACTAGAGAATTAATAATCACCAACGACCAAAGACCATAGGCAGGAGCGTTATTCATTTCTCATCTCCTTGAGGCGAATTATGACGGCTATGCCCGTGATGTCCTCCGGGGCTACCGTGCATAAAGACATGCATTAAGGGGCAGGCCAATAGAAACAGCCACGGCAACACAGGAATAATGTGAGCGAGATGCTCGGTGAATAGAAAGAATGCGGCAATTCCTAAGAATACTAGCAGCGCAATGCCAGACGGAGATCGCCACCAAAAGCTTGTCGAAGAGTCGTTAGTCATAGGTTGATTATTGCCTCACTTAATTTGCTTTTTAGTCGTTCGGCATGTCAATTGACTTAAGCGACAGAAGAATTCTCTACAATCTGGGTGCTATATCCAACCCCTGCCAGAGCCCTCTGCACAGTTTCTATGGTCGCCAATTGAGGATCGTAAACAACCGTAGCCTGACTTTTGGAAAACTCGACTGTGCATTTCTCAATGCCAGGAATTTTTTCTGCTGCCCTCTCAATAATTTCGCCACATCCACTGCACATCATTCCGTCTATTTTGAGCGTGCTCATCTGCATAATGATTCACCTTAGTAAACAATGCATTTATAGTTTGACTCGGCGCAGCAACATCGCATTGATAGACACTACAACAGTTGAAACACTCATAAAAATTGCCCCTACGGCTGGGGTTAGCAGAATGCCGAAGGGATAGGCAACCCCAGCTGCCAGCGGAATGCCAACTACGTTGTAGCCGGTTGCCCAAAACAAGTTTTGGATCATCTTGCCGTAAGTTGCTTTGGCCAGTTTTAAAGCATAGGTTGCATCGATTGGATCGCTCTTGATTAAGACCAGATCGGCAGATTCAATCGCCACATTGGTGCCAGCCCCAATGGCGAGAGCTAAGTTGGCTTCAAGCATTGCTGGTGCATCATTGATGCCATCGCCGACAAACGCAACGGGCTTTTCTGATTTCAGTTTGCGGATGAGAGATGCCTTATCTTGGGGTAAGACTCGGGCATAGTAGCGATCGATGCCCAACTCATCGGCCACTGATTTAGCGACGGCTTCAGCATCGCCCGTGATCATGACGACCTCCAGTCCCATGGACTGTAGCTGCTCGATCGCCCGGCGAGATTGAGCACGGACTTTATCAGCTAGCCCAAATAGTGCAAGGAGCTGCGTGTCGTCCATCAGCGCGATCGCGCTTTCTCCACGCTGCTCAATGGTCACTAGCCCGGCCTGTAGCGAGTCTGCCACCGATAGCGCCAGCTCTTCGGCCCACTCAGGTCGCCCCACCCGATAGCGATGTCCGTTTACTGTACCCTCGACCCCTTTGCCAGCCACCGCTCGAAAGTCAGTGCCGCCAGGTAAACCAATCTGCCTAGTTTCGGCTTCCCGCACAATGGCTGCTCCTAGCGGATGCTCTGAAAAGGTTTCTAGGGAGGCTGCGATCGCCAGCGCATTCGGTTCGTCCACAGCGTCTGTGAAAATATGGCGAACCCCAAATTCACCCTCGGTTAAGGTGCCAGTTTTATCGAAGGCGATCACCTGAATCTTACGCGCTCGTTCAAACGCTTCACGGTTCCGCACTAAGATGCCATGCTTTGCCGATAGGGACGTGGCATTGACAATTACTAGGGGAATGGCCAAGCCTAAGGCATGGGGACAGGTGATAACGAGTACGGTTACGGCCCGATTAATCGCAAAGGTCAAGGATGGGCCTACCGACAGCCAAACGACAAAGGTCAGTACGCCAACTGCGATCGCAGTCAAGGTCAGCCAATAGGCCAGTTGATCCGCTAGAGCCTGATATCGGCTGCGCGATGACTGTGCCTCTTCTACCAGACGCATGATTTGGCTCAGCGTCGTCTGCTCGCCTGTCCGAATGATTTTTAAGGTGAGTGCTCCTTCGCCATTAACAGAGCCACCTACGGCCTCATCTCCCACCTGTTTGATGACAGGACGAGACTCGCCAGTCAAAAAGGCTTCGTTAACGCTAGAGGCTCCTTCAACCACCTCGCCATCGATCGGAATTTGTTCGCCGGGTCTGACAAGAATGGTATCGCTGGGCTGCAAACTCTCGACTGAAACCTCTTCGAGCTTGCCTGCCCTAAAACGATGGGCTGTTGTTGGCACCAGATTTGCTAGGTGCTCTAGGGCGCGGCTAGCTCCTTGCACCGAGGCCATTTCTATCCAATGGCCTAGCAACATGATGGTGACTAAGGTAGCTAGCTCCCAGTAGAATGGCTCACCCTCTAACCCAAAAGAAACAGCCACACTGTAGACAAATGCAACTGTAATGGCTAAAGCAACCAGGGTCATCATCCCGATTTTGCTCTGTAGCTCAATCCAGGCACCCTTTAAAAATACCCAGCCACCATAGCCATAGATCACCACACTTAAAAGAGGGCTCACTAATTCAGAGCCAGTAAACCGAATGGCCTGATAGCCAAACCACTGCTGAAAAGAAGGCGAAAAATACAGAACTGGTAGGGTCAGCACCAGGCAGACAAAAAACCGTCTGCGGAAAATCTCAGGGCTATGACCAGCATGCTTATCATGGACAGAAGAAGAGCCGTGGCCTACATGGCCATGATGTGTTTTAGAGTGATGCGTATGATCGTGGGCCATTTTGTGTCTCTCTATACTCGATTGTGCGATACGCCATCGATTAGAAGTGCCTAGGCCTTTTCCCTTATGAGTAGAAGGATGGAATCCCTTTACAAAGCTCAGCCCAGCTCAGAAATGAAGCTTTGTCTGTAGGAAAACCACAGATCTCGATCTGAACTTGGTATAGCTATAGCCTGACGAATGAATATGAAACCAGGATGAAAAGTATTACTTCTTTAGATCCTGGCGATGCCTAACATCCCTCCGACTCAATAGCCAGAGAAGGCTAACTTGAGAGCGCAGAAAAATCACCACAATAATGCGGTCGAGGCCTAACCTAGCGAAGCTGGCCTAGGGGCATGCCCGCACTGGTGAGGGGAAGCTTAATGGTAAAGGTGCTGCCCTTTGAGACGGCACTTTTGACGTGAATGCTGCCGCCATGGGCCTGGGCGATCGCCAGCGCAATCGACAGCCCCAGACCCGCTCCACCGCTCTGGCGCGATCGATCTTTTTCGATGCGGTAAAAGCGATCAAAAATTCGGGGTTGATCGTCGGGGTGAATGCCCACCCCAGTATCTTCTACAGTAATCAGGGCGTACTTATCCAGGGATCTAAGGCGGAGGATGACTTTGCCGTTGGCAGGGGTGTGCTGTAGGGCATTGCTGACCACATTCAGCACCAGGCGGTAGAGCTGCTCTTCGTGACCAATTACCACCAGGGGCGGGGTTGCAGGCTGATCGAGCAGTAGGTCAATGCCCTTTGCCATAGACAACGCCGCCATCTCTTCCTCAATATCGCTCAGCACGTCCTGTAAGCAGCAGGCTAGGCCGGGCGTTGAGGTTTGAATATCGAGCCGCGACAGCAGCAGTAGATCGCTGACTAAGAGGGTGAGGCGATGGTTTTGGCGAGCAACCACCTGGAGCGTATCGCGGGCCTCGGCATCGGAAATATCTGGTAACCGAATCACCGACTCGGTGGTGGCCTGAACAGCAGCCAGCGGGGTTCTCAACTCGTGGGCGGCATCCGCCGTAAACTGCTGGATATTGCGGTACGACATTCGTACCGGCTCTAGCGCCACCCCCGCCAGCCACCACCCAGCGACCGCCACCAGCGCCAGCGCCAGGGGTAAACCCAGGGCCATGTTCCAGCGAACCGTGGCGAGGTAGGCGGCAAAGTCATTGAGCGAACGGCCCACCACGACCCGACCCACCAGTTGCTGATCATCGAGGGCATACAGGGGCAGAATAACCTGGCGGTAGGGCTGACCCGACCCATCGCGCAGGGTTTGCCAAAGGGTAGAAATGTCAGGGTTGGGTAGTCCTGGAGGGTAGTCTCCAGCGGTCGCAACTAACGCCCCACTAGTGCCTAGCACCCGGATATAGTAGTTGCCGGAGTAGAGGTCGTCGGGGTGATAGTGGTTCTGGCTGTGCTCAAAGGGGGCCAGGCAAGGATCTCCTGTGAGGCAAAGGCTCGGCAGCAGGTCAGATGACCCTCGATCAATTTGACCATTAGACGTGAGAGATTTCTCTAGGTTGTCGTGAACAGCTTCAGCGACCGACTTTAGCTCTCGATCGGCGGCCACTCGATGGGCATGGGCGATCGCCTCATACATGCCCAACGCACTGATCGCCAGCACAACGGCCATGACACCGGTATACCAACCGGTGAGTTGCCAGCGGCTGCGACGAAACAGTCTATTCAGCTTTGAACCGGTATCCCATGCCATAGACGGTTTCGATCATATAGTCACAGCCATAATGCCCCAGCTTACGGCGCAGCAGCCGCACCTGGGCCGCCACCACGTTGCTGATGGGCTCCGAGCCAAATTCCCACAGCTGGTTGAGCACCTGCTCTTGGGTGAGAATTTGATCGGGGTGCTCCATCAAATATTGCAGCAGCTGAAACTCTTTCTGGGTCAGTTCGATCGCCTGTTCAGAAGCGGAGTCGCTGTGCAGCAGGGCAATTCTGCGATCGCAGTCTAGCGTTAGCGGCCCAACTTGAATTTGGGCTGGCTTGAAGTCGGCAGGGCGTCGTCTCAAGGCCCGCAATCGGGCCAGCAACTCATCCATGCTAAAGGGTTTGACAAGGTAGTCGTCGGCTCCGGCATCGAGCCCCGCAATGCGATCTTCAATGCGATCGTTCGCGGTCAGCATAAGAATCGGGAGAGCATTCTGCCGCGCCCGTAGCCAGCGACAGATCTCCAGTCCCGTTAGCCCTGGCAGCATCCAGTCCAGCACTCCCAGCACGTAGGTGACACTGCTGCTCTCCAGATACGTCAGCGCTTCATCCCCGGACTGCACCCAGTCCACCACGTAGGCTTCTTGGGTCAGCGTGCGCTTTATTGCTCGCCCTAGATCTGGCTCATCTTCAACCAACAGAATACGCATTCATAGTTGCTCAGGCTACCGGAAGACGCGATCGCAGCAAGTAGCTGCACCACATCGCTACCAGAAAATACCACCTGATCATGAAACCACAATGAAATTGATCACGGCATAGCCGTTACTACCATCAATCCCCAGATCAGTCCAAAGCGTACTTTCGTTGCTTGCTGAATCCTAAAGCCTGCGGCATTGAGCAAATGATGAAATTCAGCCTGGGTGTAACACTGTTGATGGGCTGGGTCGAAGCGCTGAAGCAAGACATCGCATACCCGACAAACAAAATAATCTTTACACCAATCCAAAATAACTACCCTGCCACCTGGTCTCACAACACGCTTCATTTCTTTTAAGGCAAGTTCGGGAGCATCAAAGTAGTGAAACGAGTTAGCGGAAACGATTACATCAAAGCTGCTGTCAGCAAAAGGTAGGTCTGAAGCAGTAGCTAGTTGCAGGGAAACATTTGGATAGGATTTGAGCTTTTGATGGGCGATCGCTAGCATCTGCTCGGAAATGTCTATTCCAGTAATAAGCTGATCTGGGTTGTCTTGCAATAACAATCGCTCAAATTCTCCCGTCCCGCAGGCTAGATCAAGCACCCTGGCTGCCGCTGGAATCTTAGCCCATTGCTTTAGGAACAGCAACGTTGTTGTGATGTAATGCTGCCAGCGGCGATCGTACACTGATGCCAATTGGTTGTATTGCTGCCTGACAGTTGATTCACTCATCTGTATATCCTCAGCATTACCTTGGGTTTCTTAGAGATATTAGACCTGGAGAGAAGCCGGGTCACGATACTGCTACTTCAGTAAGTGAAGGAACGATTAAAGAAACCCGGTTCTCTAAAATAATTGCTCTAGATTAGGCAGCAGCATGGACAGGCGTTTTGCCATTGAGGGAGCCTGCCCCAGGGCGCACCTCAATAGTGCCAAAGTTCATTTTCATGCCGCACATAAACTCGTAATCGCCTGGTTGGGTAGGCGTGAATTCCACTGGCACCGTTTTGCCTTCGGGGAGATCCACCGCAATGCCAAAGTCAGGAATCAGCAGTTCGCTGTAGCAGCCGCTGGGGGTATCGCGCCGAAAGTCGAGCCGCACAGGCCGACCCGCTTCGACAATAATGCGATTGGGTTGATAGCCCTTCGCTGCTATCACCGTAGCCGTTTGAATGCCCTCAGGGGTGAGCGTCGCCTCCGTGGCCTCTGACAATAGATCGGAGGCTACCGTGGGGGCAACAGGGGAATAGTGTTGAGGAGAGGTAGGTTCGGCTATGGCTTCAGAGGAAATTGTGTCTCCGTCCTCGGCTACCACTTCGACGGTGCCGCGAAACATGTTCATGCCGCAGGCAAACTCGTAGCGACCTGGCTGGGTGGGGGTGAACTCAATCGCCGTGGTCTGATTCACCGGCAGCGCCTGGGCAATGCGAAAGTCGGGGAAGCGCACCTCTTCGAGGCAGCTACTGGGGTCTTTGCGGTAGAAGTTGAGCCGCACGGGCTGCCCCCCCTGTACCACGATATAGCTGGGGTCGTAGCCGCCATCGACGGTGACAGTGACCTCCTGCACGCCACCCGTAGTGGTGGCCTTGCGTGACTTGGGCTTGCTGAGCAAGAACCACCAGAGTTCGAGGCCAATTAGCCCCAACCCAGCACTGGTCACAGCCACCTTAGACCAGAGGGGCTGCTCAATGCGCTGAAACTGTCCGGTAGGTTCTGGGGGATGATCCATCGTGCTGTGGTCTTCCTGGGCGGGGGCACCCGTAGCAAAACTGAGGGCGAGGGTGAGACTGGCAAGAGTAGTGAGGGAAAGGGGTTTGGCGTTCATGGCGATTCTCCTTGGGGGGATGTTGGGGCGCACTACGGTGCGCCCGTACAGGGGGGAGGTCAATTTATCTACCCCAGCTTGGGGCGAAAGTTCCGCAGCCGCAGGGCATTGGTTACGACGGAAACCGAACTAAAGGCCATGGCCGCTCCGGCAATAATGGGGCTGAGCAGCCAGCCAAAGATGGGGTAGAGAATGCCTGCGGCGATCGGGATGCCCGCGACGTTGTAGACGAAGGCGAAGAATAGGTTTTGGCGAATGTTGGACATGGTGGCGCGGGAGAGCTGGATGGCGGTGACAATGCCGTGGAGGTCGCCGGAGATCAGGGTAATGTCGCTGGCGGCGATCGCAACATCTGTCCCGGTACCGATCGCCATACCGACATCGGCCTGGGCCAAAGCCGGGGCGTCGTTAATGCCGTCGCCCACCATCGCCACGACTTTGCCTTCCTGTTGGAGGCGTTCGACCTGGGCGGCTTTTTGGTCGGGGCGCACTTCGGCAAAGATACGGCGGATGCCGACTTCGCGGGCGATCGCCTCGGCGGTGCGGCGGTTGTCTCCGGTCAGCATCACCACCTCCAGACCCATGCGTTGCAGGGTAGCAATGGCGGCGGCAGAGGAGGGTTTGACCGCATCGGCGATCGCCAGCAGCGCTTCGACCTGACCATCCACTGCCAGCCAGACCACGGTGCGGCCCAGGGATTCTAGTCTGTCCCATTGGCTCTGGAGGCGATCGGTGTCGATGCCCAGTTCCGCCATCCAGCGGTGGGTGCCAATCTGTACCCGCTGCCCGGCAACAACACCCTGAACCCCGCTGCCCGCTACGGCTTCAAAGTGTTTGGCATCGCTCAGGGTAGCGCCCTGGGCCTGGGCATACTGGGCCACGGCCTCGGCCAGGGGATGCTCGGAGTTGCGTTCCAGCGATCCGGCCAGCTTCAGCAGATGCAGTTCGGTGGCGGTGCCGTTGAGGGTGACATAATCCGTCACGGTGGGTTTGCCCTGGGTGATGGTGCCGGTCTTATCCAGCACAATGGTTTGGATTTTGTGGGCCAGCTCCAGGCTGTCGGCTCCTTTGATCAAAATGCCGTTCTCGGCACCTTTGCCCGTGCCTACCATAATCGAGGTGGGCGTGGCCAAACCCAGGGCACAGGGGCAGGCAATAATCAGCACGCCCACGGTGGTGATCAGCGCCATGGTGACGTTGCCCATGATGTTGTACCAAACGATAAAGGTGAGAATCGCGATCGCGATCACCGCTGGCACAAACCAGGCCGTCACCTGGTCAGCTAATTTCTGAATCGGAGCCTTTGACCCCTGGGCCTGCTGCACCAGTTTGACGATCTGCGCTAGGAACGTATCTTTGCCGACGCGAGTAGCACGAAATTTGAAGCTGCCGGTTTTATTCAGCGTCGCCCCAATCACCTCGTCGCCCACGGTTTTCTGCACGGGCACGCTTTCGCCCGTCACCATCGCCTCATCCAGGGTAGACGCGCCATCGACAATTTGGCCATCGACCGGAATTTTCTCCCCAGGCCTCACCAAAATCACGTCGCCCAGCACCACCTCAGCAATGGGAATGTCGTACTCTCGGCCCTCGCGAATCACCCGCGCGGTTTTGGCTTGCAAGCCCATCAGCTTACGAATCGCTTCAGAGGTCTGGCCCTTGGCGCGATTTTCCAGCAGTCGTCCCAGCAAAATCAGGGCGACGATCACGGCGGCGGCCTCAAAATACACATCTGGGTTCAACCCCTGGTCAATGAACCACTGGGGATAGATAGTGGGAAACAGCGAATAGAGAAACGCGGTGCCGGTGCCCACCGCCACCAGGGTATCCATGCTGGCCGAGTGGCGCTTGAGAGCTTTCCAGGCGTTGATGAAAAAGGAATTGCCGGCCCAGAACAGTACGGGCGTGGTCAGCACCAGCTGCAACCAGGGGTTGTGCAGCCACATGGGAATGAAGGGAATGGGCAAACCCGTCATCATTGGCAGCGAGCCGATCACTAAAATGCCGCCAACCACCAGGCTAAAGACGGCTTTGCGGGTGAGTTTGCGGTTTTCGGCTTCTCGCTCTCGCCGTTCGGCGTCGTCTTCGGGGGCCAGCACATCGTCTTGCAACGGCTGAGCTCTGTAGCCCGCATCATCTACCGCCGCCTGAATGTGGGTAAGGTTGGTTTGATGAGGGTCGTAGGTAACGGCGGCTTGCTCAGCGCCAAAGTTAACGCTGCATGCCTCCACGCCAGGCACGGCACGAATGGCCTCTTCGATATTACTGGCGCAGGCGGCACAGCTCATACCCCGCAGTTTTAACAGTTGATTTTCCATCGTTTGTTTCCTAATTGCATTGGGTTTGGGAGTCGGTGACTTGGGGCCTAAGCCACGGTGTAGCCTGCGGCGGTGATCGCCTTCTTGATATCGGCTTCGGAGGCTTCGGTCGCAACGGTGACCGCTTTGGTTTTGGTATCAGCGCTGACCTGAGCCGCGGCATCAACGGAGTGAATGGCCTGGGTAACAGTTTCGACGCAGGCCGAGCAGGCCAGGTTAGGAACAGTGAGAGAAAGGGGCATGGATAACCTCCAAAATTGCTATGAATCTATCTTGGAGCTTCCAGTGCGATGGAGAGTCAAGGGGGTAAGCCAAACAATTTGTGAAGCGGTTGATTATTCTTTTTATTAAGTCTTGAAACAACAATGAAGGGCATAAAAACTATGCCCCTCATTACGTTAGCGGTCAGATTTTATGAGCTTGTCCCTGTGCTACGTTGACAAACTCCTAAGCCAGCATAGGTTAGGCCATTGCCATGCTCATGCGGCGACAGGTTTCTGCACAGCGGCGGCACATCTCGGCACAGGCCTGCATTTGGGCATCGTCGCCCATACTGGCGCAGTCCTTGGCGCAGCGATCGCACACCTCCGCACAGGCCCCGCAAAAATGAGCATGTAGGTCGGAGCCGCGCAGCATAAAGTTGGCGCTGGTTTGGCAGCTCTCCACGCAGTCCATCATCAGCCGAATGTGGGATGGTTCGGCGTGGTGACCGCCCTGCTCTAGGCAGTAGGCGATGGTGTTGAGGCACATGCTGTGGCAATCGAGGCAGTTCTGAATGCACTGCTGCATCTCGTCGTTTACGTTGTGCAATTTGAGGGTTTGAATCGGCATAATTTATCTCTCTAAGTGTTCAAGATCCTGATCACTTCGGTCTTTTCTAACTTAAAGAGAGACTAGAAATCGCCGAATCTAGCTATTGAGAGAGATTGCCAAATTAGATATCTCATACCGTCAGCAGCTCGAATTTCATTCTGATTTCATTTTTGCGTGGCACACTTCCGAAGTGAACACAACATACACTGCGCAGATGATTGAGGTATTGAGATGACATTGAAACTAGCTGCGATCGCCCTGCTCAGTCTTAGCGCTGCTGTCGGCCTACCCGCCTGCGCTAACTCCCGAGACGCGGCAGTTGATCCATCTACCGAAACCGCCCAGATGGATTACGGCGGCATGGGCCAGATGGATGGTGGTGGCATGATGGATCACGGCAGCATGGATCTTGGCCCCGCTGATGAAAGTTTTGACTTGCGCTTTATCGACGCCATGATCATGCACCACCAGGGCGCGGTGGTTATGGCAGAGGACGCCCAGGAAGCCTCTACCCGTCCCGAAATTCAAACCCTGGCCAGCGAGATCATTACGGCTCAACAGACCGAAATTGCTGAAATGCAGGCCTGGCGGCAAGCCTGGTATCCCGACGCTCCGGCAGACCCGGTTATGTATCACGCTGAAATGGGCCACATGATGCCCATGAGTGAAGATATGATGTCAGCCATGATGATGAATATGGATCTGGGTGCCGCTGACGATGAATATGACCTGCGCTTCATCAATGCCATGATTCCCCACCATGAGGGGGCGCTGACGATGGCGCAAGAGGCGCTAGCCAAGAGTAGTCGTCCTGAAGTCCAGGAATTGGCGGAAGCCATCATCGCCAGCCAGCAGGTGGAAATCGACCAGATGACCCAGTGGCGGCAAGACTGGTACGGCCAGTAGGGCGATCGCCCTCCCACAGTAGAGCTAAACCCCCGGTTTCTTCGCTGCACCCAGGGCGTACCCTGGATTTTGGACGAGAAGCCGGGGTTTTGAACCGGTGCCCTAAACCAAAATTTGCAGGTTGCCCATCATGCCCAGGTCTTCGTGGTCGAGGATGTGGCAGTGGTAGACCGTCTTGCCCGCAAAGGTGCGGAAGGGAACGCGAATGCGCACGGTTTCGCCGCCCTTGACCAGTACCGTATCTTTCCAGGCGCGGTAGGGTTCAGGCTGCCCACTGCGGCTTACCACCTGGAACGGGTTGACGTGTAAATGGAAGGGGTGATCCATTAGGTCAGGATCGACGTTAGCTAGCTCCCACTCTTCCACGGTGCCGAGCTGGGCTTCAATGTCGATGCGCTTTTCGTCGTAGGGCTGGCCGTTAAACCAAAATTCCATGCCCATCCCCTGACCCATGCCGTGCCCCATAGTCATGGAAAGCTCAATGCGGCGGGTGACAGTCGGTTCTGGCAGCGTTTCCACGGTGCCTAGCTGACGGGGTAGCGGTAGCACCGCAACGGAGCCACTATAGGTCAGGATGGCGAGGGGTTGGGCGTCCCCGGAGGAGCCTCTGCCACCGTGCATCATGCCGCCCATGCCGTGGCCGCCGCCCATCATGCCGCCCATCATGCCGATGCCGTTGCGGTTATAGGGTAGGTTGAGCAGGCGGTAGGTGCCCGATGTTTGGTTGCCCTGCACCAGCACGTCTGCCCGTTCGCCGGGGGCGAGGAGAAGTTCTTGGAGTTGGACGGGGGATGCGATCGCACCCCCATCCGTAGCAATTAACTGGAACGGATGCCCTTCTAGCTGCAACTTATAGAACCGCGAGGCCGACGCATTTAGCAAACGCAGCCGCAGCAAGCCCCCCTGGGGAAGGCTCAATCCCGGATTGACCTGACCATTTACCGTCACCAGCGACCCTTCGCGCCCCATCATTAGCGCCATGTGATCGGCGGGTGGGATGTTGCCCGCTCGGTCAATTTCATAATCTTTGAGAACAATAAATTCCTCCTGGGCGGCTTTCACCTCAGGAATCTCATCCAGTTCGCCCCGAATGACGAATAGCCCCGCTAATCCCCCAAAGAGCTGCACGGCAGAGTGGTGATGGTGGTGAGGATGGTACCAAAACGTCCCCGCTGGATGATCCGCCGGAATGGTGAATTCGTAGGTGAAGGTGTCGCCCGGTGCCACGCTGACAAACACGTTATCGCCCGTGCCCTGGGGGGTGATGTGTAGCCCGTGGTAGTGCAAGTTGGTGGGCTGATCGAGCTGGTTGTGCAGGCGAATGCGGACGGTATCGCCGGGGCGGGCCTCTAGCCGGGGGCCGGGGCTTTGGCCGTTGTAGCTGAGCAGGTTGGCGGTGCGGTTGCCAACCTGTACTGGGCTCACCGTAGCGGTCAAATCGACCTCTAGCAGGCCGTTTTGGCTGGTGTAGAGGGGAGCGACAGCGGTAGACGCAAGCTCTTGGGCTAGCGATCTATTCCTGAGCCAGTGGAGGGTGGCCGCACTGCCGAGGCCAGCGGCTCCGAGGGCGATAAAATGACGACGATGCATGGTCTTTTCCTTTTCCCTGGGGAAGGGTAATGATTGGTTGAAATGCCCGTCAATGCAGCGTGACAGGGAGTAAAAGGTTTGATGACTCTATGCTAGGGATTCCAGTGTGCTGGAGTGTCAAGGGGGTGTTGATAAGTTCACAAACAAAAACTCGTTTGCCCGTTTGAGGCAATCTCAATCAAGGAGATGAGGCTGTGAGAGGGCGCTAGGTGCCGAATAAGTTCGGCAGAGGGAATTTATCCGGCATTTTTAATAGATAATCCCCTGTATCTCCAGAATTAAGCATCGTAGTTGATGGAAACACCCTAAACTCTGGAAAACAAGATATTATGCAGCATATTTGACGGATAACTGCGGTGTGCCAGGGTGTTTGTTATTAGTCGGATCTAACGTTGAATATATAGTGGGGGCGCTTCGTTTTCAGCTACAACAGAACACACAACTCTTCAATTTGCCAAACGAGTACAATGGCACTAATCCAATCCCTTCACTCCTAAGTTGTACTAAATAAACGTACTTACTACTGTATGTCTGATGCAACACCTGCCTATCGTGGCTATCGGCTTCAAACGCTGTACACTCTTGCTCGTATCCTTGACCCTGAAGGGGGATATAACCGAATTTTTAGTCCTGAAGGCGCAGAGGATCTTGCAATTTGGGAAACAAGTAATACCTTGACAGAAATCATACAAGTCAAAGCATATAGTAGTGATTTATCTCTTTCGATATTCAAGCCAAGCAAGCCAGATTCTTTCTTTTACAGAGTGAATCGCCTGCTTACTCAGCACCCTAATCTAGAAGTCGCAATAGCTAGTTTTGGCAACATTGGCCCGGAGTTACTCGGTGCCATTCAAGAAAATGGAACCACAAGACAAACGGTTGCACAAAAAATTTCTAATTACGGGTTTATATCTAGAACAGATGCTGAGCAGCTACTTGATCGATTGCAAATAGTTCCAGTTGTAGAATCTGCACTAGAAGAAACTGTTTTTACTGCTCTTGGGAATCTATGTACTGGTGTAGATCCAAATTCAGCATTTGAATTGCTCAATTTTTGGTTATATCTTTGTTCAGAGAATCAGACTCAGATTACGCAAGGAGATTTAATCCAACGCATCAATGATGTCGGACAATTCATTGCCGAGCGAGAGGCTTTTCATAGTGAATGGTTTAGATCAATCCTTCCAATAGTCAATCATGAAATAGATATTCAAGAGCAAGCACATTTAGAAAACGAATTCTATCGTGGAATTTCGGCAAGATATGAACATATTGTCGCTGAAGTTGATAAACCACGTTTGAACAAACTCAATGAGATTTCTAATAAGTTTCGGGAAAAACAAGTCGTAATTATTCATGGGGCTTCTGGCCAAGGTAAAACAACGATTGCATATCGCTATTTGCATAATTTTTTCCCTGATCTATGGCGTTTCCAGATAAAATTTGTTGAAAATAGGCGACAAGCTTTGAATATTGCCGCTGCACTTGCGGGACAAGCAAAAGCAATTGGTATTCCAATAGCTGTATATCTTGATGTATCCCCGAATGATGTAGGTTGGGATGAACTTGTAAAGCAGCTAACCCTACAAAAAAATATTAGCGTCCTAGTTACGGTTCGTGAAGAAGACTTTCGCAGAGCCAGTATTTCTGGTGCTGAGCTTCAGTTCGCTGAGATTGAATTAAAATTTGAGCAAGAAGAAGCAGAAGAGATTTATCAATTTTTAGCTCAATCGGAAATGCCAAATCGATTTTTAGATTTTGATGACGCTTGGAGTAGATTTGGTGGTAACGGGCCACTCATGGAATTTGTCTACCTCGTTACTCAGGGAAATTCTCTAAGAGAAAGACTGCATCAACAGGTTAGAAGGATTCAAGATGAGATTAGAAGTGGTCGCTCTTCTGATGCCGAACTTCATTTACTGAGACTGGTTGCTGTAGCTTCTTCATTTGAAGCTCGCCTGAAGCTTAGAGAACTAGTAAGCTTTCTTAAACTACCATCACCACAACGGACATTGGGACTTCTCGAAGAGGAATATTTGCTGAGAACTAGCGAAGGAGGGACTTTAGTAGAAGGTCTGCATCCTATACGCTCTGCAATTTTGACTGATATTTTAACCGACAAAATGTTCTACCCATTGTCTAATACTGCGAGCACCTGTCTACCTTTCATTTTCGAGCAAGATGTTAGTAGCTTTCTACTTTATTCATTCTTACGACCTACACACGAACTTGAACCTTTACTGTCTGCACTTGACAGGTATCAGCCTCATAGTTGGGTCGCAGTTAGTGGAAGCGTACGTGCCTTAATTTGGCTTGGAATCAAGGAATATATTGAAGAGAATTATTCATTGATTTTAGAAGTTTATGAAGAAGTTAATCACGCATGGGCATTTGTGCTTGATTTTGACATTGCTGATGTCAATCCAGATGCAAATGATATTTGGGCATCGAGTTTATCAAATTTGTTGTCTGAAGAGGGGTTAGCTCGTATTACTTCTTTTCGGAATCGTCAAACAGCTAAAGAAAGAATATTCACTCGTGCCTCTAAATGGATATCTAATTTGGCTCATGAGCCTTCTACTCCCCAATCTGATCTGGATTGGGCAGGACTATCCGATAGTTTATTTTGGAAAGGCAGATTACAAGCAGCTTCGCCTATAGCTGATTGGTTGGAACGAATTGATATTTCTAGAACTGTTGATGATTTGTCTTTAGGAATTTTAGCTGATCTACTATTAGGGTTGTTTTATACAAGCGAATCTATTTATCGTTCTTTTATTAATACGAATTACAATACTTTAATTAAAAGATTTAGGCAGGAAACACAAACTTTTGCATGGGAAGATGGGGATCAGAGTATTCATACACACTATGCTATCAAGCTTTTTCAGACAGGTGAGTCTTTTTCTAATACGTCAGAGAAGAATTCGTTTACACCAAAAGCTTATTTAAGTGCCTCGATGGAACGTTTAGATCTATTGAGAAGACTTTTCCCAGATCGCGCAATGTTTTGTAGTAATGGCTATGGCCATTTAGTCTGGCTCAATGCTGAAGTGCCTGATGAAACTCAAAAAAATATTGCCCACCAAAATTTCCCTCTCCCTAAATTAGTGAAATTAAATGCTATCTTTCGTGCATTGGGAGAAAAGAGCTTGAGACCCATGACCTGGGAAGATTACTCTCAGACTGTCATGCAATTGCGTCAAACTGTCTTGAGAGCACTAGAGAAAATTAGCCAGGGCATGGCAGTTTTCTTCACAAGACAAGAAAGAACTCGAATCTTAGGCAATCATCTTGAGCCTGAACTATGGAGGCATGTTCGGCAGCTTTTAGATTTCTCACCCTCATTACCTCAATGCACTTTAGATGACTGGGGTTTTATTACTGAAAAAATAAAAAAGCCTGATGCTAATGATATGACAAACGAGTATGAACCTCAGCAAAGAATAGCTCAACGTCAAAAATTAGCATTTGACAAATATAGTGAATATTTAAATCTGTATGGCGAATACGTTCGGACACTTGCCAACTTTTTTAGGCAAGCTGAGTGGCCTTTGAATATTCATCCATATACTAGAAACGGTCTGGATTTTAGAATCGAGAATGTTCTTCGAGACTCTGGAGTAGACGTAGCGCATCAATCGCGCCTTTCAGTTATTAATTTGGCAGATGCCTGGAAATTATTACCTAGCTTTCAAATAGAATTTCGAAAATTGTTGATACAATTCGTGGATGAGACAGAACTCACAGAGCTGGAAAAAAATGAAAAGAGAATCTTTAAATTGACGTGGTGTTCATGGTACTTTTTTGCATTTCAACCAGAACATACAGTTCAAGATTCTATTCGAGAATTTATACAATTGTTCAGTCAGAAAACAAGAGAAATTAAAAGATGTATTCAACAGGGACTTGACCGCATATCCTCAGACTTCACAAAACTCACAATACTTTCTGAGAAAGAGGAATGGGAAGGGAATAAGTCTCTTTGGATTAGTGTTGATGGAGAAGATCCACTTGAGGTTTACGGAGCTATCCAAGCTATCATAGCGTCAATTCAAGAAGCAATTAATTCGGTGCATAATGATGAACTGAGGCGTTATGCAATTGATCTGACATGGTCAAACATAGTAATTGTACCGTTAGTTCGAGGCAAGTCTTTAGATTCAACAGCTTGGAAGTTATCTTCAATCTTATTTTCTGCTGATCCTACACGAGAATTTAATCAAGCTAGCTTTGTGCGAGTTGCAATTCCGCCTGATACATTTTCACAGCTAGCTTTACAAACTTGGGAACAGCCACGACTATCGTTAATCCATAAGTTCATGGGCGTGATCTTTCAATTATCGCTTTTAACCGCACACATAAAAGATTTTGACAGAATGCCTGAGTTAGACGATCAAGGGAAAGAATTATTTCAGCAATATCTTCAGGAACTCTCACCAATTTTAAGTGAATCTTTCCAATTGCTTATAGATAGCATGGGTAAAATTTGGGGATATTATAACAGCCTAACAAACACAGAAGAACTGGCGAATCGTTCTTATCTAGTGAATTCGATGCAAGTTTTTTCAGGCTTGTGTGAGCAATTACTGCCAACAGAAAATTTTGCTGACGGAGGTAATATTCAACAAATATCCATGAATTTTGAAGAGATGACTGCCTGGGCAGACCGCTTGTCTGCGGCTCAACAGATAGCTTCCGTAATGTATTTGTCTTGGGTATCGGATGTATTGGAAGAAGTTTCTGTTACTTAAGGTGATTCCAGAGGCTACTCAAGACAACAATACAGAGTTAGCAAATTCCAAAAATTTCCTTGCAGCAGGCAGTCTGAGATTGTAATGGTGATCCAAAGGCTACTTACTGCCCATAAAGGACACCGTTAGAACAATTCTTAAGATTCAATCATCATGGTTTTATTGAGTGAATTCTTGCTCAAGCAGGACAATTGCTTATTGAAAAAGACTATTTCTGATAGACAATTGCCTGTTTCTCGGAGCGAATATTTTGGCGGTGTATTTCTTCTGAGACTCATTGGTTCTTCCGACCAGGCTTGAATTAGCGAAATATCTTTATAACCCGCTGCTGCACGCTGCCGATCGCAATATAGAGCACCGGCACCACAAACAGCGAGAGCACCGTCGCCACTAACATGCCGCCAAAGATCGCCGTCCCCAGCGATTGGCGACTGGCCGAGCCTGCCCCCGTGGCCACCATCAGCGGATAAATGCCAAGCAGGGTCGAAATCGCCGTCATCAAAATCGGTCGCAGCCGTTCTTGGGAAGCCTGCACCGCCGATTGGGTGAGGGATCGCCCTTCGTCCCGCAGCTGGTTGGCAAACTCCACAATCAAAATGGCATTTTTGCTGGCCAAACCAATCAGCATTACCAGCCCCACCTGGCAGTACACGTCGTTGTACAGCCCGCGCATCGACTGGGCCGCCAGCGCCCCCAACACCGCCAGGGGCACCGCCAGCATAATCGTCAGCGGATCGACAAAACTGTTGTACTGCGCCGCCAGCACCAAAAACACAAAGAAAATTCCCAGGCCAAAGATGATCGGCGCTTTGCCGCCTGATTCCAGTTCTTCGAGGGAAATGCCCGACCACTCAAAGCCCAGGTTGGGGGGCAGCAGGTCTTTCGCCAAGGCTTCCATGGTCTGCATGGCCTCACCAGAGCTGGTGCCGGGAGCCGCTGAACCGTTGATTTCAATGGCGCGGTGCAGGTTGTAGTGGTTGATGATCTGCGGGCCGGTGGTGCGGGTGACCGTGACCAGGGCGCTGAGGGGAATCATGTCGCCCGATCTCGATCGCACATACAGCTGCCCAATGCTGTCGGGGTCGGCGCGGAAGGCGGCATCGGCCTGCACATAGACCCGATAGGTGCGGCCAAAGGCGTTGAAATCGTTGACGTAGCGAGAGCCCAGGTAGGTTTGCAGGGTGCTGAAAATGTCCTCGACGGGGACTTGCAGAGCTTCAGCGCGATCGCGGTTGACCTCCACCTGAAGCTGGGGCGCATTGGCCGTGTAGAGGCTAAACACCCCCTGCAAGCCGGGGGTCTGGTTGGCCTTCGCCAAAATCGCCCCTTTCATCTGATCCAGCGCGTTAATATCCGAGGTGCTGCTGTCCCGATCCTGAAGCTGGAACACAAAGCCACCGACGCTGCCCAAGCTGGGAATGGTGGGCGGGTTTACCGCAATCACGGGCGCTTGGGGAATGCCCATCAGCGGCAGCCGCACCCGGTTGAGAATGCCCGTCACCGACTGCTCCGGCTGCCGCCGCTCCTGCCAAGATTTGAGCGGCGCAAACAGAATGCCCCGGTTGGGGGTGTTGCCGTTAAAGCCCACCCCGCCCATGGCAAAGGTGCCCTCTAGCTCGGGCACTGCCAGCAACTGCTGCTCGGCCTGGGCCACCACCTGCTCGGTGTAGTTGAGGGAGGTGCCATCTGGCCCCTGCAAAATGCTGATGAAATAACCCTGGTCTTCTTCTGGCAGAAACGCCTGGGGTACCTGGGTGTAGAGCCACCCCGTCGCCACCAGCAGCCCCACAAACCCGACCAGCACAAGGCTCTGCCATCGCGTCAATCGTCCCAGGCTCCAAGAGTAGCGGCGCTCTAGCCAGGTTAAAAAGCTATTGATGCGGCGGAACCCCCAGCCCAGCCAGCCGGTTTGGCGGGGCTGTGCCCGCAGCAGCAGCGCGGAGAGCGCCGGGGTAAGGGTGAGGGCATTGAAGGTAGAAAGTGCGATCGCAAAGGCAATCGTCAACGCAAACTGCTGGTAGAGCTGCCCCGCCGTACCGGGGAAAAAGCCCACCGGCACAAACACCGCCATCAGCACCAGCGAGGTGGCAATCACCGCACCCACCAGGTTGCGCATCGATGCGATCGCAGCCTGCATCGGCGACAGCCCCTCCCTTTGAATCAGGCGGCTGATGTCTTCCACAATCACAATCGCGTCATCCACCACCATACCCGTCGCCAGCGTCAGGCCAAACAGCGTCAGGCTGTTGAGAGAAAAGCCAAAGAGTTTGACAAAGGCGAAGGTGCCCACCAGCGACACCGGAATGGTGATCGCTGGAATCACCGTGGTGCGCCAGTCTTGCAGAAACACAAAAATCACCAGCACCACCAACCCCACCGCCTGCAACAGCGTGATAATCACTTCTCGAAACGACGCCTCCACAAACCGCGACGAGTCGTAGGGAATCTCATAGATCAGCCCTGGGGGAAAGCGTTCTGCCAGCCGCGCCATCTCCGCCTTCACGGCCTTGGCAATGGCCAGAGAGTTGCTGCCGGGGGTTTGCAAAATTTGGTATCCCACTGCCGGATGGCCGCTGTAACGGGCAAAGGTGCTGTAGCGCTCGGCTCCAAGTTCTGCCCGCCCCACATCCTTAAGTTTGACCAGATCGCCCGCTGCCCCTGCCTTGAGAACCACTTCCTCAAACTCCGCTGGGCTGCTCAGCCGTCCCAGGGTTTGCAGATCGAGCTGGTAGAGCTGCCCGTCGTCATTCGGGGGTTGACCAATGCTGCCTACCCCCAGCTGCACATTCTGCTGCTGCAATGCGGTCATCACATCCTGGGCGGTGAGCTGGCGGCTAGCGAGGCGATTGGGGTCGAGCCAGAGGCGCATGGCATAGCGCCGTTCACCAAAGGGAACGAGGGTACCCACGCCAGGAATCCGCCGCAGAGCATCGAGCACATAGAGATCGGCGTAGTTGCTGATGAAGGTGTCGTCGTAGCGATCGTCCTCGCTGTAGAGCGCCATCGCCAGCACAATGGAGCTAGACTGCTTCGACACCTGCACCCCCGTTTGGCGCACCGCCTCCGGCAGCTGGGGTTCCACCTGCAACACCCGGTTCTGCACATCCGAGGCGGCCACATCAATGTTGTACCCCTGGCGAAAGGTGACGACAATGGTGCTGGTGCCGTCGTTGCTGCTGGTGGAGCTGATGTAGCGCATCCCGGCCACACCGTTGATCTGGCGCTCCAGCACGTTGGTTACCGTTTCTTCCACCACCTGGGCATTGGCCCCGACAGCGTTGGCGGTGACGGTAACCTGCACCGGGCTGATGTCGGGGTATTGCTCAATGGGCAGCAGCGGCAGGCTGATCAACCCCACCACCAGGGTGACCAGCGCACAGACAATGGCAAACACGGGCTTTTTGATAAAGAAATCCGTAAACATTGGGGTCACCTCTGGATGTAGTGGGGGTGTGCCTGTAAGGTTTTCCGAAGAAGTATTGATTTAACGTCAGCTCGATGGGCTGCTATGCAGCAGGAAAGGTGGCCACATCCCCTCCTGGGAGGGGTGCCCGGAGGGCGGGGTGGGTCAAAATGGCGGCATAAAATAAGCTTCTGAAGACGGAAAAAGGGCTGCTGATCCCAGATGAACCCACCCCTGCCCCTCCCAGGAGGGGACGAGCAGACTGTTTGCCCAAGAATCCGTTGATTTAAGGGTGGTGGGCAATGCCCTGGGTGTAGTGGAGTGCCTTCTGGAAAATCAATCAATTCTCAATGGGGCTGACGGGCGCACCGTCGCGCAGCATCAGCACCCCGGTGGTGATTACCGCTTCGCCGGGCTGTAGCCCTTCGATCACCTGGTACTGGTTCTCTTCGATTTCGCCGAGCTGCACCGATCGCTGACGCGCCACCATGCCCTCTGGCCCAGACTCCGCCACAAACACAAAGGATTCACTGCCCAAATGGGTTACAGCACTGGCGGGCACTCGGGTACCCTGGCGCTGGCTCCAAGTGATCCGCGCCTGCACAAACTGGTCGGCCCGCAGCTTGCCTTTCGGGTTGGGCAATAGCGCCTTTACCAGTACCAGTTGAGTCGCGGGGTCGGCATTGGGGGCAATGAAGGAAACCTGACTGGTGCCCAGGGTTTGCCCCTGGCCATCCACCAGCTCCACGGAGCTACCGGGTTGCAGCAGCGCCGCCCGCTCCGCCGGGACGGAGAAATTCACCTCCAGGGAGTCGTTCTTGGCCAGCCCAATCAGCGCCGTGCCCGGACTTATCACCTCGCCCACCTTGACGGGAATATCGCCCACCACCCCGGTAAAGGGCGCGGTGATTTGAAAATAGGCCAGCTGGGATGTCTGAGCCTGGGTTTGGGCCTGCGCCGCCTGCCAAGACTGCTCGGCCTGGGCAATGGTGGCCTGCTGGGCGCGGATCTGCTCATCCATGGCGTTCAGCAGGGCGCGGGCCACTTCGAGCTGCTGGGCGTACTGGTCGCGCATTTGTCGAGAAACCGCTCCGGCCTCAGCCAGGGTGGCAAAGCGGTTGTACTCCTGCTGGGCGTACTGCACTTCGGTGAGCTTAGCCAACCGTTGGGCTTGCAGGGCTTGCAGACCAGCCCTGGCATTGGCAATACTGGCCTGGGCCGACTCGGCGGCGGCAGCGGCCCCACTCACTAATGCCTGCTGTTGCTGCGGGTTGATCTCAATCAGCACCGTGCCAGCGGTGACGCGATCGCCCGACTGCACCCGAATTTGCGCGATCTGCCCCTGCACTTGAGGTCGCAGGAGGACGGATTGGTGCGATCGCAGACTGGCCACAAACTCCGTTGTTTCCGCCAGACTTACGGCCTGCACCGTCAGGGTTTGCACGGGCATAGCGGGCTGCTGCGCCTGGGCTACAGGCACCACGTCCTGCTTGTGCCACCAGCGCCACAGTTCAAAGCTGCCGCCAGTGAGCCAGATTAGGGCAAAGAGCAGCCAGAGGCGCTTCCATCGCGATCGTTTCGGGGGGCTTGTCGCTGGCTCTGTCTGGGCTTCAGAAATAGGAAAATCAAAGGCATCCATAGCTAATTGGGGAGTAATAGGTCTTTGTCGGGGCAGGTTACAAAGCCGCCTAAATATCGTCGGGGCTAGCCAAATATTGCTGCTCTAGCCAAACCCGAGCGTCGTTAACTGAGAGCGATCGAAATGGCTCGTCTGCCAAGGAGTCTTGAATCATCCACCAGCTCTGACCGGTGCGATCGACGTACTCCCAAACTCGCGGCTCCATTTCCCCAAACAGCGCGAAAGAGAACTCTCTAGATGTACGTGAAAGCCAGCTAAATAATGCTCCAATCGGTGATTTTGGGCCGTTGCCTAGGGATGACTCAATCCATTCCAGATCACGATAGGCATTAGGGCTATCAGGTGGAATTTCATGCATAACAGACTCCTTTTTTAATGGAAATACTAGATAGGACATCGGCTCGGACTTGGAAAATCAATCAGGTATCTCATTCAGTGGTAATAGCGTTGCTCTAGCCAAATGCGCACCTCATCCTCAGACTCAAATCGATGGAAACCTTGAGTCAACACGTCATAGACTCGGTAATAGGTATTGCCGTAGCGATCGCGACCCGTGAAAATTCTCAGCTCACTGGATGGTGCGAATAGCTCAGTTACGCTATTCCAGATCCGGTTAATGACCTGTTTGAAGCTCCATCGCCTAGAGCTTTCATCAATCACTTCGAACCAGTCATGGGAAAACCCATGATCCGGCTGTATGTCGTTGGTGTTAGTAGTCATTAGAAGTTCCTCAAAGGCGGTCAAATCAATCATGGGTAAACCATACAGTTTCCAGTCAGCTGGACAGTCAATAGCTAATTTGAAGAAATTTTTGGCAATAAAAAAGGTCTGCAATCGCAGACCTTTTAACCCAGCTGATGCTGGAAAAATAGACCTATTCAATAGCCTTTCAGACCCAGGTTAGCTAAGACCCATAGTAGAAGCGCTCGTGAACAACCTGGCCATCTTGCCATTGCTGTACCGAAACCTGATGGTAGGTGCGTCGCCCCCATTCAGCATGGGTATAGTCCAGATACCACTCCGAGAAAATCGTGTTCTCGGTGAAGGCTACATTCGCGAGCTTGGCCTCATGAATATCAAGAATCTTGGCAAAGAAATCTTCCTCTCGGCGGCGGTTAGCCTCTTTGCCTACGGTGGCAGGCTCGTCATTTTCCTGCATAACTACCGTGTCAGCATAGTATTTCTCAAAGGCTCCCATCGCGCTGCCTTTGAGTACGAGCTGGCAAATATCCTCAAAAACAACTGGCAGACTGATTTCAGTATTCACTTGAGTCGTCATAATTTTCCTCTCAGTTAGTTGCAAGCGTGAATTCTGGTGTATTCCATAGCCCTTTGCAGGATTTTCATTCCCGACTTACTAGGCATAGTCTCACTCTAGGGTTTCCCCCTAGCTGGAGTGTCAAGAGAAGATCTTTAAACAAAAAACTGGGCCTATTCAATAGACCCAGTTCGACATTAGTTACTTATTGAAGGAAAGATAGATTTACTAGCTTTCAATAATCGGACAGATGGCTTCGTCTGTTTTGGCGGCTGTGCTCTGCCACCCAGACAGAAGCCCAGATAGCTCATGCTTCAGCAGTTGAAGCTGCTGAATTTTGTCTTCGATCTCTGTCAGCTTGTCTTCTAGCTTGACCTGGATATGGGAGCAGGGTAAGTCCCCTTGATCATGCACTTCCAGAAACTCTTTGATTTCGGTCAGGGTGAGGCCAAGACCCTGGGCACGCCGGATAAAACCCAACCGGGTAAAGACATCTTCCGCAAACACTCGATAGCCGCCCTCGGTGCGTCCGGCGGTTTTGAGCAGGCCGATCTCATCGTAGTAGCGGATGGTTTTAACGGGTAGGCCGCTTTTCTTAGCGACAGCACCAATGAGTTTGGGAGGAGCTTCGGTGAGCATGGCTGACCTCGTAAGGATTAAATCCATCCTAAACTCTCCAGACGACTGGAGAGTCAAGACAGGGTTCCTTGAACGCGATCGGTGCAGTGCAGCCCGTCGTTGGTGAGCATGGGGTAGAGCCCTAGCTGACAGTCAATTGCTTGCAGAACACGACTTTATCATCGCCCTGGGCATAGAAATCGCGAATGCGGGCCTCGGCCTCAAAGCCATACTTTTCGTAAAAGGTTCGGGTGCCAGCCAGCTCTGGCAGACCTGAGGTTTCTACCAGCAGGAGGCGACCGCCGCGCTGCTTCAGGGCCTGTTCTACAGCGTGGAGAAGCTGAGTTCCCCGACCTTGCCCCTGACGATCGGGGTAGATTGCAATTAATTGCAGGTTCCAGGTGTTGTCCGCCAAGCGCTCTGGTTCGCAGTAAGCCACACCCACCGGGCCATCATCCGATGGTACAGCGGAAAAAATCGCCCTCGGTCTCAAAGCGATCGCGAAGCGTTCCCAGTGGGGAATCGGTGCCAAAGAACCACTCCGCTTGAATCTAAGTGGGAATCGTGTAGCCGTCAAAGGTACTGCTAGATTCCGCGTTAGAAGATATAAAAATTAAAGCCTCTGTACCCCAACCCCAAATTGCTTATTTCTTGTCGACTAGCATCATGCCGAGTAATTAGCCTTGAGTTATCTGTTCTGATGCTAGGGCCTGCAAATCCTTGCGTAGTTCCTGGCGAATGAGGGCAAACCGCTGCACATCTGCCTGAGTCAACCAAGACTCAATTTCGTAGAACGTTTGCCCACCCTGCCGGTGCGTCTTCAACACAAGTATGGTCTCCGGCAGGTGGTTAGCATTGCCCTTGAATTCAATATTCAAATCGCGCCCCCGCTCCACAACTGTGTAGAACTGCTTGCCCTCAAACACCCGCTGCCCCCGAGCTTGGTCGCGGCAAAACCGCTCCAGGAGCAGCACCGCCGTCCCCGCAATCTGCTCTTGGGTCTGTCTGTCAACGGGGATAGGTGTTCTGGGACGCGGCGGAGTCACGTTAAGTCATTGATGAAAGGGTTGAGCCCCGCCATGATGGCGGCATCGTCACCCAAGAACTCTCGCAGTGGCTGATCCATCGGCCCTGGATCAGTCACCGTTTTGATGGATGCTGCTGGGGTAGATGCCATGGAGCCATTGGCCGATGGTAGATGTCGTAGGTATGGCTTAACCAGTGGGAGATCTATCTTGGGTGGCGTAATCAAATCATCGAAGGCTTCCAACTCCGGCAGGAACCTCTCCTTGATCTCTAGAATCTGAGTCGTCAACTGCTGAATTGATCGCATTGCCTGCCGCTGGATCTCATCCTTGGGGGCCTGAAGTGCTGCCATAGCAAATGGCCCATAGCAGCCATTCAATGCCGATCGCATACGAGCATGGAGGTCATGGCGCGATCGCCCACGGCAATAACCGATCACCGCCACATCCAGCTCATCTCGGCTGGAGTACTGAATCCGGGCCTTTGTTTCTGACGTTTGGGTCATTCCTCTGATTCCTTGTCTCGGTTGTGTTTGGGATGGCCGGAATGCTAACAAGCCTGGGTTGGCTTGGCGCTGTACATGAACGTCTTGAACAACCCATAGACATCGGCCCAACGGACGCTGGTGATCAAGTCGGGTTCAGCTGTGCCATCCTGTCCCCGCAGCACGTCAGTCATCTCCTGTCGCAGGGCCTCGGCCCAGGTGATCTGTTGAGCGAGCCCGCGCTGGTCAAAAAACTGCTCCAGCTCTGGCCGAATGAAATAAGCGGCACCCCCGCCGACAATTACCTCTACTTCAGCCGAGGGCAGCCACTGCACCAGAAACTGATTCACCCGATCCAGATAAAACTCTCGGGCATAGCTACAGGCTCTGGTCAGATCCAGGGCTTCCTTGCGGCCTGGGATATGGAAAGTGAGGTGCCCCTGAAGGATTGCTCCCAGCAGAGCCGGATCATCTGGCGCGACACCCGGTAGCTCAGTGGCACACTGCTTCAGGTATTCCACGAACCCTGGCCCCTGGGAGGTGCTGTTGGTTTCCTGGGGCGTGCTGCCCTTCTCAAAGGTGAGGATGGAGAGATTGCGGTGGCCAAACATCAAGACGACGACAGTGGAGTCGCGAATGCCCACCCCAGCCCTCGCCAGCTGCAACCCCTTGGCTAGGTAGAGACCGGCCCCCTCTGGCTGCATCTCAATGCGCTCCAGTTGCCCAAATAAAGATCGTCCTCGAAAGCTGAAGTCTGAGATCGCCCCCAGAATCTGGGCTTTCAACTCCTTGCGGTCTTGCCAGTATTCTTCCAGCGGCAGCAGCAGACCCAGTTGAGCGGTGAACTCACAACCTGAGGTCTCGGAATTCTGTTGAGTCAAAGTCTTCTCAGCAATGACGCCTAGGGTAGCCAAGATTTTGTAGACGGCGCGATCGCGCTTTGGCAGAGCCAGACCCGAGTCACCTTTTTGGGCGATCGCTAACGCCCCAATGGCATAGGCACTATTGCCCACCATCACATAGGCACTGTCCTCCGGTTCTTGGCTGGTTAGCCCGCCCAGCATTAGCCGGTCGAGTCGAGCGGGGTTCAGTCGAGCCACCTGGGGGTCGAGGTGCAGCAGGTAGGGCTGGCCCTGCCAGTAGAGACACTTGGTGGCAGAGCTGCCCATGTCGATGTAGGTCTGGATGATTGGGGTCATAGTTTAAATGCCAATGACAGCGTTTAATCAACAGCTTGAGAAGCAAAGAATGTCTTCAAGCTGGTTGATCGATATTTGTATTCTGGGTTGTCGTTTTTATTCACGACTTAATAACGACTGAATTGTTATCTTCAGCAAAATTCATCATCGTTTTGATGGCTGGTGAATTTCATTCACGACTTATTCACGACTTGACAACGACTTTTCTAGATAGAATCCAAGACAAACCTGGAATCACCCAATCATTCACGACTTGATAACGACTTAATCACGACTTGCCCTTGGTTAAGGTTCAGATTCCAATCAATGAATTGATGAATAAAAACAAACTTTTCAGCTCTCTTAGCTGAAAAGAACTGACATTTTCTGTGGGTTAAAACAGAGACTATTGCTTCCATGAACTCCCTTGAGAAATGCCCCGGCAGAAGCCTGATGGGCTGCCCTGGGGGCTACGCCACTCCACTGCGTTTCGTAGCTCCGCGTTTCACACACCACGCCCAGCCCTGGGCCAGGGGGTTGCTGAAACCCAGCAGTATCAGGGGTTCCAGGCATGGGAGCCAATGGCCAGTCGTTTACGAATCACTGACGAATTCACGGAAAAGCTCATGGGTAAAGGATTTAGCGTCTCGCTGCCCCTCGAAGAGGCAGCGATCGTCGAAAAAGAGGCCAATCGGCTAGGTCTGCCCGCTGCCAGCATCATTCGCCTGATGATGCGCGATGGCCAGCAGCGCCGTGAACTAGAGCGGCAGGTGGATGACCTCAAGGCCCGGATGGAGCTGCTGCAAGTGCAGTTTCAAGGGCTCCAGATTTTGCTAGAGACCATTGCCTTAGAGCAGGCCAATGCCCGAGGACCGCAGGCGCTGGAAAATCGCAAGGCGCTGATTCAGGAAATCCGCAAGCGCCAGGGCCTGGTAGAAGGCTAGGAGGTCAGCCATGCTCAGCCTGACAGTGATCAGCGCCAACCAAGGCGAAACCTACTACACCGCCGAGAACTACTACACCAGCGAAGAGAACCAGGCTCACTCCAGTTGGTGGGGCCAGGGGGCCAAGAGCCTGGGGCTATCGGGCCAGGTGCAGGGAGGCGACTTCAAGAATCTGCTCCATGGCTCCCATCCTCAAGGACACCAAACCCTATCAGGTCGGAAGATTGACCCAGAGCGCCATCGAGCCGGGCTGGATTTGACCTTTAGTGCGCCCAAAAGCATCAGCCTGGCGGCTTTAGTGGGAGGAAATGACGCGATAGAGCAGGCCCATCGCACCGCCGTCACTCGCACCCTGGCCATCATTGAGGAGCGCTATGCCCAAACACGGGTGCGGACACCAGAGGGACGGCAGGCCATTGGCACCGGCAACCTAATCGTCGCCCAGTTCCATCACGACACCTCCCGCGAGAAGGATCCGCAGCTGCACACCCATTGTGTGGTAATCAATGCCACGCAGTTGAACAATGGTCGCTGGCAGTCGCTTCACAACGACATTCTCTTCAAACAGCAAAAGCTATTGGGGATGATTTACCAGAACGAGCTAGCGGTGGAGGTGCAGCGGCTGGGCTACGGCATTGAGCCCAGGGTCAATGGTCAGTTTGAACTCAAGGGGTATCAGCTCGAAGACCTCCAAACATTCTCAAAGCGGCGGGAGCAGATTCTGGCGGCGGTTGAGGAGAATGCGACGGCCCAGGAGCGAGAGCTAGCGACGTTGATGACCCGAGCCCCAAAGGGAAAGGAAATTCCCAGAGAAGAGCTGCGCACCTACTGGCAGCAGCAGGCCCAGGTGCTGAAGCTGGAACACCCTCAACCCCAACCGATGGATTGGCAGAGCCAGCCGAAGCGGGCCACCCAAGCCGGGCTGACCCACTGCGCTGAGCGAGAGGCGGTGTTCCATCGCGAGCAGGTGGAGCGGTTTGCCCTGGAGAATCATCTGGGGCAGCAGTGCTTTGGTGAGGTGCAGCAGACCTTGGATACCGATCCAGAAGTGATTCACACCCACGACCAGCGGCTGACCACTCAGACGGCGGTGCTGCGGGAGTTGGAGACCATTCGCACAGTGTTGGATGGCCGGGGAGATGTGGGGAGTATTGCCTCTCCAGTTTTAGTGGCAGAGCACCTGCGCGATCAGGGTCTGACCGAGGGCCAGGTGCAGGGGGTGATGTTGGCAGCCACGACTCGTGATCGCGTCATTGCTTGGCAGGGGGTGGCTGGGGCAGGGAAGAGCTATGCCCTAAATCACTTCCGCCAGATTGTGGAGGCCCAGGGCTACACCGTGCGGGGCTTTGCCCCCAGTGCGGAGGCGGCAAAGTCGTTGGGCGACTCAGCTCAGATTCAGCCGGTGGAAACGGTGGCGGCGTTGCTGTGTGCTCAACCGGTGGGACCCAACCCAGCTCAACCTGAGATCTGGGTGGTAGATGAGGCGGGGCTCTTGAGTGCCAAGGATGCGCTGGCCCTGGTGACCAAAGCCCAGGCGCAACAGGCGCGAGTGGTTTTGGTGGGAGATACCCGGCAGCTGTCGGCGGTGGAGGCGGGCAACCCGTTCAAGAGTTTGCAGCAGGCGGGGATGGCGACGGCCTACCTCACCCAGTCCTTGCGGCAGAAAAATCAGCAGATCAAGGCGGGGGTAGACCTGATTGCCGCTGGGGAGATTGCGGCGGGGGTGCGACAGTTGAAGCCGTACATTCAGCAGGTGAGTAGTCAGGAGGCGAGGGCGGCGGCGATCGCCCGCGACTATCTGGCCTTGGCTCCAGATGAGCGTCGAAAGACCCTGCTCTTGGCGGGCACCAACCAAGAGCGGTTATCGATCACCCAGCTAGTGCGAGAGGGCCTGAAGGCAGAAGGCACCCTGGGCCAAAGCTTAACGGTAAAGCGGCTGAAGGCGAGAGATTTGACGGAGACCCAGGCGGGCTATGCCCACCATTTTCAGCCGGGAAATCTGCTGATTCCCCAGGCCAGCTACAAGCGGCTGGGGTTAGAGAAGGGGCAGCGCTATGAGGTGCTGGCGACGGATAGCCACAGCAATGGGCTGATGCTGCGGGGTCAATCGGGAGCAGCGTTGCAGGTGGATCCAGTTCAGATCAAGCGGAAGTCGGTGTATGAGGTGGAGGAGATGGAAATTGCAGTGGGCGATCGCCTGCGGTGGACGCGCAATGACCATGCCCTGGGGCGGCGCAATGGTCAGGAATTTGAGGTGATGGGCTTGGAGGATGGACAGGTACTAATTCGTTGGGGGCGGAGAGAGGCAGGGTGCTTCGAGAGTTCGGAGCAGGCGCATCTGGATTACGCGCTGGTCAGCACTACCTATGCGGCCCAGGGCAAGTCGGCGGAGCGGGTAATTGGGGCGTTGGATCGCTACGTGGCGCGGGAGAGCTTTTATGTGGCGGTGAGCCGGGTGAAGCGGGAGCTGCGGCTGTATGCGTCGGAAGACCTGGATCGGCTGATTGAGCGGGTGGAGCGATCTAGGGCGAAGGAAAATCCTGGGGAGGTTACAGGTATCAGTAGTGGCCGATCTCAGCCCACTGATGTGCCACTACCGACCAATTTGGACAATTTAGTTGCTATGGCCAGCCAACAGGCAAACCTGGCCCACACAATGCATAACAACAGTTCCAACAGACAAGATACAGGCTTGGAACGATAGGGGATTGGCCAAAGCTATTGGTCAGCCTCAAAAATCTGGCTTGCTTTCAAAGTGAGATCTGGAAACTCGACTGAAGCAATGGCCCTTTGCAAACCAAATACTCCAACCTCTTGATAGGTCTCACCGGCTAGCGACAGCACCATGACGGTTTGTGCTGCGGGGTCAACTAGCCAGTACTCCGGCACTCCAATGCCTGCGTACTGAGCCCGTTTAGAGACATAATCGCGGTCTCGATTGGTTTTGCCAGGGCTGACAATCTCAACCACCAACCGAGGGGGTGGCATATTGCGGGTGATTGTTAACCGCCTCTGGGTTAGTTCCAGATGCTCAGGACGGAGCACCACCAAGTCGGGGTAGCGGTTGGCCGCATCGTTCGGTTGCAAGACCGGCACTTGCAGTTCTAACGCGTGGATTTTGATTAACCGCAGGGGAGCGACGTTGGCCGCGACCAGCAGAAATTGCAGGTAATTAGCCAACCAATTATTCGGTTCTGACTCGGGTGGCAATTCGACTAACTCCCCACGCACTAATTCAAAACGCCCCTCTAGCGGCGTCTTATCACTGTAGGCAAGATACTCCTCAAAGGAAGCGAACTTTACCTTAGCCTGGGTCATAGCCTTTTCCCCGCAGACGTTGTTCTCATCCTAGCGTGCTGCATGGTTTTACCTGATCCCTAGCCCACCCTGCCTACCCCCGCATGAAAAGCTTTTAGTTAACCTGGCCCAACGACCTGCTATTGAAGGATCCATGTGTGCGACGTGAAAGTTGCCCGTTCCGAGCGAGAGGCCGTCCTCTCCAAAGACTCCTTCTCTTTGTCCTCACGTAACAGAGTCACTGACTCCGCCTACGGTGGCAGTAAGTAATGAACCCACTGGAATGCAAGGCACGAAAGCGGTACCTACAGAAAGCCCAATTTTGTAGAGACTGCAAGAGGAAGACTCAGATAGGTTAGCGACAGCGAATCGCTATAAGCTTCGTAATACTTGTAGAGAGTGAAATCAGGCTGACACACTCTAACCAAAAGGTACGTGGGTGGCTATCAGGGTGTATGGACTGATAGCGAAGGACAGAAGTCCCACCGGAGTAGTAGGCGGAACCTTACTGAGTCGCATCTCGAACGGACGGAACACGGTAAGCCCGATAGGTTCTGCGGGAGCATCAATGCCGCCGCAGTAGGCCGACCGCAAGGGAAGCGGAATTACCTAGCGGGTAAAGGATGCTGGAGAAAGCGAATGTCTGGGGTAACGCCCAGGATAGGGGTTCAAGCTTTGCCCCACCGTGAAAGCGGGCAGACTTCCAGCGAGTCTTCCACGAATAGAGCCAATGTAAAGGAACTGAACCGACGTGAAAGATAGAGTCAGAAATGACATCGGAGCGAAGGGAACCGGACAGCAGTGGGCAGACATCAACTGGAAGCTCATTCAAAAACGGGTTAAGAACCTGAGACAACGCATCTATCGTGCGACCCAACAACACCAGTGGAATCGGGTGAGAAGCCTGATGAAGCTGATGCTACGCAGTCAAGCTAACTTGCTGCTGTCGATAAAACGAGTCACCCAAATCAATCGTGGCAAAGAGACGGCAGGCGTTGACGGTCTGACGTTCCGCAGCACGGAAGAGCGGGAGTGGCTGTGGCGAACAATGCAGATATATACTCCCTGGATAGCTAAACCTGCCCGGCGAGTCTATATTCCTAAAGCCAATGGGAAACAACGCCCATTGGGCATTCCCACAGTCCAAGACAGAGTGTTACAGGCAGTGGTCAAGAATGCCCTAGAACCTAGCTGGGAAGCCCGCTTTGAGGCGAACAGCTTCGGTTTTCGTCCTGGCAGAAGTGTCCATGATGCCATTACCCAATGCCATAGCCGGCTACGGAAAGGGCATGACTTATGGGTGCTCGATGCCGATATCAAAGGGGCATTCGACCATATCAGCCACCGCTATATCCTTGACGCTATCGGAGCAATCCCTGGCAGAGAACTGATTAAGCAGTGGCTCAAAGCAGGTTACGTTGAGTCAGATGTCTTCTATGAGACTCCTAACGGCGTTCCTCAAGGAGGGGTGATTTCGCCCCTCTTGGCGAACATCGCTCTAGACGGGCTAGGAGCAATGCTGGATAAGCACCGTAAGGTATCGCCGAGGACACCCTTGCCGAGTGCCAAAGGTAGCACGTACCAGCGCAAACTCCCAAAGTACGGATTCATCCGCTATGCGGATGATTTCGTCGTGACCGCTAGGAGTCAGGAAGATCTCGAGGCTATCCTCCCTGAGATTCAGGAGTGGTTACAGCAACGAGGACTCCAACTCAACCCTGAGAAGACCCAAATCGTCCCTGTGACCAAAGGGTTCAACTTCTTAGGGTTTACGATTCGCCACTTTAACGGACACTGCATCATTCGCCCCCAAAAGGATAAGGTTCTAGCGTTCCTAAATGACATCAGATCGTGGCTGAAACGTCACAAAGACATCAAACAAGTGGATGTAATTCGGTACCTGAACCCGAGACTCAAGGGGTGGTGTAACTTCTATCGTCATGTGGCCAGTAAGCGGGTGTTTAGCTATGTGGAATACCAAATCTGGAAAGCACTCTGGAGATGGTCTTACAAGCGACACCGCAATAAGGGCAAGCGGTGGATTGCGAAGAAATACTTCCATACCCTTCGGGGTCGGAGCTGGATCTTTGCAACCAAGGCACAAGACCGAGATGGCAAAGAACATACGTTCGCGCTTACCCAGGTCTACGATACGCCGATTAGCCGCCATATTCGGGTCAAGGGCACCTTCTCCCCCGATGATCCAACCCTCTCCGATTACTGGCGCAAGCGCCGCACCGGAATGGGAAAAGTCCTACTGGCTCGTGGCTCGAAACTCCATCATGTAGCTCAGAGCCAGCGATGGAAGTGCCAGGTGTGTGGTGAGCATCTGTTTAATGGCGAAACGCTGCAAACGCATCACAAGCAGCCTGTGAAAGAAGGCGGCGGCGATGATCTACTCAATCTAGAGCTGATTCACAAAGCCTGTCACAATCACAGACATGTACATGGGCGAAGGCTTGAGCCGGATGATGGGTAACTGTCAAGTCCGGTTCTTTGGGGGGAGGGATGCGGCGACGTATGCCCTCCTACCCGACCAACCTACGACAGACGTTCATGGCCTGCTTAACCAAGCAATAACGTAGTCTCAACGCTCCTGACCTTGACGAGAAATCGCTGGAGCCGTTGCACAAGGACGATGGCGTTGCTGAAGCCGCAACATCTCAGCCTGAAACCGCTTCAGATCAACTACAGTCAGGTTTTCCAAGGTGACAGTATCACCCTGGGCTTGCAAAATAGCGCCCCGGTCACGGGCCTCTATAGTCAGCTGCGCCCCCTCGGCAGCTATTCGATAAATTTGCCCCTGCACCCAAACTTTGGGATCTACCGCCGAGCGCTCACCAGTTACCTTTCCTCGCTCTGTCTGATGGGCATAGGCCAGAATTTCTCGGGCCTGGTGTACAAACGTTTGAATCTGAGTCGCTGAGATTGCAGGATGATGGACTGCTGAACTATGGATGACTGCGTTTCGCTTCTTTTGAGGTTTGCTAACTGCCAGAACGTGATGGTTCCTCCTAGCGGTATCTTGGATAGACTGACCGATACCACTAGGACACAGCTCTTCATATACCTGCCGGTCTAGCTTCCATACGCGCTTCCAAGCGCTGGTTTCGCCCTTAGCAAAAACCGCCGCCGGGGTGCAACTGCCCGGATCAGGAATGCTCTCCATAATTCGCTCAACCCGCTCCGCGTCAATTCCCAACGCAGCCCCCGCCGCTCGCGCCAACTCCTCGGCATTGCCGCTAATAGGTACACGGTTCTGGGCAGCCCAGTTCTCCCAGCCATAGAATTCCCGCAGGGCATAGGTCAAAGAGTGCGATCGCGATTTCAACGGACTATCCCCATGCAGCACCGACTGAGCCTTTGCTGTGGCCAGATTCTCCAGCCGCAAGACTCCCGGTTGAGCAGGTTGAGACTGAATTAGGGGGCGAGCCTGACTGGATGGCTTCTGCTCTCTTCGACCACTCGCCGGATACAGCCCGATCGAATCCAACCGCTCCACCCAAACCGGCGGTACCCGTTGCAAATTGACGTAAGCGTTGCCACTCGGGCCAATCGTCGGCGCGAGCACCGTGAAGCGCCCCTGGCCCAGAGCCTCCCCCATGTGGTGGCCACCCACCCCATTCAGCGAGAAATTGGTAAATGTCTTTTCGTGGACTCGCACCGCCAGCCGCCAGCCACCGCTATGGGTACGTTCAGTAAAGGTCTGCTGTAAGAGCGGGGAATGGCTCAGCCAAGCGGTGATCCGCTGCTCGCAGGCCTGCTGCGACTCAAACTGCTTCACATCCACATCGACCCAAACAATGTTGTGCCAGCCGCCCAGAGTACCAATACCGTTATCGGGGTGTGCGAACCAGGTCTGAAGCTCAGCCTGAGTCGGCATCCGATTTTGATACTGGGTATGCCGGATCAGATGGGGAATCCCACGGCTGTCCACATAGCTGGGGTTCTTGCCGGTGAAGGCAGGCATCAGAACTCCGTCTTTATCGCGCTTCAGACTACCACCGCGATCTCGGGCTGGGTAGCGCGTCGGGTCTTGGGCTGGGGCAACGGGCAGCGGCGGCAGCCCAAGACCCTGGAGCCAATCAAGTGTGGCGCGAAGGGCTGGGTTCATCGACTTGACCCCCTGGGGTTTGAAAGATCCATTCCATGGGGTGGACAGCGCCCGTGACCAGTTCCAGACGGTTGACTGTGAGCTGCTGGTTCACCAGGGCGTAGACCAATATCCCATCCCAAAACATCTCCAGGCGCTCGGGTTCGCGCTCCGCCGTCCACTCCACATCGAGCTGCATTTCATTGCCTTCTACATGCACGGCTTTTTGCCCATCGCACAAAATCACGATGGACTGGGGGCGATAGTCTGCGGGTAAGGGGGTCAGGGTCATCATCGTTCAAGTCCTGCTGAGGTCGGGGTGGGAACACGGTCTGATTCTAGGCGCTGCACAAATCGCTGAAACCGCTGACAGTCTTCAGCCGTCACCACTGTGCGCTGAATTTTCCCCTGGGCGATTTCCAAAATGGTCTGGGGCTGAGGAGTCACTCGGCGGACGGTCAGTCGGTCGGCGGTCTGCTTCAATTCATAAACCTTGCCGCGAAATTGAGTATGGGGGCCTCGGGTCTGCCCGATCACCGACAAGATTTTTTGGGAAGCTTGAGCCACGTATTCTCCCCGTTGCTGCAACGCCTGATATTGGGCTAGATCTTGAGCCATCTTTTGCTGGAGGTTTGGCGCGAGGCCAAAACCGTTGCCATTGGCTTGCTTGGCCGAAAGGCCTAGTTGCTTGATCTGCTCCAGGTGCAGCGGGTCATAGCCTAAATCGCGGGCAGCACGGTACCAGTCACGCAAGGTGTCTAGAGCGGTATGCGGCAACGGTTCGGGTGACTCTGGCACTACCTCATTTACCTGTTGCCCCTGGTCAGCTACTTCTTGAACCGTAGGGGTAGGCAAGGGTTGTGTCGGCGGATCTACATTCACCTCGGATGATGGGGCAGTTGGTTGAGGTTCTTCCGCCGAGTCAGTCCAGGCTGGATCGGTGGTCTGCCGCTCCCTATGTCCATTTTGGTGTGCTCCATTGAACTGGTCGAGATCAAACAGATTTTGTATCTGAAATTCAGGCTCCTTAGACGCTGGTGGTTGGATCTGGGGTTGGGGAATCGGCTCAACTGGAGCTTGAGCTGGTTCTTCTATGGCTGTTGGTTCGGGGAGTTGATGGGGGTGAAGGGCGATCGCCCCCTCCCCTTCGGCAATAACCACCTCCCCCTGCCGGGTCAACCTGTCCAAGTACTTGTGCAAACTCTCGACCGGGAACCCTGCCACTCGTACCCGTCCGAGTTCCTTCACCCCAGACTCCATGCTGGTGCCAATCATCTCCAGATGCTCGATCAGGGGCCGAGCCCCCTCAAAAAACGCCTCATAAAACCGGTCATCTGGCGACTTCACCAGCACGATCGCATCGGGATACTGCTCTTTTACCTCCAAATATTGCCTCATATCACTCGGCATCCGCGATCGCTCATCCTCCGGTTCTTGCGGAGACACCCCCTCTACCTCGGGCGCTGCTTGCGCCTGAAGCTGGGCCTTAGCGGCTTCTGCAAATCCCTGCTGCACAATGTTTTTGGAAAAGACTTGGGCAAAGGCGCGGTCGGGCAGCCGCGATTCCCCACCCCGCAGGCTCTGCACCGCCGTCTCCTTAAACTCAATCTGCCCCTCGCCCCGCACCCGAAATACCATCTCCGAGTCGATGAACATATCCCCGTTTTGGATCAAGTAGTGGGTCAGGTACAACTCATCCCCCTGCCGCTCCACCACCAGGGGAATGAAGGGCTCATTCTCGATCCGCAGGTGAAACTCTTGGGAGGTCATTACCTCTTGCTCAATCCCCGCATTCCTCAAAAAGCGTAGAATCCGCTTCTCCAGTTGGCCCATTGGGGGTTGATTGGGTACGGTTGGGGACACCGAAGTTTTAACCGTAGGCCTTTCCACGGCGGGCTCTGGCCTGGGTTGATTTGAGATCGCGGGCGCAACCGGCTGAGCAACAACCGGGGGTTTCACTACTTCCACCTCCACCTTCTCCAAGGTTGGTAGCGACACCCCCATCAACTGCCGCGCCACGTCCTTAAACTCAAACGCCGCCAGCGTGTAATTCCGCTGCTGCATCACCACTCCCAGCACCCGCTCCAGCCGTTCTGGGGGAATGACGACTTCCATGCGATCGGCTACCGAATAAAAATCCGACCCCGCCGCCGCAATTAGTTCCTCATCCAGGTAGTACCGCCCGCCCGACTCTTTCGATTTCGGCGCTTGCAAAATAAACCCGTCCCCCGCCTGCTGAGGCTTCAGCAGCAACAACTCATCGAGGGTCTTCACCGTCCCCTGTCGGTTGGTCAAATCTGTCAGGAACCTAAACACTTGCTGCGGCTCCTTGAAGGCTACCGGCTCCTTAGTCAGCTCCGACTCAATATCAAAGCCCTTGGGCATGATCAGCCCCTGGCAGACCTCGCCCCGGTAGTCGGTGTAGTTCACCAACTTGCCGTTAGAGTATTTCTCAAACGCCTTGATCAGGTTGCCCGTGAAAATCTGCCGGTTGACCCGCCCTGCCTCCTGCTGCATGTCGAACAGCGAGTAGACGCTATTGCCGAACCAGTCCTCGGTTTGCACCGTGGCATCGAGTGATCCGCTTCTCCCCGTGTTGAACTTGGAAAAAGGCACCGTAATCTGTCGCGCCGAATCGGCAACCAGAATCCTGAGTTTCCAACGGTTCGGTGCCGCTGGACTTCCGGCTCGCTTCTTGGCATCGGCCCCGGCAACCACGCCATAGAGAATCGTCTTACTGGCCGGAGTCACCAACCGCAGTGGTGTCCCTGGTACAAAGGTTTCCAGCACACTGGAGACATGCGTGAACTGCTGCTCAATGCGGTCATTCAGCTTCTCAATCGCCTTGCTGTCTTGCTTTTGGGCCACTGCCGCCTGCCGATACTGGTTCGTCTGCGTTTCCAACTCGGTAATGGTCACCGCCACCTGCTGCCTCGCCTGGGTGGCCAGAGTATCTGAGTCGTGGGCTTCTACCGAATTCACCTCTGCCAACCCCACCGACTCCCGCACCACATTGATCGCCTGGAGCTGGGTCAGCGGCTTGCTCTCACTCTTGGCCTCCACCAGCTCCAGATACACTGGCCCCGTGAACTCGCTCGCGGTCTCACTGTCATCGGCCATCACCTCCATCCGCGCCAAGGGCCGAGCGTCCAAATCTAGCTGATCTGCCTCCAGAATGTTCTCCCCCATCGCCCGCGCCTGATCCACCAGGTCGCAGTACTCCGACTCGATCAGGCTGTAGACCGCCTCTTGTTCAGCAATGGGCAACAGCGGAATCCGACCCGTCACCCTCTTGATTAGGGCAATATCGGAGGCATCGTTTTCGGCCTTGGCAGCAGGAAAATCTAGCTTGGCATTGAGTTCTGGGTCATCGGCCAGCAACTCCGTCACCACCTGCTCCCCGTAGGGATTCATAAAATCCACTACCGTGTTCAGCGAGATATCGGTTTCCCGCGCCGCCGTGGTGTTGGCATTCAGACTAGCCATCTTGCGACAGAGGATCGCCCCCGGTCGTTTTTCAGCTGGAAGGTCGCCCATCAACAGCGTGTAGGCGGGCAGCGCTACCTGCCCGGTACGATGCACCCGTCCCAGCATCTGCATGAACACATTGATGTCCCGCTCCGCCTGGGCCACAATCATGTGGCGAGGCCGCTGGTCAGCAAACTTCTCCGAGGCGTGCAGCGAGATGCCGGTCGAGCCCGAGCAGTTGAGCAGAATAACATCAGCATCCCCGGCGTTGAAGCGGGCCACCGCATCGATCCTGCCCTTGGCTGTGGTTTCCTCCCCCAGTCGAACCTTGTAGGCCATGGTGCCATCAGCCCCATACTCAATGCCCGCCGTCCGCCCAGTGACTTCGGTAACCTGGTAGCCTGCCCGCTCTAGCTGCTGCTCAATGTAGTCAATCGGGCTAATGGGAATGCCGCTGAAGTCGGACTCGCGAATACAGTCCAAGGCTTCCTCGTAGGCCAGAACGGCATCGGCTCCGAGTTGATCATCGCTGAGGCGTAGCCGAGTGGAGTGGCCCCGGTAGTCTGTCACCACCACGTCCCTGGATCGCTCCAAATACCGTTCCAGTAGATCCCCAAAGGAGAGGCTCATCACATCCCCCGGCGACAAGTCCTGAGACTCGGCATAGGCCTCGATGAAGCTGCCCATGGTGTTAGCCACCGTAATTACGGGCTTTTCACCTCGGTTCAGCGCCGCAATAGCTTCCTCCACCGTCGCATCCGCCTTTTGGGCCAGCAATCCCTGCTCAATGCAGTTGTGCATCAGCGAGGTGAAGTTGGTACTCCTGGCTCCCACCTCGCCAATCGCCCCATCCTGCTTCAGGGCCTTCGCTTCCGCCTTGGCCTCATTACTGATCGCCTTGACCGCCTTCTGCTTGGCCCGGTCAAAATCCTTAATGGCCCGCATCGCTGCCGAGAAGTCGTCCGCCACCATCCGATCTACCGGCACAGTCTTAGCCTGAAACGAAATCCCCTCATAGGAGCGCTCCCGCCGCAGCATTTGCCCGGAGGCGACAAACTTACTGGCGACAATCTGCTGGAGTGGCACCCCACCCCGCGTCAGGATGTTCTCCAGCGCCGTCATACTGCTGACCCCTAGCCTCAGGTCGGTGCGCCGGGCATAGAGATCCATCACATCGGCCCGTTTAGCGTAAGTGGCCGAGGAATAGAACACCCCGGACGACAGATCGATTAACTCCCGCACAAAATCCGCCCGATCCGGTGGCCCTGCCTCTTTCCATCCGCCCTTGCTGCCCCCCGCCTGGTGGGCCTCATCGAGAATCAAGATGGCATTGGGAGCCATCCGCCTCAGGAAGGTGCGGCGCAGAGGTTCTTTCTTTCCTACCGTCTGAAGCTGGCTGTAGGTGGTAAACACGGCACTGTAGCGGCCCAGATTGCCCTGCTGAATCATCCCCTGCATTTCCGCCTGCTGCTTGGCAGCCCCAGCGGTCTTCAATGCCGCGCCATTGGCCAAGGGAATCTCGGTGCCGCTATCGGTAATGAAGGGCGTAAACCGCCGCATCCCGATATCCCCCACATCCCGCATCATGTCGGCATAGAGCGGTTTGTCCTTGGTGATGAACAGCGCAATCTTGCCCTGCTGCTGGGCGTAACGCATGATGCTGGCACAGATGCGGCCCTTGCCGATGCCGGTCTGGTCGCCCGTGATGAACCCCGCCCCCCGCTCAATGTTGCTGATCGCCAGGGCCGAGGCATCGACCTGTTCAGCGCTGAAGTAGCCGTGGAGTTCGGACACAGAACCATAGCCCAGTCGGGTGGACAGGTACTCATCAATGTCGCCGTGGTGATGCTCGAAGTGCTCCAGCGCCTGCTGGGCCGCACTGGCCATATTGAAGGGAATCAGGGTCTGAGTTGAAAAGCCGTTACTTTTGGGCACATAGGCCACTTGCCGGGGCTGGACATCATACGTGTCTGCCGACGGTGCCACAGCCTCGCCGGTTGAAAGAGGAGTATTCATGGTGAGTTCTGAGTGAGGTTTTACAGGCTCAGTTCGGCCAGCCACGCCTCTAGCGTGGTCTCGTCGTGGAGGCTGATCCAATCCAGATAGTCCGGATAGCTGGGGGTGACGGGCGTTACCGGAAAGATCCCCCCGTAATAGCCGAGTCGTTCCTGAAACCGCCAGTTGCTCCGAATCAAGGTCTCTGCCCACTGCTGCCGCCAATACTCTAGAGCGAAGTCTGGGTCGTCGTCCGGCTCCAGTATCGGAATCTCCTGAGCCCAGTCCAATTCGCTGAGGGTGGTGGCCAGCCCTTGTTGCGTCTCGATTTGGGAGGTTTCCGAGACGGAGGTCTGAATCATTCTGTCCAACCGAGTTTGAATCAGCTGTAGGTAAGTCGATTTGCTCAGCTGCTCTAGCGCTGGTGGCACTTTGACGATGAATAGCGTTCCCAGGCCCTCCAGCGTCCAGAGGTTGGGAAAGCTGGGATACTGGCTGCTCATGAACGGGTACGTCCAGGGTGAAACGGGCGTGGTGGGTAGGTTCATGGGGAATCAACTCCTTAAGTTCAGCAAACGACTTGTAGATAACCGGGACATCAGCAGCCGGTAACGGACGTTCAGACCGTCCCCGACCTTCGATCACAATCAGATCAATCGGAAAACCCGCGCCCTGTTTGCGGTACAGGTCACCCCAAATGGAAATGTGTTGGGTAACGGCGTACTGCTGGTACAGGGCATAAAAGAAGCCTCGACTTTCCAGGGTGTTGTAGCGCTCAGACCGCAGCTCTTCATCCACCCCCAGCTTGCCGCCCAGAATTAGCACGGCGCGACCATCGTCCTTCATCGCCCCTAGAGCTTGGAACGAGATCGCCTGATCAATCTGGGTTGTCCCCCGCAGGTTGCCGGGCAACCTGAATCGCTTACGCTGCCCCTGAGCATCTCGCACCACGCCAAAGGGTGGGTTGGCAATCACCACGTCATGCAGACGCTCTGGCTGATACTCCGCCGCGTCATGCTCCGTGACGCGGTACCCCTGAGCCCGCAGGTCAGCGGCGCGATCTGGATTGAGTTCATTGACGGTGACCTGGATGGGGTCAGTTCCCACCAGCAATGCGCCGTGCCCAGCCGAGGGTTCGTAGACGGTGGTGTCAGGGGTAATGCCCGCCAGGGTAGAGGCCAAAAACGCGAGGGGAATCGGCGTGCTGTAGGCCTGCTGCAACACGCTGGTGGAGGAGCGGACATTCAGGGCTGGCTGGCGATCATGTAGATCGATCAGCCGATCATAGGTGTCGTGAGTTGTCGCCGAGGCTTGGAGGATCCCCTGGGCCGCTCGCACCACCGCCCCCTCCACCGCTTCATCCACCTGCTTCGCCAGCGCCGTGCCGGGGTTGACCGGTGTGCCCAACACCAGCGCCGCCTGTTGCCGGGCGGCGGTAATCGTCGTAAACCCTTCACCCTCCAGAAAGTGGGTAGTGAAATGGTTCACCAGCTGCTGTTGGGCGTCTTCTGCCATTCCTACTCACCCATGGCCATGCCCACGGCGCGGCTGCGTTGTCGGCTGTTCAGAGGTGTCACTGTCGCCGGTTGGTGCCGCTGTAAATCCTGGCTGAGTTCCCGGTCAATGAACCGGAAATAGGCCACATCCTTAGACGTGAGATCAGACTTGATTTTGCCGTTGTCAATGCTGAGAATCTGCCCCCTCTCACCCGCCTGAATTTTCAGGCTGTTGGGGGTCTCCTCAATCCGATACTGACTGCCCCCTTGGAAGACTCGCTTGCCCTGCACGTTGGGGCGACTGCCGGTGACATCGAGCAGTTTGCGGGCGGTTTTCGCCAGGGCCAGGGCAGTGAGATCGCGGGTTATGCCCATGTCGCCCGCTGGCGCGAGGTTGCCCAGTTGCCGTACCCGCATGGGGGGCTCTGGGGACAGACCATCCACCCCCTGAATCTGAATTTGCTGGCGGGCTTTCATGAAGTCGGCCTCTTGGGAGGCCACCATGTCGTTTTTGAGGATGTCCAACCCCCAGCGAGTTTTTCGAGCCGTCATTAACTCGATGCCTTCGCGGTCTGAGACGTTGACCATGCGGCCCTTAGAGCTGACCACGTAGTTCTCAGCCACGTAGAAGCCTCGACCAGGGCTGTAGGCAGTACCGTACTTCTGAAGCAAATCCACCGCCGTAGAGGCGACCTGCCGACTGCGGATATTCGCCGCCAGGGCCACCACTCGTTCAGTCAACTGCTGAGACGAGCGCCGCATCACCCGAGTGGTCTGCTGCATCCATTTCTGGGTGGCTTTTTCCACCACCTGCTGGTTCTGGCGCTCCATCACGTCGAGGATGGAAACCACCTTGGGTGAGGCCATGGCCAGATGAGCTGCAACTCGGGTGGGTGCAGGCTGGCTAGCGGGTGGTTGTTGCTCTGGCACTACAGCCGTCACAAGGGCTGGAGTTTCTTCGAACTCAGGTTCCGTGGCTGCTTTTGCGAGGGACACAGACACAGGGACAGGGACAGAGACAGAGGGCACGGTCTCATCTGCTGATCGGGAATCCTCAGCTATGGCAAGGGCCGGGGTTTCCTTGGGTTCAGGTTTTGTAGCGGCTTCTGCTTTGGAATCTTCTACCGTTGACGCCTCCCGGACGCCCCCAGGGAAAGACACTTCCGCTTGATCAACTGGCTCAGGCTCTAGCCGGTTGGTCTCAACCGCCCCCTTGCTCATCCGATAAACCAGTTCATCTCCAGCCTTGATATTGATCGTCCCTTTGGCTCCGGTTGTTGCCTCAGCGCCCGCCTGCGGGGGCGCATCTACCGCCGCCTGGAGCAGCTTTAGCGTATTGGCGTTGAGCTTATTGACGGGGTCTTTATCGGCATAGCCCTCACGGTAGACAATCTCGCGGCCCATCTTAATCTCGATGGGCTCAGCGGCGGATTGGGGCAGATCCACAACATCATCGAGTTGAGCATCCGGGGTATTACTCTCAGAGTCTTGCTCCTTTTGCCGAGCCGCCTGGAGTCGCTCGCGCAGCATCTGAATAAAGGCCTGTACGGCCTCGGCGGTCGATTGAGCCGTGGCCGCTGCCATTTCACTAGAGGCCAGGGTAGTGTGAGCATAATCCTGCTCGATCTGTTTGGCTTCTCCGGGGTTCACTACAGCTTGCATGATTCCTCCTTGAGGGGGTCTAGGCTTTCTAACTCCATCAGGGGCAGGGTTTTGATGCGGTTAATCACCTCCAGCCCTTGAACCGAAAAGTAGGCGGTGTCGCCATCGATTAGCCACTCCACCAGGGTTGGCGTGTAGTCGATCTCTACATCGGCGCACTGAGCTTGAATCCGGCCATCCCGCCAATGCAAAACCGTCACATCGTCGTACAGCACCTCAATCTCGCGGGGCACGTAGTCCACACCCAAAGGCGGCTGATCCAGCACCAACGCCAGATCAGCGGCGATGTTGGGGTAAGCCAGTAGGGCGGTAACCGTATCCACGGGCAGCTTGGCTCGCAGAGTTTGGGCCAGCATGAGATCGGGGGATTGAATCGTTGTTGTCATCGGGTTTCTCCTAGAGCAAACTGCTGTACTTATCGATTAGGCCAGCGGGGTCGGGGTAGGCCGAATTGACCGGGGCCTGGGGCTCCGGCAACATCGCTTCTACCATCTGTCGTCGCTTTTCTAAATCAGCGGCAGTGGGCATCCGCTGCGGGCTGCGGCGCACCAGTCGAGCGTGAATTTTGGCCCACAGGGCTTCGCTGCCTTCGCTGGCCTGCACATCGGCCTTAGGAATCTTGATCGCCTGCTGGATAGGAATCGCGGCTTCCCCTCGGGAGGTAAAGCCGGGATTGATCAAGATGCATTTCCCCGGCGGCAGGCGGAGAAACTGGCTGGGCTCAAACAGCTTGCGGGTGCGCTCCTGGTCAGAGATGGTGGTGCTGGATTTGCCGCCGCCCCGATTGCGCGACTTTTGCTTGTGCTTGATTTCCTCATCCCCCAGAAAGTCTGAGAACATGCGGGCCGCTTCGTATTCTTGGGGGTTGAAGACCGCCTTGGTGGCACAGGCTCCCAAGATGGCGCGAGCCAGCTCGCGACCGTAGGTTTTCTCTAGCTGCACCAGGTTTTGAAAGCCAAGGATGACCGCCAGCCCGTCCTCCCGGTTCTCATTCAGCCACTGCACCAGGGTGGGTAAGTAAAGGGTGGGCAACTCGTCAATGGCGACAATCAGCGGATCTTGGCGACGCTGGGCCACATTGCGGGTGACCAGCATGTGCAGCACCGTTGCTACCAGCGGCCCCACCACATCCCGTCGCTCCCGATCCATCCCCAGAATCAGCAGCTGCTTGCCGGTTAAATCGAGGGGGATAGAGGTTTGACCACAGAAGGCCCCCAACACCCCTTCTTTCATAAAGCGGGTAAAGGTCTCGCTGGCGCTGCCAACAATGCCGCTGGCGGTTTTCTCGGCATCTTTCACCCCAATCAACTGGTTGAAAGACACTCGAATCCAGCTGTTCATGCCTTGAGCCGCTGCTACCCGATTGCCCAGGTTGGTCAGCCCAAGCACCGCCTGGGCGGTCATGATGTCGGGGTACGGGGTGGACTTGGCCAGCATCAGCAGGGCCTCTGTCAGCTGATCGCCTGCGGCGGCGAAGAAGCCGTCTTCGCTGCTCTGGGTCATCAGCCGAAAGTTTTTGTTGAGCACCGTAGCTATTTGCCGCGCCATCTCGGCATCGGACTCGCTGCGCAGAAAGTCGATGGGGTTGCACACCTCGGACTCGGGAAAGCCGGGGGCCAGCACCCGCACGTCGTAGCCCAGCTTGGCGGCGTAGGCGGCATGGCGAGCACTTTGAGTCGGGTACTTGAAGTCGTACATCGCCACCGGTAGACCCTGGTCGAGAGCCGAGCGAATCAGTGGGTCAATGACGCTAAAGGTTTTGCCGGAGCCTGGCCCACCACAAACGGCGATGCCCCGTTGAAGGTCAGGCAGGTATAGGGATCGGGCATCTTGCTTGCGGGTAGGCTTGCCAATGTAGAGGGAAACTGCGTTGCGTTTGCGCTCCTGAATCTGCCGTACCGCTCGCTTGCGGGCGGCGGATTTTTCTGGGCTGCCACCAAAGCGACTGGTGGCGAGCTTACCTTTCTTGCCTTGGCTCATGAGGGAGAAGGCAGCAATCAGTACCGCACAGCCCAGCAGGGTGAGCCCCTGGCGAGACTGGAGCGAGGTCACCAGCTGAGAGATTGACTGAGTAGAGGTGGAATCCGCCTGCCCCAGAATTGAGGATTGTTCGGTGGTGTAACGCATCAGCGCAGCACCTCATAGCTATTGGGCGGTAGCTCAATGCCCAGTTGCTCCAGCGCCCAGAGGTATTCCTCAGGAAACTGACTGCGGGTGCCCTCGGGTGCCGCCGTCAGATACTCGGTCAACTGCTGCTGGTAAGCGTCGCGTCCGCCCTGTTCTTGCAGCACTTGGGTGTAGCGCTGGAGGGCTAACTCACGGGCCAAGTTCAGGGGGATATAGTGACTGAGCACCGGGTCATCCTCCGGCAGTAGAGACCGGCAGGCGGCTTGATCGTCCAGGTAAATCAGTACTTCCTGGTAGGTCTCGCCTTCACCGGCCCCGATCAGGAGGTAGCTGCCGGAGGCTGTCTCAACCAGGCCCCAGAGTTTTGTAGCTTGGGTCTGGAGAGGCAGGCAGTCGTAGACCGCCTCTGGAATGGGGTCTGACGCCCGAGCCAGATTGAGGCCCACGACAGAGATTAGACCGATAAGCAGGAGGCAGAGGCCTGCTAAACCAGCGAAGACAGTACGGTTAAGTCTCATCGCTACACTCCTTAACTGAGATAGTTCATAGGGTTCTGGGGCTGACCGTTCTGGCGCACCTCAAAGTGCAAATGTGGCCCTGTTGACCAGCCGCTACTGTTGGCACGACCGACCGGATCTCCCTGGGCGATGATGTCGCCCGCTTGCACAAAAAAGCCTTGAAGATGGGCGTAGTAGCTCTCTACGCCACCGCCGTGGTTGACGATGACGAGCCTGCCGTAGCCGCTGGTGAGGGAGCCGCTGATGCCCGCGAAGGTGACCTGCCCGCCGTCAGTTGCTCGAATAATGGTGCCGGTGGGGGTGCCAAAATCGGTGCCGCTATGGAGACGGCGATCGCCATGGATTGGGTGAGTGCGATAGCCAAAACTGCTGGTGATGCCATAGCCAGGTGCGGGGTAAATGAATCGTCCCGTGGAAGTACCTGGAGAGCCTGAAGCCCTGGTCGCTGGGGCTGGGACTGGGGTGGGTTTGGGTTCTCCGGTCTGCGGGTCAATCCCTTTCGCCGTAGCGGCTGCGGCTGAATCGGTGGTCGAAAGGCCTTCCTTGATTTGACCCAAGAAAATCATGCCCTCTTCCTGCACCGGCAGCCAGGGAATGGGGCCGATGAAGTAGGGGGTGCAGCCCAAGTCCACAAACAGGTTGCGAACGCACATGCGGAAATACAGCCCGGTTTCAGCGGTGCCGGAGGCCTCATCGGTCTCTAACACCGCCA